>JBFIHC010000013.1:0-42592 GCA_041601995.1 Woeseiaceae bacterium | reverse complement strand
GGCATCTGGGGCCTGCTCGCAGTGTGTTTCACGAACCCGGACGCATCGCTCATTGCCCAGCTGAAGGGCATCGTCGCAATCTTCGCGTGGGTATTCGGCACCAGCTTCGTGTTCTGGTTCGCGATCAAGAAAACGCTCGGCCTCCGCGTCTCCGAGGAGGCGGAGTACGAGGGCGTGGACATTTCGGAGTGCGGCCTCGAGGCCTACCCGGAATTCACGACCGCCGACTGATGACATAACGTCCCCCACCAAAAAAGCAACATCCCCTTTGAAAACAAAGACTTGGCGGGCCCTCGGGCCCGCTTTTTTTTGCGCTTGAGAAAAAATGCGACACAGCGCACGCCATCCCTGTGAACGCAATCACGGCAGATTTGTACCTGTCGTGGTTGAATGCTCTTGTTGTTCAATGCTATGCAATGCGTGGTCTGCACACGGAAGGTTAGCCATGAAACGCAAATTTATCGTACTCGTTATCACTGCCGCGGGCCTGACGAGCAGCGCCTTCGCCGGCGAGATTTACAAGTACGTCGACGAAAACGGCAGCGTCCACTACGTGGATCGCCCGTCGGGCGAATCCGGCGAGGAGCGGCTGGACGTCACCTATTCCGGAACCAGCGGCAAAGCGGTCACGGCCCAGGTTCAGAAGCGGCGCGATTACATGGCGGCGCTCGAGGAAGCCCGGTCAGAGGCGCAGAGCCAGCGCGAGGCCGAAGCGCAGGCGCGCGCCGAAGTGGAAGAGCGCGCCGCCAAGTGCCAGGAGCACCGCGCCCGCCTCGAAACCTACCTGCAGTCGCGCCGGCTGTACCGCGAGAACGCGGCCGGCGAGCGCGAATACCTCGACGAAGAGCAGACGATGGAAGCGCGTCGCAAGGTCGAAGAGGCCATCCAGGAGCACTGCTCCTAGAGCAGACCCACGCCTGGAGCAAAGCGCTTCCCCCGGCGCTACAATCCGCACTCAGGTCGTGAGGAGCGCCAGGTTTGGCTGTAGCCCCCAGTTCCCGCAATTCCGCCGAGTCCGGCTCCCAGGCATATCTGCCTGACTTCTGTGCGGCCAGCACGGTATTCGTGGTCGTGCTCGTTGCCGCGCTGGTCGCCATCGTTCTGACCCTCGCGGGTTCCGCGGGCCCCGGCCGGTTCCTGTTCGAGCTGTCCAAGACCGCCCTGTTCGTGCTCTGGCTGTCCCTGCTCGGCTGCGCCCTGATGTGCATGCTACGCAGCCGCCTGGAGGGGGCCGGCAAAACGCGGGCGTTCATACTCGGATTCATCATCCTGCTCGCGATGTGCCTGCTACTGGCGGAGATCGCCTACCAGTTGACCCGCATCTTCGCTCAGTCCGTGATCATCCACGACTCGCACGCCGGGTTCCTGTTCCGGACCTTCATGGTGAGCGCCATCGTCATCGCGCTGGGCATGCGTTACCTGTATGTCTCCAGCGAATGGCGGCGCAGCATCGTGCTGGAAGCCCAGGCGCGGATCAGCGCGCTGCAGGCACTCATCCGCCCGCACTTCCTCTTCAACAGCATGAACACGATCGCCTCGCTGACACGCTCGGATCCGCGCCAGGCCGAGGAGGCGGTCGAAGACCTGTCCGACCTGCTGCGCGCCAATCTGAATACCTCCCAGAACCGCACCACGCTCAAGCAGGAACTGGAGACCGCGGCCATTTACCAGCGCATCGAGAAACTGCGCCTCGGCGACCGGCTGCGGGTGCGCTGGGACGTCGATGACCTGCCGATGCGCGCGCTCATCCCCAGCCTCACCATTCAGCCGCTCCTCGAGAACGCGATCTATCACGGCATCGAGCAGCTGCCCGACGGCGGCGAGGTGTCGGTGTCCGGCCGACGCGACGGCAAGGAACTGCTCATCTCCGTGTCGAACCCCGTCGCCACCGGCTCGCGCAGCTCGAAACACGGCAACAAGATGGCAATGAGCAACATCCGCCAGCGATTCGAACTCGCCTACGGCAACCGGGCATCGGTATCCGTTACCGACGACAGCGACCGGTTCACGGTGAGCCTGCGATTCCCGCTCGAGCACACGCAGGCCTGACGTGTCGATGAAGATACTGATCGTTGACGACGAGAAGCCCGCACGCGACCGCCTGCGGCAGCTGATCGACGACTTCGACGACTACGAGGTGGCCGGCGAAGCCGGCAATGGCGAGGAAGCCGTCAGGCTGGCGGCCGAGACACGTCCCGACATCGTGTTGCTCGATATTCGCATGCCCGGGGTGGACGGCATCGAAGCCGCCCATCACCTCAACAAGCTGGATCCGCCGCCCGCGATCGTGTTTGCAACCGCCTACGACCAGTACGCCATCGACGCCTTCGAGGCCAGGGCCATCGGCTACGTGCTGAAACCCGTCCGTCGCGAACGGCTTGCGCGCGCACTCGAACAGGCGGCGAGACTCGCGGCGGGCACCCTCAGCGAGGTCGCCACAGCGCCGCAGATGCAGCGGCGCCGCAATCATGTCTCGTCGCTGTCTCACGGCCAGCTGAAGCTCATTCCGCTCGACGACGTGCACTATTTTCAGGCCGACCAGAAATACGTCTGCGTACACCATTCCGGCGGCGAGGACCTGATCGACGAATCGCTGAAATCGCTCGAGGAAGAATTTGCCGCCGACTTCGTCCGCATCCACCGCGGCGCCGTCGTCGCGGTCGACAAGATCGAGCGGCTCGCGAAGACCGATGACGGCAAGCACCATGTCGTGTTGCGCGACAGCTCGCAACAACCGGAAAACGAGTTGATAATCAGTCGCCGGCACCTCGCGGACGTCCGCCGGCGCCTGAAAGGAGGTTGAAAGCCATTGTTGATCCGAATCGCCACTCGTAAAAGCGCGCTCGCCCTGTGGCAAGCCGAACACGTCGCGGAAAGACTGGGACAGCTCGACGAGGTCGATGACGTGCAGCTCGTACCGCTGTCGACGCGTGGCGACGAAATCCTCGACCGCAGCCTTCAGAAAATCGGCGGCAAGGGACTGTTCATAAAGGAACTCGAGGTCGCCATGCAGCAAGGCGACGCCGACATCGCCGTGCACTCGATGAAGGACGTGCCCGCGGAAATGCCGCGGGGATTCTGCGTTGCCGCGGTGCTGAGCCGCGCCAATCACGCGGACGCCTTCGTTTCGACGAACTACGGTTCGCTCGATGAGCTGCCCGAAGCGGCACGCGTCGGAAGTTCCAGCCTGAGGCGCCAGGCGCAACTCAGGATGATGCGCCCCGATCTCGTGATCGAGCCGCTGCGCGGCAACGTCAACACGCGGCTGGCGAAGCTCGAGGCCGGCGAATACGACGCCATCATCCTCGCTGCCGCGGGACTCGAGCGACTCGGCCTGCAGCAGCACATCCGCCAGCAGTTCGCGACGGAGCAGATGCTGCCTGCGGCGGCCCAGGGGGTCATCGGCATCGAGTGTCTCTCGGCACGCGAGGACCTCCGGGGTGTGCTCGGCAAGCTCGAGCATGGCGAGACCGCGAAGACGACCATTGCCGAGCGCGCCGTCTCGCTCACCCTGCAGGCGAATTGCCAGTCACCGGTCGCCACCTACGCGACCATCTCGGCGGATCGCCTGCACCTGACGGCGCTGGTCGCCCTGCCTGATGGCAGCCGCGCGTTGCGCGACTCGCTCGAGGGCCCGGCCGGTGATGCGGAGAGGATCGGCCGGCAGCTGGCCGCATCATTACTTCAACAGGGTGCCGGCGAACTGCTCGAACAGGCGGCTGCAGCGAATGGCTGACGCCCCGCTTGCGGGCGTCGGCGTGCTCGTGACCCGTCCGGCCGCGCAGGCCGGCGAACTCGTCTCGGCCATCGAGGCGGCGGGCGGCCGCCCCATCGCGTTTCCGGTCATCGAGATCGCGCCCCGCGATCCGCAGCGCATACAGGCCGACCTCTCCGGCCGCGACGACCCCGATATCGCCATATTCGTCAGCCGCAATGCGGTCGAACACGGGCTTGCCTGGTCCGGCGACGCCGCCATCGCCGCCGTCGGCCCGGCGACAGCCGCGGCAATCGAGGGGGCTGCCCGGGTCGTCGATATTCGGCCCGCAAGCGGTTTCGACAGCGAGAGCCTGCTCGAAGAACCCGCACTCAAAGACGTGCGCGGCAAGACCGTGCGCATCATTCGCGGCAACGGCGGCCGCGAGCTGCTCGCGACGACACTGCGTGAGCGAGGCGCGAACGTCGACTACCTCGAGGTCTACGCGCGCCGCATGCCCGATTACGCAGAGCCGCGAATCGAAGCCATCGGACGGCAGCTCGAAAGCGGCGAGATCGGCGCCGTTGTCGTCATGAGCGTGGAGTCATTCGACAATCTGCTGGCCTTGCTGGCCGAATCCTGGCGCGGGGCATTAGCAACAACGCGACTGGTTACGCCGGCGTCTCGTGTGATAAAAGAGATCGAAGACCGCCTGCCCGGCTGTCCGGCGACGCTTGCGGACGGGCCGGGCGCAGACGATATCGTGCGCGCAATCGCGGCACCCGCGCCTCACAGTTCCGGACAGAACTCATGAGCGAAGACATTAAAGACAAGGAAACGGCGGAAGCCGGGGCCGGGGAAGCCGTGTCGCCGGAAAGCGCTGAAGATCACGCACCGGCCGACGATCACGCAACCGCGGAGCAGGATGAAAAAGCGCCGCGGCCCGCCGCGCAACCCCGGCGCGGCACCTCGCCGGTGTCGTGGCTGGCCCTGTTCCTGGCGCTGCTGACGCTCGCGGCCGTCGGCTACATGATCATGGAGGACCGCCGCACGCGGGCTGTCGAGGAGGCGAGCACGGAATCCCTGGCGCGTCTCGCAAGCCGCATCGACGAATCGCGGGCGTCCCTGTCCGGCCTGGACGAGGGGCTCGAGGATCTCGTGTCGAGCAACGAGGCTCTCGAGACGCGCCTTGCGGACCTGCAACGCGATATCGATCGCCGCGCCGACCTGCTGGACTCGCTCCCGGGGCGCATGTCGAACCTCGAGAACTCCATCGCCGCCATGCAGGGGGCGTCGGCGGGCGCCCGCGACACGTGGCTGCTCGCCGAGGCCGAGTACTACATGCAGATCGCGAACGCGCAGCTGCAGCTGGGCAACAACCCGCGGCTCGCCATGCTCGCGCTGGAAATGGCCGACGAGCGCGTCGTGCAGATGGCCAACCCGGCGCTCACCGGCGTGAGGCGAGCCCTCGCAGAGGAGCTCGCGGCGCTGGAGGCCATGGAAAAACCCGACCTGGAAGGCGCGACGCTGACGCTCGCGAGCCTTTCCCGGGTCGTCGAGTCCCTGCCGTTGCGCGCCGCGAGCGGCCGATCCGGCGACGCCGGGGGTGACCCGGAAGAAGAACAGGGTGCGGCCGCGAGAGCCTGGTCCTCGGTGAAGGAAGCGATGTCGGGCCTCGTCAGGGTGACTCCGCCGGACGAGGAGACACGCGCCCTGCTCACCCCCGATGCTGCACGACTGATTCGCAGCAATCTCGCCCTGCAGTTGCAGGCAGCCAGGCTTGCGTTGCTGCGTGGCGAGCAGGCGATCTTCGAACAGAGCCTCGAGGATGCCGACACGTTGCTGACGCAATTTTTCGACGTCGGCAGCGCGCCGGTCGCAAGCGTGCGTGACACGATCGCCGAAATCCGTGACAGCATGGTCGCGGTCAAGGCGCCCGACATCTCCGAATCGCTGCGGCTGATTCGCCAGTTCCGGGTGCTGTCCGAGACCGCGCAATGAAGTTCAGCATCATCGTCGTCATTGCGACTCTCGTCTTCGCATTCGCGGCGCATTTCCTGCTGCAGGATCCCGGTTACGTTGCCATCAATTTCCGTGGCTATTTCGTGGAGATGTCGGTGCCCGTCCTGCTCGGCATCGCCATCGTGCTGGTGGTCGCCGTCTGGGCAATCCGCAAGATCATCATTGCGCCCCGCCTGATCGGCGAGGCCGCCGGCCGCTACCGCGCGGGCCGGGCCGGGCAGAAGCTGACACGAGGCATGATCGAGGTTGCCGAAGGCAACTTCGCGCGCGGCGAAAAGCTGATGGCGCGGGCTGCCGGCACCAGCGACACGCCGCTACTCAACTATCTGCAAGCGGCCCGCGCAGCACACCTGCAGGGCAATGACCAGCGTCGCGACGAATGGCTGAAGCTCGCGTACGAAAATACGCCCGCCGCCACGAACGCGGTACTTCTGACGCAGGCCGAGCTGCAGCTCGACCGCCACCAGTACGAGCAGGCGCTGGCGACGCTGCGGCGTATCGAGGAGAACTCGCGTGATCACAGCTACGCGCTCGGGCTGCTCGGCAAGCTGTATTACCGGCTAGAGGACTGGGACAGCCTGGGGGCGCTGCTGCCACGCCTGAAAGCGCAGGGACGCATCACCGCCGAGGCCATCCGCAAGTGGACCGTCCGCGTTCATCGCGAGCATCTCGATCGAGCGGAGGACGGCGACGCGGTCAAGGCTGCCTGGAAGAACGTGCCGCGGAACCTGCGTTCCGATCTCGAGCTGCTCGAAGCCTACTTCTCCGCGCTGATCAGGATCGGCAATCACGAGCAGGCCGAGAAGGAACTGGCGGCGGCGCTGAAAAAGGAATGGCGCGGTCCCCTGGTGCGGCTGTTCGGCCTCGTCGAAGGGTCCGACGCATCGAAGCAGCTGAAGCGGGCCGAGAGCTGGCTGGCAAGTCACCCGGAAGACCCCGACCTGTTGCTTACCGCGGCGCGCCTGTGCCTGCGTAACGAACTCTGGGGCAAGGCGCGAAGCTACCTCGAAACCGTCATCTCGCTGCGGCCGACGCCGGAGGCCTACCAGGACTACGGCCAGTTGTTGAACCGGCTCGGGGAAGGCGATGCCGCCGCCGATGCGTTCCGCGAGGGCCTCAGCCTCGTCGCCGAGTCTCCCAAAACAGCCATCCCGCACCTCAGACCGGTACGCAAGTGATCACCCTGTTCGTCGGCGCCGGCTACACCGGGACGCGTGTACTCCGGCGGCTGCCGGACACCGTTGCCCTCGGGCGCTCCCGGTCGGGCGACGAGCGGCTGGACCTCGACCGTGACAAGCGCCTGCGTATTGCGTTGCCGGAGCAGTACGCCGTCATCTACTCCGTGCCGCCCGCGTCCGACCAGCCGGGAGACCCGAGACTCGCGAGATTCCTGGCGCTGCTGCCACAGCCGCCGGCACGGATCATCTACCTGAGCACGACCGGCGTGTACGGCAATCGCGACGGCGAACGCGTCGACGAGAAGTCCGAGCCTCGCCCCGAGACCGCACGCGCGGAGCGCCGTGTCGCCGCCGAACGGCTGCTGGCGGAATGGTGCACCGGGCGCAACACGACAGCGGTGGTGCTGCGGGTGCCGGGCATCTACGGTCCGGGGCGGCTCGGCACCGAGGGACTTCGTGACGCATCGCCGGTGCTGCGGGAGCAGGATGCCAGCCCGGGCAACCGCATCCACGTCGACGATCTCGCAAGCTGCTGCGTGGCGGCCCTCGCGCCCGGTGTGCCCGACGGTATCTACAATGTCGGCGACGGCGACCACCGCTCAGGCACCTGGTTCAGCAACGAGGTCGCGCGGCAGGCGGGGCTGCCGGCGCCCGCGGTCATCAGCCTTGCAGACGCACAACAGACCTTCTCGCCGATGCGGCTCTCGTTCCTCAGGGAATCGCGCATCGTCGACACGACGAAGATGCGCGAGGTGCTCGGCATCATCCCGAAATACGCCGACGCGGCGGACGGCATCGCCGCGAGCCTCGCCGAGGAGTCTGAATCGGGCTAGCGCCGGGTTCGGGGCGGTTGCTGGATAGACCGCAGGAGCGCGCCTCGGCGCGCGATCCTGGTCGCGGTTCGAGAACCGCGCCTACGGCTGACTGCGCTTGCTTCTCAGCCAGGCCGTCAGCGGCTCCCACTCTTCCCAGTCCGGCCAGGCGAGGTACTCCGGCAGCTCGAAGATGCCCAGGCCGCGGGTGTAGGCACGCACGTAGTTCTGTGCCTCTCGCAACGCGGCGATGTAGGGAACCCGCGCCTTGGTCAGGTACTCGTCGAGATCGCCCCAGATCAGCGTGTTGTCACGGACGCGATTCGCGACGGCGCCTATCTTCGCCTGCTTGCGCTGGATTTTGCCGACGCTCCTGAGTTCTTCGATGAATGTCGTAGAAGCCTGCATGTCGATCGTCGACGGCAACACCGGGACGACGATCGTCTCGGCATGATTGACCAGGTCCGTCAGCTCCTTGCCGTGGGAGCGCGCCGGCGCATCGACGACGACGATATCCGCGCTCCTCGGCACCCGCCGGAAGCCGTCTTCGTAAGCGGCCACACCGACGATTTCGGGGCGGTCGGCAGGGCGCCGATCCAGCCAATCGAGACCCGACCGCTGCGGGTCGTAATCGGCGAGCGCGACGGCCGCGCCTTCTGTGGCAAAGTAAGATGCAATATTTGTCGCGAGCGTGCTCTTGCCGCAGCCACCCTTCGCATTCAGAACCATTATGTGCCGCATTATTCTCCCCAGGAGTTGTTAGAAACCGGTTTGTTATCGGGCATAACGAGGGGTTATGTAAACTACATGCAGAGGCCGAAAAAGTCCATCAGAGATACCGTGGAACTCGACTATTTGATAATGCACGGCGCCGGTAACCGGATACTCGTTATCGACGCCCGCAAACACGACGCGGAGCCTCCTGGCGTCGACGCGCTGCGGCGCCTCGCCGACGCATCCGCCGGGCCCGGTTTCGACCAGCTGATGTGGGTAACGGCGATGCATGACGACGGGCCGGACGCCGGCTATCGCATCT
The DNA here is from genome assembly GCA_041601995.1 of Woeseiaceae bacterium. Taxonomy (GTDB): domain Bacteria; phylum Pseudomonadota; class Gammaproteobacteria; order Steroidobacterales; family Woeseiaceae; genus UBA1847. The sequence goes on along the minus strand of JBFIHC010000013.1, from coordinate 33,850 downwards.
TCAATGCCGACGGCTCCGAGGTCGAGCAATGCGGCAACGGCGTCCGCTGCGTGGCGTGGATGCTCGCACGCGAGTCGGGCGACAACGGGGTGCTGATACTCGAGAGTCCGGCGGGCCCGGTCGAAGCACGCATCGAGCAGGACGGGCGAATAACCGTCAGTATGGGGGCGCCGGAGTTCGAACCATCGCGGATCCCGTTTATCGCCGATAGCAGGGCCGACCGTTACCTGCTGTCCGTCGACGGCGCCGACTACGACGTGTCGGTGCTGTCCATGGGCAACCCGCATTGCGTAATGCAGGTGCCCGATACCGGCTCGGCGGACGTTGCACGACTGGGCCCGATGATCGAACGCCACGAACGCTTCCCCGAGCGCACGAATGTCGGCTTCATGGCGATCCGCGGGCGCAAGGCCATTGACCTGCGGGTCTACGAAAGAGGCGCGGGGGAAACGCTGGCCTGCGGCACCGGCGCCTGCGCCGCGGTCGTCGCGGGGCAGCGTCTCGGACAGCTGGACGACACGGTCACCGTGAGGGTGCCGGGCGGGCAACTCGTGGTAAGCTGGCGCGGCGACGCAGAACCGGTCTGGCTGACCGGAAACGCCGAGTTAATCAGCGAGGGAAAGATCGATTTATGAGCACACAAGCGAAGCGGGAGTACGCTGACGCGGAGCCGACCGAAGAGGCGATCAGCGGGTACCTGGCGGCACATCCCGACTTTTTCGAGCGCAACCCGAAACTGCTGAGCAAGCTGCGAGTCCCGCACGAGACCGGCGGCACGGTCTCACTCGTCGAACGCCAGGTGTCGATGCTGCGGCAGAAGGAGATCAAGCTCGAGCGTCAGCTCAGGGAGATCATCCAGGTGGCTCGCGACAACGACGCCCTCGCCGCCAAGATCCACCAGCTCAGCATCCACTTGCTGGCAGCGGACAGTCTCAACGCAACCGTGGCCGCGGTCGAGGAGGCCGTGCGCTCCGGCTTCGGTGCCGACCAGGCTGTGCTCGTGCTGTTCGGCGACCCGGACCGTTTCGGCGACGTCGATGCCGGCCGCTTCTTCCGCGCCCTCCAGCGGGACGACGACTCGCTGAGGCCGTTCGCCACCTTCCTCAAGGGCAGCGGCCCGCGTTGCGGCCGGGTCCGCGACGCGCAGCGCAAGTTCCTGTTCCGCTCCGATGCCGAGGATATCGGCTCGGTGGCCCTGGTGCCGCTCGGCAGCAAGGCGAGTATGGGCTTCCTGGCAATCGGCAGCGTCGACGCGAACCGTTTCCACCCGGGCATGAGCATCGACTTCCTGGCGCGCGTCGGCGACCTGATTTCCGGCGCGCTGAAACGGTACTGACGCGGGCACGTGGACGCCGCCGAAGCCGACCGGATCGACGCCTTCGTCCGACACCTCGAGTACGAGCGCCGGCTGTCGCCGGAAACCTGCAAGCATTACCGCCGCGACCTCGTGGACCTGCAGGGGTGGTGTGACCGGACCGGCCTGTCCGGCTGGGCCGATCTCGACAGCGAACACGTTCGGAGCTACTCGGCGACCTGCTTCCGCCGCGGCCTTGCGCCGCGCAGCATCCAGCGGCGCCTGTCGGCGGCGCGCACCTTTTTCCGCTACCTCGTGAGGGAGAAGCACGTCAGGCGCAACCCGGTGCAATCCGTGTCCGCGCCACGCGGCCCGAAGCGCCTGCCGGAGAACCTGGACGCCGACCGTATGGCGCGGCTCCTCGAAATACCCGGGGACGGGCCGCTGGTCGACCGGGACCGGGCGATCCTGGAGCTGCTGTACTCGTCCGGACTCCGCCTCGCGGAACTCGCCGACCTCAATCTCGGCGACGTGGACATGCAGGATGCGACGGTGCGCGTGACGGGCAAAGGGAACAAGGACCGCATCGTGCCGGTCGGCAGGCGGGCGCTCGAGGCGCTGTCACGATGGCACCGGTCACGGGGCTCACTGGCCGCCGCCGACGAGCGGGCGCTGTTCGTCAGCCAGCGGGGCTCACGCCTGAGCCGCCGCAGCATCCAGGCGCGCGTGGACCACTGGGCGCGGCGCCAGGGCATCGATACCCGCGTCTATCCGCACCTGTTCCGGCATTCCTTCGCCACCCACCTGCTCGAGTCGAGTCACGATCTGCGGGGCGTGCAGGAACTCCTGGGACACGCGAACATCTCCACGACCCAGGTCTATACTCACCTTGACTTCCAACACCTCGCCCAGATATACGACAAAACGCATCCGCGCGCGCGGGCCAAAGACAAGCCGTAGCCGCGCACAACACCGCCCGCCCGACCGGGCAATCGCTCAGGAACCGCATCATGGAACAGTTTCGTGGGACAACCATCGTCTCGGTGCGCCGTAATGGCAGGGTCGCGATGGCCGGCGACGGACAGGTCAGCATGGGTAATACCATCATGAAGGGCAACGCCCGCAAGGTACGGCTGCTGGCCGGCGGCAAGGTCATCGCCGGTTTCGCCGGCGGCACTGCCGACGCGTTCACGCTGTTCGAGCTGTTCGAGGGCAAACTCGAGCAATACGGCAACCTGACCCGGGCCGCGATCGAGCTGGCCAAGGACTGGCGCACCGACCGGCGGCTGCGCCGTCTCGAAGCCCTGCTGTGCGTGGCGAACGAGGACGCCTCGCTGATCATCTCCGGTAACGGCGACGTCATCGAGCCCGAGGATGACCTGATGGCCATCGGCTCCGGTGGCCCGTTCGCGCAGGCCGCGGCGAAAGCGCTGCTGCAGAACACCGAACTGGACGCTCGCGAGATCGTCGAAAAGGCGCTCGAGATCGCCGCCGAGATTTGCGTCTACACCAACCGCAACGTCGTCGTGGAGGAGCTGGGCTGATGTCACAGATGACTCCCCGCGAGATCGTCCAGGAGCTGGACAAGCACATCGTCGGACAGGACGAAGCCAAGCGCGCCGTTGCGATCGCGCTCAGGAACCGCTGGCGCCGCGTCCAGGTCGACGAGCCGCTGCGCAGCGAGATAACACCGAAGAACATACTGATGATCGGCCCAACGGGCGTGGGCAAGACGGAAATCTCGCGCCGCCTCGCGCGGCTCGCGAAGGCCCCGTTCGTCAAGGTGGAGGCGACCAAGTTCACGGAGGTCGGCTACGTCGGCCGGGAGGTCGACAGCATCATCCGCGACCTGATGGACGTCGCCGTCAAGATGACCCGCGAGGATGCCATGTCCCGGGTCCGCCACCGCGCGGAGGATGCCGCGGAAGAGCGCGTGCTCGATGCGCTGCTGCCGTCGGCCTCGCCAACCATGGGATTCAACCCGGGCAGCGAGCCTGCCGCGCAGGACGGCGACACGCGCCAGAAGTTTCGCAAGATGCTGCGCGAGGGCCGGCTCGACGACCGTGAGATCGAGATCGAGGTCCAGGCAATCCCGATGGGCATCGAGATCATGGCGCCGCCCGGCATGGAGGAGATGACCAGCCAGCTGCAGGGCATGTTCCAGAACCTCGGCGGCAATCGTCGCCGCACGCGCAAGCTCAAGATCCGGGATGCGCTCAAGCAGCTGACCGACGAGGAAGCCGCGAAGATGGTGGACGAGGAGGAGCTCAAGGCACAGGCGCTCGAAGCCGTCGAACAACACGGCATCGTGTTCCTCGACGAACTCGACAAGGTCGCCCGGCGCTCCGGGACCCAGGGCGCTGACGTGTCCCGCGAGGGCGTGCAGCGCGACCTGCTGCCGCTGGTCGAGGGCTCCACGGTCAACACCAAGTACGGCATGGTCAGGACCGATCACATTTTGTTTATCGCGTCCGGCGCCTTCCACGTGTCCAAGCCTTCGGACCTGATCCCGGAACTCCAGGGTCGTTTCCCGATCCGCGTCGAACTCAAGTCGCTCACGACCGACGATTTCGTGCGCATCCTGACCGAACCCGACGCGTCGCTGACGCTGCAGTACAGCGCCTTGCTCGGTACCGAGGACGTGCACCTCGAGTTCACCGAGAGCGGCGTGCGCCGTCTCGCCGAGGTCGCTTACCAGGTCAACGAAAACACCGAAAACATCGGTGCGCGCCGGCTGCACACGGTCATGGAGCGGCTGCTCGAGACGGTATCGTTCGAGGCATCCGACAAGAGCGGCACGAACCTGCAGGTCAACGCCGGGTACGTCGACGAGCACCTCGCCGAGCTGTCGAAGGACGAAGACCTGAGCCGGTATATTCTGTGAATCAAGCCGGCCTGAAGGAGTGCGCCTCGGCGTGCGATCGAATCATGGAATCGCGTTTCGAGAACCGCTCCTACGGTTGAAGAAAGGAATGACCATGCCTCAGCCCACCGAAATTCGACTCCGAAAAGAACCGCGATTGCTGGTCGTCAGCTTCGACGACGGCAGCGAGTTCGAGTACACGTTCGAGTACCTCCGCGTGCATTCACCGAGCGCGGACGTGCGTGGCCACGGCCCCGGCCAGGAGACGCTGCAGCACGGCAAGGAGAATGTCGCCATCGTCGATATCGAGCCGGTCGGGCACTACGCGGTGCGTCTCGTGTTCGACGACGGTCACGACAGCGGGCTTTACAACTGGCAATACCTCTACGAACTGGGCCGGGATATGGCGGCAAACTGGCAGCGTTACCTCGACCGGCTCGAGGCAGCAGGGTATGCTCGCGAAAAACAGTAACGATATCTCGCCATGGCGCCCCGAACGGACAGCCCCGACAAGCCCGCCGATACCACGCATTTCGGCTATAAAGACGTTCCCGTCGACGACAAGGCCGACCTCGTAAAAGGGGTCTTCGACTCGGTCGCAAGCCGTTACGACATCATGAACGACCTGATGTCCGCCGGCATGCACAGGCTCTGGAAGCGCTACACGATCCAGCATGCCAACGCGCGGCCGGGACAGGTAATCCTCGATCTCGCCGGCGGCACCGGCGATCTGACGCGCGAGTTCGCCCGTATCGTCGGCCCGAGCGGCCGGGTGGTGCTGGCGGACATCAACGCGGCGATGCTCGAATACGGCCGGCGCCGGCTCGTCGACGCCGGCATCGCGGGCAACGTCGAGCTGGCGCAGGTCGACGCCGAATCGTTGCCGTTTGCAGACAACGCCTTCGACCGAGTCTCCATCGCTTTCGGACTGCGCAACGTCACGCACAAGGAGGCCGCTCTGGCCGAGATGCAGCGGGTACTCAAACCGGGCGGCAAGGTGCTGATACTCGAGTTCTCTCAGCCATCCAGGGCAATCAAGCCGGCGTACGACCTGTATTCCTTCAAGGTACTGCCGCTCCTCGGCAAGCTGGTGGCCAGGGACCCGGACAGCTACCAGTACCTGGCAGAGTCGATACGCATGCACCCCGACCAGGAAACCCTGCTCGGCATGATGCAGGACGCCGGTCTCGAGCGCTGCCGATACGACAACCTGACCGCCGGCATCGTCGCGCTGCATACCGGCTACAAGATCTGAAGACGCCATGAACCCGCTCGAGGCCCTGCTGCAACCGATCACGCGCGTGCTGAATCGGAACATCCACGAGTCCACGCGCGCGCGCGAGCTGTGCAGCCGCCTCGACGGCAAGCTGATCGCGATCCGGGTCCGCGATACCGGGCTTGCCGGCTACTTCGAGATCGGCAGGGATGCCCTGCACCTCAGCACCCGCCACGACGGCGAGCCGGAGGTGGTCATTACGGGCTCGCTGGTGGCGCTCGCGCTCATGGCCGGTGAAGACGCCATACGCGACGGTTCGCTCGACCTGAGCGGCGATGCTGCGACGGCGCAGGCTTTCCAGGAACTGTTGGCGCACGCGAGACCGGACATCGAGGAAGAGCTGTCCGCCGTGATCGGCGATACCGCGGCGCACGGACTGGGCGAATTCACGCGGGCGGTCGGGCGCTGGGCGCGCGAGACGCGCTCGGTCATGGGCGACAACATCCGCGAATACCTGCAGGAGGAGAGCCGGGACGTTCCGAGCCGCTACGAGGTCGAACAGTTCGCAAGAAACGTCAACCAGCTGCGCGACGACGTCGATCGGCTGGCAGCCAGGATTGGCCGCCTCGGGAAGTCCCCGTGATGATGCGGCGCAGGACCTTCTTCCGGCTGATCCGCATCCAGCGGGTGCTGGTCAAGTACGGCCTCGACGAGATTATCTCGGCGACACACCTGCTGCGCCCGATGCGGTTCCTGTTCTACCTGGCGCCGCGGCGCCGGGACCGCAGCGCGCCGCAGGGTGAGCGCATCCGCCTCGCGCTCGAGGAACTCGGGCCGATCTTCGTGAAATTCGGCCAGGCGATCTCCACGCGGCGCGACCTGCTGCCCCCCGACATCGCCAGCGAGCTGGCCAAGTTGCAGGACGCGGTGCCGCCGTTCCCCACGGAACAGGCCGTTGCGATCCTGGAGTCCGCTTACGGCCGACCGGTCGACACCGTGTTCAAGCGCTTCGACAGGGAACCGCTGGCGGCAGCGTCGATCGCGCAGGTGCACACGGCCGAACTGCAGGACGGCACGGACGTCGTCGTCAAGGTGCTGCGCCCCGGCGTGCGCGAGAGAATCGAGCAGGACCTCGAGGTGATGCGGACCATCGCGGCGCTCGCGGCACGATACTGGGAGCACGGCAAGCGTCTCAAGCCGCTCGAGGTCGTGTCCGAATACGAGCAGACGATTCTCGACGAACTCGACCTGATGCGTGAAGCGGGAAACGCGGCTCAGCTCAAGCGCAACTTCGAGGGCTCGGACATGCTGCATGTCCCCGAGATCTACTGGGACTATTGCCGGCCCGAGGTCCTGGTGCAGGAACGCATACACGGTATCCCGATCAGCGATATGGATGCGCTGCGGGCCGCCGGCACCAACATCGAGAAACTCGCCGAAAACGGCGTGGAGATTTTCTTCACGCAGGTTTTTCGCCACAACTTCTTTCACGCGGACATGCACCCCGACAATATCTTCGTAAACGTCGAAGACCCGCAGAACCCGAAGTACGCAGCGGTCGATTTCGGCATCGTCGGCACGCTGAACCCGGAGGACAAGCAGTACCTCGCCGAGAATTTTCTCGCGTTTTTCGAGCGCGACTACCACCGCATCGCCAAGCTGCATCTCGACTCCGGCTGGGTGCCGGACGACGCGCGCATCGATCAGCTCGAGACCGCCGTGCGTACCGTCTGCGAACCGATCTTCAACAAGCCGCTCTCCGAGATATCGTTCGCCCAGGTCCTGATGCGCCTGTTTCGGGTCGCACAGCGCTTCAACGTGGAGATCCAGCCGCAGCTCATATTGCTGCACAAGACACTGTTCAACATCGAAGGACTCGGCCGCGAGCTTTATCCCGAACTCGACATCTTCAAGACGGCCAGGCCGGTGCTGCGGCAGTGGATGGACGAACAGGTCGGTGCGCGCGCGATGATCGACGACCTGCGCGAGAACCTGCCGCAGTTGCGGCACGCCCTGCGGGAATTGCCCGGCACGATTCGCGAACTGACCGACCGGGCCAAGGCCGGCGACCTCGCGCTCGAGCTGCGTTCCGCCGAGATCGAACGCATCCGCAGCGAGCTCGAGGGACAGCGCCGGCAACGCTACTGGCTGATCATCGCGATGACCAGCCTGCTCGCCGGCACGCTGGTGCTGACGCTGCAGGGCAACGCGGCGCTGGGCGGCGGCCTGCTCGTAGCAGGCGCCCTTGCCGTCTACGCCGGCCGGCCGAACGCCTGAGCCGCCGGCGACCAACGCTGACCGTCATGCTGCAGGCCATCGCAAAAGCAATCCTGAAGGTCGGCGGCTGGGAGATCGTCGGCACCAGGCCATCGGTTCCGAAAGCCGTCGTCGTTGCGGCTCCGCACACATCGAACTGGGACGGTTTCTGGGGGCTTGTCTGCAAAGTGGCCCTGGACGTGGAGATACACTTCTTCGCCAAGCAATCCCTGTTCTGGTTTCCGCTGAATGTCCTGTTGCGCTCCCTCGGCGGCATTCCGCTCGACCGCAAGCGAGCCCGCTCGGCCGTCGACCAGGCCATCGAGATGTTCAGGGACAGCGAGTCCTTCTACTTCGGCCTCGCCCCGGAAGGGACGCGCAGCCGCGCGGATCACTGGAAGTCGGGCTTCTATCGCATCGCGGAAGGGGCGGATGTGCCGGTCATTCTCGGTTTCCTGGACTACGGCAGGAGACGAATCGGCCTCGGCCCCTCGTTTTCGCTATCCGGCGACTGGCACAAGGACCTCGAGTTCTGCCGGGATTTCTACGCGGACATCCAGGGTCGCTGGCCGGACAAGGCCGGGCCCGTGACGTTTCCGGCCGAACCACGGCTCGGGGCGCGGAGCACGAAAAAGACCACTCGCTGAATCGCGCGAGCCACGAGCAGGAGCGCTTCTCGAAGCACGAAGCTGCGGAGCATCTGTCGCGCGCCGAGGCGCGCTCCTGCGGTTCGCCGGTGCTCAGTAGTAACGCCAGTTGACCTCCATGCCGAGCAGGCGGCCCTTCTGCATGGGCCCCGCCGTCCAGAGCCCGGCGATCGACGTCAGGTTGCCCCAGTTCGCCTCGTCGCTCAGGTTCTTGCCGTAGACCGAAACCTGCCAGCGCTCCGATGGCGAGAACCAGTTGAAGCTCGCGTCGATGCGCTCCTGGTCGTCGAAGATCTCGGTGTTGGCGTCGTTGTACGGATGCCCCTCGCGGTAGCTGTAATTCGCCGCGACGTTGAACAGCCCCATCGACCCCGCGGGGATGTCCCACGAGAGGCCGAGGCTGTAGTTGGACGGCGCGAGGCGCGGCAGGTCCGGGCCGATAACCGTTGTCGGCACGCCGGTCGCCGCTTCGAGCAGCGCTTCGATCTGCGGCACCAACGGATCGATGCGATCGTATTCGCTGTCCTGGACACCGACCGATGCGTTGATGGAGAACGTGTCCGTCAGCAGTGCGACCAGGTCGACCTCGGCACCCTGGATGGTCACGTCGCCCGCATTGAGCGTCGCCTGCAGCACGATGACGTCCGGGTCACCGATATTCAGCTCGCGCTGCATGTCGGTGATCTCGTTGTAAAACGCGGCGACGTTCAGGCGTACCCGGCCATCGGCGAAGTCCGTCTTTAGCCCGACCTCGAAGGTGTTGTTTTCCTCTTCCCGGGTCGGTCCCGGCGGGATGATGAACGGCCGCGCGTTGCGGAAGTTGAAACCGCCGGAGCGATAGCCCTTCGACCAGAAGCCGTACATCTGGCCGCTCTCGCTGAAGTTCCACTGCGCGCCCAGCTTGGGCGTGATGTTGTCCCAGTCACCCTGCAGGTTGTCGAAGGTGCAGTTGAACGTCACCACGTCGCGGCACGGGCTGCCGGGAGGCGCGGTGATGATCTGCGCTTTCTTCGACTCGTCCGTGTAGCGGATGCCGGCCGAGAGTACCCAGCTGTCGCCGACGTAGAAGTCGTTGTTCCAGAAAATGCCGAAGTTCTCGGCCTGCATGTCGCCGCCAAGAGCGACCGTCAGGTTGATGCCGGCGGGCGCCGGCCCGAGCGGCGGCGGCAGCCAAATGTAGCGGCCCTCGCGATACTCGACGTCCTGGTCGAAGTAGTAAAAGCCGATCGTCGTATCCCAGTTTTCGCCCAGGCGTCCGGACCAGCGCAGCTCGTTGCTGATCTGGTCCTGCGTGGTGAAGCCGGGGGCCGCGAAAATCGGCAGCAGGGTGCCGTCGATGTCGGCTGCCGAATCGGCCTCGACCTCGCGATGGCCGAGGATGTTCGTGAGCGTGCCCCCGAACGCGTCGACATTCACCTCCAGCGTGGACTGGAACCAGTCGATCTCGGTAAAGCCGATCTCGTCGGCGGTCGTCGAGAAATTCGCCAGTGTACCGGCACGCTGGTCCGTGACGTTGGCCCATACGGCACCGTCGCCCTCCACGTTGCCGGATTCGAGTATCAGCGTGATGTCCACGCTGTCGCTCGGCATCCAGACCAGGGTCGGGCGTATCAGTGTCGTCTCCATCTCGCCCACCTGGCTGCGGAGCGCCGGCTCGGCGTAGAACGGCTGCAACGGGTGCGGCGCGGGGAACACGGCCGCCGCCGGATTCGCCGGTATCGTCTGGTTGATGTTGTCGAAGTAGCCGTTGTCCTTGTCGTAGAGTACGGCGATCTTGCCCGCCAGCCGGTCTTCGATCAGGGAACCCTCGATCGCGGCCGCGATATTCGTCTGATCCTCGTCGGTCTGGCCCACCCGGACCTTCGCGCCGAATTCACCGTCCGGGCGCGCATTGCGCAGCAGCACCGCGCCGCCGGTGACGTTGCGGCCGAACAGCAGGCCCTGCGGGCCGCGCAGCACTTCGATGCTCTCGAGGTCAAAGGTGTCGAGCACGACGCCGTAGGTCGTTCCCACGAAGACGCCGTCGACGAATACACCGACGGTCGGGTCGACCGACGGGATCGAGCTGTTGATGCCCTGGCCGCGAATCGAGAAATTCTGCACGCCCGGGAATGTGCCAACCGCCTCCAGCTGCACGTTGGGCATCTTGTAGCTCAGGTCATCGAGCTTCTTCACGAACAGTGCATCGAGCTGGGCGGCGCCAAAAGCGGTCAACGCGACCGGCACTTCCTGCGCCTTTTCCGCGTCGCTCTTCTTGCGCGCAGTCGTGACGATTTCCTCGAGCAACGCGCCCGCTGAGCCCTGCTGCGCGATCGCGATACCCGGTAGCGAAAAAGCGACAAGCGCCACGATAATTGCTGCACCGATTCCTGACAGCGCAAGGGATGCAGCGCCTATCTCTCTGTAAATAGTAATGGTTTTCATTTTGGTCCCCCCGCAGGCTTGCTGCAGTTCCCACAGCATACTGTTGTTTGTGTGCGTCGCTCAAGCGCTACAATGCGCAGCCATGAGCTCGGACACGGACACACCATCCCGCCACAGGACCATTCGCAGTTTCGTTCGCCGCGCGGGACGCCTCACCGCCTCCCAGCAGCGAGCGCTCGAGGAACTCTGGCCGACGTTCGGTGTGCCTTTCCGCCGCGAGCCACTGCAATTCGCCGAGCTGTTTGGCCGCGTTGCACCGGTCGTGCTGGAAATCGGTTTCGGCAACGGGGACACGCTGGTTCAGCTGGCCGCGGAACACCCGGAACTCGACTTCCTCGGCATCGAGGTTCACGAGCCCGGTGTCGGCCACTGCCTGCTCGAGGCTCGCGATGCGGGTATTACGAATCTCCGCCTGGTCCGGCACGACGCGGTCGAGGTACTCGAGGCGATGATCGCCCCGGCTTCGCTGTCACGCATCAATCTCTATTTCCCCGACCCGTGGCCCAAGAAGCGTCATCACAAGCGGCGCCTGGTGCAGCCGGCGTTCCTGGAGCTGGTCGCGAGCCGCCTGTCGCCGGACGGTACGTTCAACGTGGCCACCGACTGGGAGAACTACGCGGAACATATCGAGGCGGCCATCCGCGAGTCCGGCCGTTTCGAGTGCGCCGAGAAGCGGGTCCACTCGGGCGAGCAGCCGTTAGACCGCCCGGTAACCAAGTTCGAGCGGCGCGGACTGCGGCATGGGCACCGGATCCGTGACTGGCGCTTTGTGCGCGCTGATCTTGCAAGTCGCAGATTGTGATCTATATATAAAGAAACAGCGGTTTCCCGGACTACGGACAGGACGAACAGAGATGGCAATACTTTATCCCATGATAGGCCAGTGGTTCAGTCGCCCGAACGGCACGCTGTTCGAGGTGGTCGCGGTCGACGAGGACGGCGGTACCGTGGAGCTCCAGCAGTTCGACGGTACGATCGACGAAATCGACCTGGAGGCGTGGCCCGAGCTGTTCCTGCGCGAAGCCAGCCAGCCGGAAGACTGGTCCGGCTCGATGGATATGGATCCGGAAGACTACGTCGGCAGAAACAACGATGAGATGCCGGCCGGATACCACGACCCGCTGGAGTTTCTCGACAACCTCTGAACAGCGGCACGGATCCGGTTACAGGCTTTCGGGCCCGGTGACGTAGACGATCCCGTCGCGTACCTCCACCGCCACTCTCCGCAGAGATTTTCCGGGGCACGGCCCCGCAAAACACTCGCCGCTCCTGATGTCGTAGAGCGCGCCGTGCGACGCGCAGATGATCGCAGACCTGTCCTTGGTCAGGAACTTGTCGGGCGCCCAGTTCAGCGGATGACCGACGTGCATGCAGTAGTTCTGGTAGGCGTACACATCGACACCCTGCCGCACGACGAAGCCCGTGAAGGGCCAGTCACCGTCCCCGATCGTAAACTCGCGGCAACCGGGATCGTCCAGATCGGCAAGCCTGCCGACTTCGACTTCCTTCATAGCCGCGGACTCGGCGTATAGCGAACCACGATGATCGCCAGGATGATCGATGGTATTCCAGTCGCGGCCGCGTACACGAAAAAGCCCTCGTATCCGAGCAACTCCTGAACGTTGCCGGAAAAACCCGCCACGAGCTTGCCGACGAATACCGACAGGGAGCTGAACAAAGCATACTGCGTTGCCGTGAATGAAATATTTGTCAGGCTCGACAGGTAAGCGATGAATACCGTGCCCGAGAACCCCTGCGCGAAGTTATCGAAGCTGATCGTAATTGTAAGGGCGAGGAGGTCGGGCCCAACCGAGGCGAGGTAAACGAAGAACAGGTTCGTCCCTGCGATCAGCGTGGCCGATAGAATCAGCGACCGCGCCGGCCCCAGTTTGACAATCGCGAGGCCGCCGCCGGCAATGCCGACCAGGGCGATCCACAATCCGTACAGTTTCGCTACGCTCGCAACCTGCGACTTCGTGAACCCGATGTCGTCGTAGAACGGATTGGCGAGGATGCCGAGGACGTAGTCACTGATACGGTACAGCGCAATGAACAACAACATCGTCAGCGCAAACCAGCCGTAGCGCCGGAAGAAATCAGCGAACGGGCCGACCACGGACTTTACGAACCAGCGCAGGAACCCGTCGTCGAATATGCGCTCGTCGACATCAATGCCTTCCGGCACCGGGGGCTCTTTTGCGAGGAGTGTCGCCAGCATGCCGATGCCCATGCAGACGGCCATCGCCTGGTATGCGATCGTCCACGACATGAAATCCGCCACATACAGGGCGCCGGCTCCGCCAACGATCATTGCGATGCGATACCCGTACTGGTAAGACGCGGCCAGCAGGCCCTGCATTTCGTCGGGCGCGCACTCGATTCGATAGGCATCGATCGCCATGTCCTGCGTCGCCGACGAAATCGCTACGGCCAGCGCGACGAAGGCAAACCCCGTGATCGCCTGCGCCGGGTCAATCGTCGCGAGCGCCGAAAGGCTGACTGCAATAAGAATCTGTGAAAACAGCAGCCAGGAACGCCGCCGGCCGAGTGCCGTTGTCAGGACCGGCAGGTGGAGCCGGTCCACGAGTGGCGACCAGACAAACTTCAGCGCATACGCGAACCCAATCCACGCGAACGTGCTGATCGTGCTTTTCTCGATGCCGGCCTCATTGAGCCAGTAGGTCAGCGTTGCATAGACGAGCGGAAACGGCAGTCCGCCCGAAAAGCCAAGGACAAAGATGACGACGATCTTTTCCTGCAGATACCAGGTCCACGGTCGCTTCGGTTCGATGGCACCGCCGGCTTCATTCATGATGCCAATCGTAATCCATGATGAGCGGCGCGTGATCCGAAAAGCGCTGCTCCCTGTAGATCTCGGTGCGCAAAACTCGGTCCTTCAGGCCCGGCGTGACGACATGATAATCGATGCGCCAGCCGACGTTGTTGTCCCACGCGCGGCCCCGGTTCGACCACCACGTGTACTGTTCAGGCTCCTGGTCGAGCGTACGGAACGCGTCGACCCAGCGATAGTCACCGAACACCTTGTCGAGCCATGCGCGCTCCTCGGGCAGGCAGCCGGAGTTCTTCTGGTTGGACTTCCAGTTCTTGATGTCCTCTTCCCTGTGAACGATGTTCCAGTCGCCGCAGATCACGTATTCCGAGCGCCGGCACTGCAGCTTCTTGAGGTGCTCGGTGAACGAATCCATGCAGCGATACTTGGCCTGCTGCCGCTCCTCGCTCGACGAGCCGGAAGGCAGGTAAAGTGACACCACGCTGATGCCGCCGAGTTGCACCTCGAGGTAGCGGCCCTCGGCATCGAACTCCGCGTCGCCGTATCCGCGCAACACTTTCTTCGGCTCGTGCCGGCTGTAGATCGCGACACCACTGTAGCCCTTCTTCAGTGCATCCTCGTAGAAGCAGTGGTACCCCGATGGCGAGAAGCACTCGTCGGTGAGCTGGTGAACCTGCGCCTTGGTTTCCTGGATACAGACGACGTCCGCATCCTGCTCTTCCAGCCACTCGAAGAATCCCTTGCGCGCGGCAGCGCGAATCCCGTTCGCGTTCAGGCTGATAACACGGAACAAACCGTCCCTCCCTCTTTCACTGCAAATGATGTGGCATACTCCGCGACGCCGCGGCCGGAGGCGGCCATGATACAGAAGCGGGGAACGGGGCGGAGCGAATGCGAGCGTACAAGAAAGAATTTATCGACCTGGCACTGGAGCTCGGCGTGTTGCGTTTCGGCGAGTTCACGCTCAAGTCCGGTCGGGTCAGCCCGTATTTCTTCAATGCCGGGCTCTTCGACACAGGCTATGCCGCCGCGCGGATCGGTCGCTTCTACGCCGCCGCGATCGCGGAGTCGGGGGTCGAGTTCGACGTCCTCTTCGGACCCGCGTACAAGGGCATTCCGCTCGTCGCCCTGACCGCGGCCGCCCTCGCGGAACAGCACGACGTCGACGTGCCCTGGTGCTACAACCGCAAGGAGGCGAAAGCACACGGCGAGGGCGGCAGCATCGTGGGCACGCCGCCCGCGGGGCGCGTCCTGATCGTCGATGACGTGATCACGGCCGGTACGGCCGTGCGCGAGGCCTACGACATCATCCGCTCGAACGGTGCCGAGGTCGCCGGGCTCGCGATCTCGCTCGACCGCCAGGAACGGGGCCAGGGGTCGTTGTCCGCGGTGCAGGAACTGAAGTCGTCCCTCGGGATCCCGGTCGTCAGCATCATCCGGCTGGATGACCTGATCGATACCCTCGAGGAATCAGCGGAATACGCCGAATTCATCGGCCCGGTCGTCGAATATCGCCGCAAATACGGTGTCGCCGCCTGAACGGTAGTTTACAGAATGCATGACGGGTACTAAGCTCGGAATAGCGAACTGTGTCGCAACTCTGAAAACCCTGTCATGGCATATTTGGGCGCATGCTTAATACCGCAGTAACCACAGTCTTCCTCCTCGCGGCAATATCGGTCTCCGCATTCGCCGCCGAGCACGACCGCGTGTATCGCTGGGTGGACGAAGACGGCCAGGTACATTACGGCGACAGCATCCCGCCCGAGTACTCGGATCTGCCCAAGCAGGTACTGAACGAGCACGCGGTGACGGTCCAGCATCTCGAGGGCCGCAAGACGGAAGAGCAGCTCGCTGCCGAGGCGAAGGCCAGGGAACTCGAGATGCAGAAGGAACTGCAGCTGCGCGCCGACAAGGCGTTGCTGGCGACCTACCTGTCCGTGGAAGAGATCGTCATGCATCGCGACCGCCGCATCGAGCTGTTCCAGGCACAGGCTCGCGTTACCGAACTGTACCTGCGCAACCTCGAGCGCCGGCTGGCCAAGCTGAAGCGGGAAGCGGCCCGGTATCGCCCTTACAGCGAAGACTCCGACGCGCCGCTGATCAATGAGGACCTGGTCGAAGACATCAACGAGACCCAGTCCACGATCGCGCGCCACCAGAAGAACCTGCTCAAATTCAAGGACGACGAGCAACAGATCGTTGCCCGCTTCGAAGGCGACATCAATCGCTTCAAGGCCCTGAAAGGTCTCGACTGAAAACGCTCAGGCCGTGCCTGAGTGTCCGAACCCGCCCTCTCCCCGATCGCTGTCGCCGAACTCCTCGACGACCTCGAAGCGCACCTGCTCGACCGGAACGAACACCATCTGCGCGATCCGCTCACCCGGCGTGACCTCGTAGGGCCGCGAGCCGCGGTTCCAGCACGAGATGAACACCTGCCCCTGGTAATCGGAGTCGATCAGCCCGGTGAGATTACCGAGCACGAGGCCGTGCTTGTGGCCTAGACCGGAGCGCGGCAACAGCACGGCCGCGAGCCCCGGATCTCCGATGTGAATCGCGAGCCCTGTCGGGATGAGCTCGGTCGCGCCCGGCTCGACGCTAACCGGCTCATCGATGCAGGCCCGCATGTCGAGACCCGCCGAACCGCCGGTCGCGTAGTGCGGCAACGGAATCGAGTCACCGAGGCGCGAGTCCAGGATCTTGAGTTCTATCAGTCGCACTGCCTTTCCTACTCCTTGACAGAGACGATCGACAGCGCAGGCTGCGTTTCCGCGCCCCGTGTTTCGAAAAACCGCGCAGCGATCATGTCCATGAGCCTTGTCGCGAGTTCGGACTTGGGCATCGTGTCGAATGTCCTGGCCCCGCCATCCCACAGGATTTCCGCCGTGTTGTCGTCGCGGTCGAAACCGCAATCGGCGCCGACGCGATTCGCGACGATCATATCGAGCTTCTTGTTTGCGAGCTTGCCGAGCGCATATTCGCGGACGTTCTCCGTCTCGGCCGCGAAACCGACAGTGAACGGCACATCGTCAAGGGCCGTAACGGAGGCGAGAATATCGGGCGAGCGGACGAGTTCGAGTCTCATCGTGTCATTGGTCTTCTTTATCTTCTGTGCCGACATCTCGGCCGGCCGGTAATCCGACACGGCCGCGGCGGCGATGAAAATGTCGGCATCCGCAATCCGCTCGTGGGTCGCAGCGTGCATGTCCGTGGCCGTTTCGACGCGCACGACTTCAGCGCCGCGCGGATCCGGCAACGACACCGGGCCGCTCACCAGTATCACGCGGGCACCGAGGGCATGGGCGGCTGCCGCGATGGCGTAGCCCATCTTGCCGGAGCTGCGATTCGTGATGTAGCGCACCGGATCGATGGGTTCGCGCGTCGGCCCGGCGGTTACCAGCACGGACTTGCCGGCGAGGATGCCGGCGGCGGTACCCGCCGTATCCGGCCCACAAACGGCGTCGGCGATCGCGTCGGGCTCCAGCATGCGGCCGGCGCCGGTTTCCCCGCAGGCCTGGGAACCGTGGTCGGGCCCGAGTATCCGCGCGCCCCGCTCTTCGAGCGTCTTGCGATTCGCCTGCACGCCCGGGTTCGCCCACATCACCCTGTTCATCGCCGGCGCGAGGGCGATCGGCGCCTCGGTGGCGAGGCACAGCGTCGTCAGCAGGTCGGGGGCGCCGCCGCCGGCCAGACGCGCCATGATCTCCGCGGTCGCCGGCGCGATCAGCACGACGTCGGCCCAGCGCGCCAGCTCGATGTGGCTCATCGACGCTTCCGCTTCCTTGTCCCAGAGATTGCTGCGTATCGGCCGCCCGGAGACCGCCTGCAGCGAGGTTCGGGTAACGAACTCCTCCGCCGAGGCCGTCAGGACGATCTGCACGTCGGCGCCGCGTTCGCGCAGCCGCCGGACGAGTTCGGGCGTCTTGTAAGCGGCTATCCCGCCACTGATGCCGAGCACGATATTCATTCGCCCAGCTTAGCCTTTCAATCGTCGCGATTTCCAGAGAAATGAGTGCTCCCGTCAAGATTGATTGCTTGTATCGATAGGCCGAAACGGGACTAATCGGGGCCTCCAATAAGCACGCGAGACAGGAATCGTTCATGGGCCGAAACAGAAGCGCCGGTAGCCGCGAACCGGGGGACGCCGAGCTGCTGGCCCTCTTGTTGCGAGCGGGCCGCGGGTCGGGCCTGGCCGAGCGCCTGCTTGCACGATTCGGATCGCTGCGCCAGCTGCTGCACGCCGACAGCGCTGCGATCCTCGCAGAGAAAGAGCTCGGCGCGGCGCGGCTCGCCGTGCTCCGGGCGCTGCCGCTGCTCGCACGGCGCTACTTCGAGCAGTCGTTGCCCGCAGGTGCGTGCATCCGCAGCCCGGCCGACACCGAGGCGTTCCTGCTGTCGAAGTTGCGGCATCTCCCGCACGAACGCTTCTGCTGCCTGTACCTCGACAATCGTCATCGTGTACTGCGGTTCGAGGAATTGTTCCGCGGCACCCTCGACGGCACCAGCGTCTATCCGCGAGAAGTCGTCAAGGAGGCGCTTGCCGTCAACGCCGCCGCCGTGATTCTCGCCCATAACCACCCTTCCGGCGTCGCGGAACCCAGCCAGGCGGACGAAAGGATCACGCGGCGCCTGAAGTCGGCCCTGGAGCTCGTCGATATCCGGCTGCTCGACCACCTGATCATCGGCGATGCCGGCACCACGTCGCTGGCCAGCCGTGGGCTGCTGTAACGGCTCCGCGCGAGCCGCACCGGCGCTTGAATTGCCCCTCCGGGGCTGGTATAAAGGCCCGCTCGCTGCCCGCCGGCGCGGGCGTATTCTGTTTCAATAAATAGCTAAATCAAGGGCTTAGTCATGTCCAAAGTGTGCCAGGTGACCGGGAAACGGCCGCAGAGCGGTAATAATGTCTCCCACGCTCACAACAAGACGCGTCGTCGCTTCCTGCCGAACCTGCAGGACAAGCGCTTCTGGCTCGAGTCCGAGAAGCGGTTCGTGCGCCTGCGCGTTTCGCACAAGGGCCTGCGCATCATCGACAAGCACGGTATCGACAAGGTCGTAGCCGACCTGCGTGCCCAGGGCCAGCACATCTGACCCGGCGGAGGACGGAACCATGGCAAAAAGTAATCGCGAAAAGATCAAGCTCGTTTCGAGTGCCGGTACGGGCCACTATTACACGGCCACCAAGAACAAGAAGCTGCATCCCGAGAAGCTCGAGACGAAGAAATACGACCCCACGGTTCGCAAGCACGTGATCTACAAGGAATCAAAGATCAAGTAAGCGTTCCTGGTCGTTACACGGATCCTCAGGATACCCGCGCACAGCCGCGGGTATTTTTTTGTCCGGATTATGTTAGATACCCGCATCCCTGCGTGATTTCCGTCGTTTGACGTAAGTAGGAATGCGGAACTCACTCCGCGAACTAAAAGAAACCAGTTTCGCCTGCCAGTGGCGATCAGGGGGCATTTGTTATGGTCGACCGTTTTGTTATTTTTCGTCGCATTGCGATTGCGACGTTACTCGGGCTTTCCCTTGTTCTGGGCGCCTGTGGCGGCTCGGGCGGAGACGCCGCTCCGCCAGGCCAGGGCACGGGTACAGTCGCACTGTTGCTGACGGACATGCCTTCCGAAGACCTCGACGAGATCAATCTGAGCGTCGTCGAGGCAACGTTGATCGGTGGCGAGGGCCAGCAAACCCTGTTCTCGGATGCTGAAAACCCGATCCAGGTCGACCTTCTCGATCTCGAGAACTTCAGTCGGCCCATCGCTTTCGAGGACGTTCCCGCGGGCGAGTACACGAAGCTGCGCCTGCGGATCTCGGATCTGCGTCTCGTCGAATACGTGGCAGACGGACCCGACGACGAATACACACCGCCTCTTCCGGCCAACGGCAAGATCGACCTTCTGCATCCGCAAGGATTCGAGGTTCTGCCCGGGCGGACACTGGTAGTCGAACTGGACATGGACGCAAACAAGTCCATTCACGTCGTCCGGACGGGCAACGGCAAGTACCGCGTGCGGCCCGTGGTCTTCGTCGAGTTTTCCAACACCGGGGCGC
The DNA here is from genome assembly GCA_041601995.1 of Woeseiaceae bacterium. Classification (GTDB taxonomy): domain Bacteria; phylum Pseudomonadota; class Gammaproteobacteria; order Steroidobacterales; family Woeseiaceae; genus UBA1847. Next base: position 14,307 of record JBFIHC010000013.1, on the reverse strand, counting down.
CGGACAAGCTTGCGCGCATTGACGGCGTAATCGACGAGATCGTCGATGGCGAAACCGGCCGTTTCGTTCTGTGCTCCTCTGACGATGCAGACACGTGCATCGACGTCAGTCTCACCACCGATGGCTGCGTCTACGACGCAGAGGGCATCCCGACGGAACCCACCGCACTCGAAGCAGGCAACGAAGTCGTCGTCATCGGCCGTTACAGCCGAATGGGCGGCGACCTCATGCTCGACGCGATCGTCATCGAGCAGGGGCCTGCAGAACAATTCCAGGGCACCGTTAACAGCTTGCCTGACGAGAACGGCGCGTTTCTGATGATCGATCGCGGCGGCAATGAACTTACCGTCGAACTCCAGGACGGCTGCACCCAGGTCCTGGGTCCCGACGGCGCAATCACCGGTCCGGAGGGCCTGCTGGTCGGCCAGGGCATCGAGGTCGAGGGCGTCATTCCCTCCGATTCGGACGGGACGCTGTTGCGTGCAGCCCTCGTCCTGATCGACGGCGACGATGCGGAGGAGCAGCTCAGCGGAACGATTGCGCTGCCGATCGAGGAACCGGGTTTCGTGCTCGCGACAGCGGGCGGCGACGTAACGGTCGTTCTGCAGGAGGGTGCGACGATATCGGTGGTCTCCGCCGAATCCGAAATATCCGAAGGCAGCTTCGAGGATATCCAGGAAGGCCTTGCGGCCGACGCCTACGGCGAACTCGGCATAGACGGCTCCTTCCTCGCAACCAGCGTCGTGGTCGAAAGCGCTGAATAGCTGACGCTCGGGCCATTCACAGGAGCCTGCCGGTGCGCTGCACCGGCAGGCTTTTTTGTTGCCCGCTTTGTTGGCACTCTAGCCGCATGCCGGAACTGCCAGAAGTCGAAACCAGCCGCCGCGGCATCGAGCCCCACGTCGTCGGCCAGCAGATCGTGTCCGTCACCATCCGCGAGCGCCGCCTGCGCTGGCCGGTCAGCAAGGATGTGGACGAGCGCCTGCCCGGGCATACGATCACCTCGGTCGGGCGGCGCGCAAAGTACCTGTTGATCAACACGACCGGGGGCACGGCCATCATGCACCTCGGCATGTCGGGGCACGTCAGCATCGTGCCGCAGGACGCGCCGGCCGGCATCCACGACCACGTGGACATCGGGCTCGCGTCCGGACACGCGTTGCGCCTGCGCGACCCGAGGCGTTTCGGTTCGCTGCACTGGAGCCATGGCCCTGATCGGCACTGGCTGCTCAAGGACCTGGGGCCCGAGCCGCTCGGTGACGAGTTCAGCGGCGAATACCTGTGGCGCAAGTCGCGCGGCCGCCGCGTCGCGGTGAAACAGTTCATCATGAACGCAGATGTCGTCGTCGGTGTCGGCAACATCTACGCGAGCGAGTCCTTGTTCCTCGCGGGCATCAACCCGAAGCGAGCGGCGGGGCGCATTGCCCTGCCGCGTTACGATGCGCTCTCGGAATCGATCCGCGAAGTCCTGCAGCGGGCGATCCGCGCCGGCGGGACGACACTCAGGGATTACTACGGCGGCTTCGGCGAGGCCGGTTGGTTCCAGCAGGAACTCGACGTCTACGGCCGGGATGAGGAGCCCTGCCACCGCTGCGATACGCCGATCACGTGCATCGTGCAGGGGCAGCGCGCAACCTATTACTGCAAACGCTGCCAGTCATAGGCAGCTGTCGCTCCGCCTGCGGGCTAGGCACCGCCCGCAGGCGTGCTGCAGAAGCGGTCAATATAGTCGCGATGCATCGGCTGCAGGTCGACAATCTGCTTGACGGAGGCCCGGATGCGGGCGAGGAACTGCCTGAGTTCGTCGTCCCCGGCCATCTCCACGATCGGATGGTAGCCCTCGGGCTTGACGCCCTGGCCCAGCATCACCGCCGCCCAGGACTGGTCCGCGAACAGGTCGTAGGGATGTTGTGCGATCAGGCCGTTGCTCTCGAACAGGCCGACCTTGTGCAGCAGCGTGTCGGGCACCGGCATCGTGCGGCAGTCGTTCCAGTACGGTGAATCGGCCCGCTCGGTCAGGTGGTAATGCAGGATGATGAAATCGCGGATGAACTCGATCTCCGTCCTGACTTCCTCGTTGTACTGATCGACCGCCGCCTCGTCGATGCCGCGGTACGGGAACAGCTTGATCAGGCGGATAATGCCATTCTGGATCAGGTGGATGCTGGTGGACTCCAGCGGCTCGAGGAAGCCGCTGGAGAGACCGAGCGCGACGCAGTTCCGGTTCCACTGCTTAAGCCGCCGGCCCGTGCGGAACTTGATCACTCGCGGATCGTTGACCGTCTTGCCGTCGACGTTGTCCAGCAGGGTGCGGGTCGCCTCGTCGTCCGGCATGTAGCCGCTGCTGTAGACCAGGCCGTTGCCCACCCGGTGCTGCAGCGGGATCTTCCATTGCCAGCCGGCGGAGCGCGCCGTCGACTGCGTATACGGCGCCAGTGACGGCACCGACTCGGTCTGCACGGCGACGGCGCTGTCGTTGCGCAGCCAGTGCGACCAGTCCTCCCAGCCGCTCTTCATTTCCTGTTCGATCAGCAGCCCGCGGAACCCGGTGCAATCGATGAACAGGTCACCTTCGACGACCCGGCCCGATTCGAGCGTCACCGACTCGATGAAACCGGATTCGGGGTGGGCCTGCACTCCGACAACCTTGCCCTCGATGCGCCGCACGCCGAGTTTCTCGCTGAATTTCCTCAAGAACTGCGCATACAGCCCGGCGTCGAAGTGGTACGCGTAGTGCGGCTTGCGGTCGCCGTTCATGCCGAAGCGCCCGGCGCGCGCCATGGTCGTCTCGACGCTGAATTCGCCGTAATCGGCATTTTCGCCCTGCTGCCGGGCGCGCCACCAGTAATGGTGAAACTGCGCCGCCCAGGCGTCGATGCCCGGTGGCCCGAAAGGGTGGAAATAATGATCACCGAGGTTGGCCCAGTTCACGAACTCGATCCCGAGCTTGAATGTGCCGTGCACCGCGCGCAGGAACTCGGCTTCGTCGAGTTCGAGCAACAGGTGAAAATTCTTGATGTTGGGAATCGTGGCCTCGCCGACGCCAACGGTGCCGATCGCCTCGGACTCGATCAGCTCAATGCTGATCTTCTCGCGGAAGGTTTTCGACAGCGCGGCCGCTGCCATCCAGCCCGCGGTACCACCGCCGACGATCACGACCCTGTTGAACGGTATCATCCCTTCGGCATTCGACATCTCACTCACCGGTTCAGGTTGTTGCGCAGGACGGCGCGCAATTTCCGCGCCGCGGCTTCATCGAGCGGGCCCAGTACGCCGCGGCGATCCGCAGGAATGTGCCCGACGGACGCCTCGTCGGCATCAAACACGTAATGATCGAAGATCCCGCGCCAGGCAGCTCGTTGCTCGTCAGGCAGGTCGCGGACGGCGAGAATCGCGTGCAGCAGCGCGTCCTGCGGCGCGCCCATGTAATTCGGGCAGGTTCGCCACCAGTGGTTGATCAGTATGTTGAGATTTTCGAGACCCTCCACATGGTGCCACCACATGCTCGGTATGTAGATCGCGTCACCGGGCTCGAGCTCACTGCTGCTGGCGTGTCCGAGCGCCTCCGCGAATTTCGGGTAGCGGTCGAAATCCGGCGCCTCGAGGTCGACCAGGCTGATGGACTGCCCTGCCGGCGTAAAGTCGATTGGGCCGACGTAGAGGTTGTCGAGCTGGTCCGGCGGAAACAGCGTGAAACGGCGGGTGCCGGCGCAGACGCAGGCGATGTTGTCCGGTACGTCGTAATGGGCGGCGACGCGGGAGCGATTGCCGATCCAGATTCTCACGGTGGCGTCGAGGCCGTCGAGAGGCAGGCTGTTGGCCGCCTTGAGTCCGGGCAGGCAGTAGGCCAGCGCCATCGAGCCCATGTAGACGACCGGCGAGTCCGGGTCGCCCTCGCACTCGCGAATTCGGTCCAGCACCCAGCCCAGGTCGGTCTTGATCTGCCGGAAATTGGTGTCGGCGAGGCCTTCCGTGTAGAAGATGCGGCCTCCCGACTTCTCCGTGCTGGTGAAAGCGGTTACGGGGGAACCGTCGTAGGCGCTTCTGAGGTAGTCTTCGGCTTCCCGGCTCGAGGCCCGGCTCTTGCGGACCAGCGGCCAGTCGGCCACCAGCCCCCTGAACACGAGGGGCTCCTTTGCGCCCCGCACGTGATCGAGGACCTCATCAGCGGCGACGCTGTCGACTTCCCTGATTGTGCGGCTGACTGCTGGCACCGGTACCGTGTCAGTCCGGCAAGCGCCGGTTCTTGCGCTCGATCAGCCGGGCGACGTTCGGCAGCGATGCGAGCATCATGTAGACGTCACGCAGATGGCCCTTGCGGTGCAGCGACTCCAGCGCGCTGGCGTTCAGGCCCTGCAGTTTGTCTTCGTTGATCGTATACAGGCCCTTGAGGGCCTCCGTTGAGCCGTCCCCGAGCTTCGCTTCGAGGGTCAGGGACTCGACGAGTTCCAGGCCCACGAGGATCTCCGACAGCGACTTCGCCGCTCCATGGCCCTGGTGAACCGTCTGCAGGACCGCCGTGATACGCTCGAGCAGCGGGCTTTCGCCGCCGTGCGGGAGAAACACCCGCTCGCCTTCGGTCTCACTGACGCTCGGGTGGTCGAGGTCGATGTGCACGACCGTCGCCTCGGTCGGGACGCCGTCGACCACCTGCTGTTGAAACCCGATCAGGAACGGCTGGCGCTCGATCGACAACGGAATGTAGCCGGCATCCCAGCCGTTTTCGTCGAGGAACAGGTTCTCCCGGTCGGAGAAGCCGAGCAGGGCGACCGGCTCGAAGTTGCCTGCTTCCTTGTTCCTGATGAAGAACAGCGGATACTCGGTCTGCAGCTGGACGAATTCGCTCGGGAAGACCCGCGCGACGTTTACATCGTAGCCGGGAACCCGCGCGTAGTCCCGGATGACCCGGAGCTCCTTGTGCGTCACGTTGTCGAGCAATACATGATTGGTCATGGTCGGTTCCCGGTTTCCTCGATCGCCAACGCCCGTCTCACTGGCGGGCCGGCAGGCCACCCTGGCCGATCTTCGTCAACAGCTCGCGGTTGCCCGGCAGGTTGGCCACCACTTTGCCGGTCATGTTGCTGTTTTCCGCGAACAGGCGGCCCGCCTCGGCGGTCGTGTTCGAATCCGGCGAACTGTGCCGGGCCCGCGTCTCGAAGCCCATCCCGTACAGCACGTACTGGTAGCTCGCCGAGGAGAATATCTCCTCCCGCTGCGAAAAGTCGTTGTGCCAGGGCGGCTGGTAGCGCCACAGGCGCAGCAATTCCTGCAGGCTGGCAGGAATCGTTTCCGGCTCCCGGTTGTCGATCCAGTAGGCACTGTCGGTGCGCCGGCTCAACACGTAGTGCAGCTTCAGGAAATCGATGATGCGGTCCCAGCGGTACAGGAATACGTCATTGTAGCGCTTTGCCACGATGTCCATGACCGAGCGCGACACCGGCAGCTCCTCGCTGATCATCTTGCCGGCCAGTTCCACGAGGACCAGCGCGCTGGCCTCCAGCGGCTCGAGGAATCCGGCCGCCATGCCGACTGCGACGCAGTTGCGGTGCCAGAATTTCTCGCGGTGGCCGGGCCGGAAGGCGATCTTGCGGGGCTCCAGTGATCCCGTGTCCATGCCGGGCAGGCCCTCGACGTAGGCGCGGAGTTCCCGTTCCGCGTCCTCGTCGCTCGTATGGCGGCTCGAGTACGTGTAGCCGATCCCGCGCCGCGTCGTCAGCCCGATGTCCCAGATCCAGCCCGCGGACCGAGCCGTCGAGATGGTCTGCGACGCGATCGGCCCTGACGGATCGGCGTACGGTACCTGCAGCGCCAGCGCCGAGTCGTTGAAGAGGATGTTGCTCCTGTCCCGGTAGCCGATGCCGTAGTGCCTGCCGAGCAGCATCGAGGCCATCCCGGTGCAGTCGATGAACAGGTCACCCTCGAGATCGCCGCTGTTTGCGGTCGACAGCGATTCGATGTCGCCGTCCGGCGCGCCATTGATGGCGGTGACGTGGTCGAGCAGGTGGCGCACGCCCAGCTGCTCCGTACAGTGCCGGTGCAGCAGCTCCGCGAACTTGCCGGCGTCGAGGTGGTAGGCGTAGTTGACGACCGCCGCATACTCCGGGGTCGTCTCCTGCTTGGGCGCGAGATCCCGGTCGCACACGCGGCCCTGCACACTGACGGCGTCGACGAACGAGAAACTGTCCTGCTGCTCCTGCCAGAAGGGGACGAGGTTGATGCTGGCGTATCCGGCCGGCGCCGTGAACGGGTGATAGTAGGCATCGTCCGCCTCGCCGGTCACCCAGCCGACGAATTTCGTGCCCTGCTTGAACGATGCGGAGCACTCGGTGAGGAATTCCGTCTCCGACAGGCCGATCTTCTGCAATGTCGTGCGCATCGTCGGCCAGGTGCCCTCGCCGACACCGATCGTCTTGACGTCGGGCGACTCGATCAGGGTTACGCTGACGTCGCGGCCCGAGCGGGCGATGTGCTCGCTCGCCACCAGGCCGGCCGTCAGCCAGCCGGCGCTGCCGCCGCCGACGATCACAATGCGATCGATCGAGTCATTCATTTTCGTGACCATTTGAGAAAAAAAAGCCGCTGCAGGGCAGCGGCTTTAATTTAACGACTATTCGCGCCTAGTCAAAGCTGTAACGCGCTCCGATGTTGTAGCGGGCGCCGTACTGGGCACCGAAGTCGAACTGCTCCGGATAGCGGACGTACTGCCGAATGGTCTCCTCGGTGACGTTGAGCGCCTCGAAGAACACGTCCAGGTTCTCCATGGCGTACCAGGTGAGGTTCAGGTCAACCTGCTGGTAATCCTCGAAGTAGACCGGCGCATCGAAGCGATCGAAGGTCAGGAGGTACTCGTCACGCCAGTTCCAGGCAACACGCGCCGAGAGATAGTCGTTCTCGTAGAACGCGATCAGGTTCGCGGAGTCGCTGAGACCCGGCAGTGCGAACTGCTCGTTGACGGTATCGCGGTCGGCGCGGACGTCACCGCTCACGGTCGTCAGGTTGGCCTGAACACCGAAGCCGTTGTCCCACATGTGCTGGACCTGGAACTCCCAGCCCCAGAGGTTGCCGACCCGCGCGTTCGTGGTCTGCGACACGTTCCATGCGACCGGTGGATCGCCCGCTTCGGCCCGGACCGGCGTGCCGACGGGCGCACCGATGTTTTCGTTGATGCGGGCAAACACGTTCGCGTTCGACGTCGGGATGCCCTCGTCCGTCAGCTGCTGACGCGCGAGTTCAGCCTGTGCGCCGAAATACGGATCCGGCACGTTGAGGCCCAGGTCCTCGAACGTCACACCCGGGGTCGTCGTCGTAACGAGGAAGTTGTCGACGCGCTTGCGGAAGTGCGTCACCGAGGCGTAGCTGCCCTCGCCGTAGTACCACTCGAACGACAGGTCGAGGTTGTCGGACAGGTACGGGACCAGGTCCGGGTTGCCGGCCGTTGCCAGGCGATTGTCGATCTTCGGGTTGGCGACGAAGCTGATGATCGGGCTCAGAGCACCGATGTCCGGACGCGCCAGCGTGCGGCTGTAGCCGAAGCGCGCGATCATGTCCTCCGCAACTTCCATGTTGATGTTGAGGCTCGGCAACCAGACCTTGTTGCTGCCCTTGCGGGTTACGAATACGGGCTCGCCGAACTCGGAGGCAAACTCGTCACCGCCGGTCCATACGACGGCCGTCACGCGCACTTCGTCACCGGTCGACGTCGTCTCGGTATCTTCGTAGCGAACACCGAAGCTGCCGCTGATCGGCAGGCCGGCGAACTCGTCGTCGAAGTTGACCTGCAGGTAAGTGGCGAGGATATCCTCCTCAATGCCCGCGCCGTTGCCGTTACCCAGCGGACCGGGATTGAAGAAGCCGCGACCGTTTGCAGGATCCTGGAAATCCGGACCCCACGACGGCCAGTAGCAGCAGCCGGCGAGTGCGGCGTCGTTTGCACCGACCACCTCGTACAGATCGACGATCGTACCGAAGTCCGCCACGTAGTAACGGTCGTAGGCAAAGCTGCCGCCGTTGGAGAAATCGCTGAGCAGGCCGTCGAAGCTGACGAGGCTGAAGGTCTCGTCGGGCCAGTACTCGGCCGACGTCAGCCAGAAGCCGGCCGGGAGCAGTCCCGAGAACGCGTTGCGATTGACGAACTCCTGGTCGGTATAACCAACGCCGAAGTCGATACTCGTGATAGCGCCGCCGCCGTCGTTTTCCCAGGAGCCGCCGAGCTGGATCTGCGTGATGTCGTTCTTGTTGTCGGCGTCGAACGACTGTCCGAACAGCGAACCGATGTCGCTCGCCCGCACATCGGCGATCGGAACGCCGGTATTGGACTCGCGGAACGTCACGTCCCAGAGAGGAATACCGCCGGCGGGGTAGACCGCCGACTTGACGTCGATGCTCGCCGTCGGGACGCCACACCAGTCACAGAAGGTGTTGCCGATGATCAGGTTGGAGGAGCTGCCCGGTACGCCGTCACCCAGGCCCGCGCCCTTCAGGGTCGACGAGGAATCGTGAACGTCGAGATTCAGCGACAGCGTGTCGGTGACCTGCCAGTCGATGTTCAGGCCGAGCGAGTCGTTTTCCTTGATCGTGTGGTCCCGCGCAACGTTGATGGCGTAGTCGCCGCCGTCCATCGCAACCTCGGTCACCGTGCCACGCTCGTTGATGGTCGACTCGACGTTCGGGTTCTGGAACCAGAGACCGAAGCTGTTCGCGTCCTTCTCGAAGTCCACCTCGGAGTAGGTGTAGTCGAGCGTCGTGGTGATGCGGTCAGTGGGCGCCCACTGCAATACCAGCTGCGCGTTGGTGCGTTCGCGCGAGATTTCGGAGATGCCGTAGCCGATATTCTGCGGGTGCCAGAAGGTGCCGTCCGCGCGCTGGTTGTTGTCGTTGACGATGCCGCCGTTGAGGCCGTCCGGATAGTTGGGGATCCAGGAATCGACATCGGCGAACTCTTCGCGATTGTCGCGCTCCTGGTAGGACGCCGTCACCAGCACACCGAAAGTGTCGTCGGCGAAGGTGTTGCTGAACAGCGCAGCCAGCTCCGGGGTCACTTCGCTCAGGCCCGCGATGGTGCTGTCGCCCGACGTCCTCTCGTGCACGGCCTTCGCGCTGATGACGCTGCGGAAGCCGGGAGTGTCGAGCGGCCGCGCGGTTTCGATGTTGACCGTCGCGCCGATACCGCCGGACGGGATGTCCACGCGGCCGGATTTGTAGACCTCGATCGCCCGGATGCTCTCGGTCGCGAGATCACCGAAGTCGAACGAACGGCTGCCCTGGGTCGGCATCGAACGGCCGTTCAGCGTGACCAGGTTGAACTCCGGCCCCATGCCGCGGACGGTGATCTGCGTGCCCTCGTTATTGACGCGCTGGATCGACACGCCGGTGATGCGCTGCAGCGCCTCGGCGAGGTTCTGGTCCGGGAACTTGCCGATTTCCTCGGCGGTGATCGCATCGACGACGCCCGTGGAAGTGCGCTTGCGATTCATCGACGACATGAGACTGCTGCGGATACCCGTCGTTACAATCTCCTCGATGACCTCGCCGTCGGCACCTTCCTGCGCCATGACCGGCGACGCAACTGCCGCACCCAGCGCCAGCGCAACGCCGGCCGCCAAAGGTGTCTTATTGAAGGATGGCTTGTGCATTTTGACCCCCTGAAATTGCTTGCAGCATGCAACTGCTGATTGGATCGACATCGTCTTTATGCCGTCCTGCGTTCGAAACTGAATGTTGTTATGACAGCGCCCCCTCTCAAAAACATGACAACGCTGTCAGAATCTATTTATAATCCATGCTGACAGCGCTGTCAACAGCAATTAATATTCCGCGCAGCCTGTACCTGTATGAAAGCAAGCGGCTGATTTCTATCGAAAAGTATTATGGATCGGGGAAACGACAAAGAATTTGGCGAAAGAAATTGGCCTGTACCAGCGCGGATTCGTGGTGCCTGGGAAGGGAGAATTTCGGGCTGCCTGCTCGGCAAACCGGTCGAGGTCCTGTCGTTCAGGGAGGGCCGCGACGGCATCGAATCCTACCTGCGCGCCGCCGGCGCGTACCCGCTCCGCGACTACGTGCCGCTGATCGAGGGAACGCTCGTGGCGAAGCTGGGCCGCGCATGCTGCCGCGGCCATATGTCCCGTGCGGAGCCCGACGACGACATTAATTACACGGTGCTGGCACTGCTGCTGCTCGAGGACAGGGGCACCGACCTTCGCACCGAGGACGTCGCCAGGGCCTGGCTGCGGCTGCTTCCCGCAGGTACAACCTGGACGGCGGAACGTCGGGCCTACCGCGTGCTCCTCGACAACATGGCGGACGAATTCGTCAATGGCGAACCACCGGGCTTCGATCTGTCCCTGTGCTCGGACAACGACTACAACGAATGGATCGGCGCCCAGATCCGAGCCGATCTCTACGGCTGGGTTTGCCCCGCCCGCCCGCAGCTTGCGGCGGAACTCGCCCGCCGGGATGCGGCATTATCTCACCGCGGTGAAGGCGTCCACGGTGCGGCTTTTGTCGCCGCGCTGGCCGCCGCCATTCCGGCCTGCGAGGATCTCTCCGGTGCGATCGATCGCGCGCTTGACTGCATCCCGCGGGACTCGCGCGCGGCATCGGCGGTGCGCCTGGGACGTGACCTGGCCGGATCGGCCGAGGCGGTCGACCGGCTGCACGGCGAATACGGGGACCTGTCGCCGGTGCATACGTTGAACAATCTCGCCGTGGTCGTCTGGGCCCTTTGCTCATCCGGCGGGGACTTCGCCGCAGCAGTCGGCAACGCCGTGACGGCCGGCTGGGACACCGACTGCAACGGCGCGACGGTCGGCGGCCTTTTCGGCCTGACGGGCAAGCCCGTGCCGGATTCGTGGACGCGGCCGTGGAACGGCCGGGTCGGCGTCGATCTCGCCGGTTATTCGGAAATCGCCCTGGACGATCTGGTCGACCGCACCATCGCCGTCGCGAGGACGATTCATTGATTCTGCAGAAGACACCCATCCCGGTATTGCTCGCCGGCGGCCTGCTGGCCTGCAGCTCCGCGTCCTGGTCCGGAGACCGGACGCATTACGAAGATCGCAACCGGTATCTCGCGCCGAAATCCGCGCAGCCCGTCGTCATCGACGGCGTCGCGGACGACCCCGCATGGGCGTCCGGGGAGTGGTATGCAATAGACGAACTCTGGCTGGGGCCCGAATACCCCGCCGAAGACTTCAACGGTCGCTTCAAGGTCGCCTGGACGGAAGAGCGGCTCTACGTCCTGGTCGAGGTGGTCGACGATATCCTGTTCGACAGCCATCGCGATCCGCTCGTGCAGTACTGGGACGATGACTGCGTCGAGATCTTCATCGACGAGGATTATTCCGGCGGTAATCACCAGTACAACCACAATGCTTTCGCGTACCACATGTCGCTGGATAACCAGGCAATCGACATCGGTACCGACGAGCGGCCGCACAATTACTCCCATCACGTCGAAAGCCGCTGGAAACAATCCGGCAACAGGATTGTCTGGGAGTTTGCGATCGACATCTACACCGACGAGTACGTGGACGGCTCAGACGCGAACCGGCCGGTTGCTCTTTACGCCGGCAAGATAATGGGGCTCATGCTCGCCTACTGCGACAACGACGGCAGCGAACTGCGGGAGAATTTCGTGGGGTCGGAATCCGTTCCCGAAGGGCCCAAAGATCGCGGCTGGATCGATGCCGGACTGTTCGGCGAGCTGACACTAATGGATACGGAATAAGAACATGGAACAAGCCGTAAAATCAGGTCAAAAGATGGGGGCAGCTGTAACGGGTGAATTTGTCACGTTTGCGGGCGAGCGTTATTACGTCATACGCAACGTCGACGAAATGGCGCCGTTCTTCATAAGTGTCATATCGAGCTCGGACCACTGGCTGTTCGTGTCGTCCACTGGCGGGCTCACGGCCGGTCGCGTGTCGCCGGCAACGGCCCTGTTCCCGTACGTTACTGTCGACAAGATCCACGAGAGCACACCGCATACCGGCCCCCGGACGGTGCTGCGCGTCAAGGCAGATGGGCGGCGGTGGCTCTGGGAGCCATTCAACGTAGAGTGCCTGCCGGCTTTCCCGGTCACGCGCAATCTTTACAAGAACACGCTCGGTAACAAACTTTGTTTCGAGGAAATCAATCACGAGCTCGGGCTCGCGTTTCGCTACACGTGGATGACGAGCGACGAGTTCGGGTTCGTCCGCAACTGTGAACTTCAAAACCTCGGCAAGCGCGGAGCTGCCGTCCAGGTGCTCGACGGACTACAGAACATCCTGCCTGCGGGGACGCCGCAACTGGCCCAGGCCAATTCGAGCAACCTGGTCGACGCGTACAAGTGGACGGAACTGGACGAGGCCACCGGGCTCGGCGTCTATACGCTCTACTCAGGGATATCAGACCGGGCGGAGCCCTGCGAGTCACTGAAGGCCAACACCGTGTTTGCGGCCGGGCTCGAGGGCGGGCACGTGTTGCTCTCCTCGGAACAGCTGGAGGCGTTTCGCGAGGGCGGGAAAACAGTACAGGAAACCCAGAAGCGCGGTATACGCGGGGCGTTTTTCGTCAGCGCATCGGTCGAGGTTGCGCCCGGGCAGTCGCAGCACTGGCAAATCGTCGCGGATGTAGAGATGTCCCAGTCCCGCGTGGTCGAACTCAGAAACCGCCTGCAGGATCGGCCCGGCACCGAGGTTGCGATCGCAACTTCCGTGGACCGCGGCGACGACGAGCTCGCGCGCATCATGGCGGCCGGTGACGGTTTCCAGGTCTCCGGGCAGGAATCGGTCACGACGCATCACTTCGCCAACGTACTGTTCAATATACTGCGCGGCGGTGTGTTCGATGATCAATACGACGTATCTTCACGGGACTTTGCGCAAACCGTGCTGCACTTCAACCGTCGCGTCCATGAACGCAACAAGTCCATGCTCCAGGGCCTGCCGGAGAAACTCCGTTTCAGCCAGCTCGTAGCGTCGGTGCGGTCGCAGGACGATCCGCAGCTTGAGCGCCTCTGTTACGAGTACCTTCCGATCACCTTCGGCCGCCGGCACGGCGACCCGAGCCGGCCCTGGAACCGGTTCGCGATCAGGCTCAAAGACGCCTCCGGCCAGCGATTGCTGTCCTACGAAGGCAACTGGCGAGACATTTTCCAGAACTGGGAAGCATTGACCTTCAGCTACCCGGAGTTCATCGAAAGCGTAATCGCAAAGTTCGTCAACGCATCGACGATGGACGGCTACAACCCGTACCGGATAACCAAGGAGGGCATAGACTGGGAAATCGAGGACCCCGAGGATCCGTGGAGCTATATCGGTTACTGGGGAGACCACCAGATCATCTACCTGCAGAAACTGCTCGAGCTGTCAGAGCAGTTTCACCCGACCCGTCTCGCTCAGCTGCTGCACCAGCCGGTATTCAGCTATGCAAACGTTCCTTATCGCATCAAGTCCCTGGAGGACCTGCTAAAGGACCCCAAGAACACGGTGGTTTACGATAACGCGCTGGCCGACCGCATCGAGCAGCGCGTCGCGGAAATCGGCGCCGACGGCAAGCTGGTTTTGGACGGCAACGGAGAAGTGTACCGGGTTACCTTGCTCGAAAAGCTGCTGGTACCGCTACTGGCGAAGCTGGGTAATTTCGTTCTCGGCGGCGGAATCTGGATGAATACCCAGCGTCCGGAATGGAACGATGCGAACAACGCCCTGGTCGGTCATGGCCTGAGCATGGTGACCCTGTATTACATGCGGCGCTATGTCGGATTCCTGAAGCAGCTCCTTTCAGCGGAAGCAAAGACCGTCGATATCTCACGAGAGGTCAGCGAATGGCTGGCCGACACGGCTTCTGCCCTGGAGAGCGTGCGACCGGTTCTCGTCGATGGACCAGCGAGCCCCGAGCAGCGATTCGAGACGCTGCAGGAACTGGGGCTGGCTGCCAGTGGCTACCGTGAATCCGTTTACCGGCACGGAGGTTTCTCCGGCAAGGTCAAGCAATCGCCGGATATTATTCTCAGGATGTTTGACGACGCCCTCGCGGCGATCGATCACAGCATCAGCGTCAACCGTCGTATGGACGGGCTATACAACGCCTACAACCTGCTGAACCTGGGCGCCGAGTCGGCGCAGGTTGACACGCTTTACCCGATGCTCGAAGGCCAGGTCGCTGCGTTGAGCTCGGGAGCCATCTCTCCGGAGGAGGCCTGCAAGCTTCTCGACACGCTTTTCGACAGCGACATTTACCGCGCCGATCAGCACTCCTTCATGCTTTACCCGGACCGGAAGCTTCCCGGATTTTTCGAGAAGAACCGTATCGAGGCTAAGG
>JBFIHC010000012.1:0-45763 GCA_041601995.1 Woeseiaceae bacterium | reverse complement strand
CCATCTCTCCGGAGGAGGCCTGCAAGCTTCTCGACACGCTTTTCGACAGCGACATTTACCGCGCCGATCAGCACTCCTTCATGCTTTACCCGGACCGGAAGCTTCCCGGATTTTTCGAGAAGAACCGTATCGAGGCTAAGGACGTCCTCGCCCTTCCGTTGCTCGCACGAATGGTGGCCGACGGCGATGACCGAATCGTCTCGCAGGACGTCGAGGGCACCTACCGTTTCAATGCCGACTTCAGCAACGCCGGCGACCTGGAAGAGCGACTGGACGAACTCGAAACCGAGTTCGGCGACGAACTCCGTTCCTGCCGGACGGCGTTACTGCAGCTTTACGAAGATGTTTTCAACCACAGAGCCTTCACCGGCCGCTCTGGCGGCATGTTCGGTTTCGAGGGCCTGGGCTGCATTTACTGGCACATGGTGTCGAAGTTGCTGCTCGCCATCCAGGAGAATTTCTTCATAGCCCGCGAAAACAACACCGATGAAGCGACCTGCGCCCGGCTCGCTGCGCTCTATTATGCGGTTCGCGACGGCATCGGCTTCAACAAGACGCCGTCGGAGTACGGCGCTTTCCCGATGGACCCGTATTCGCACACACCGAAACACGCCGGCGCACAGCAGCCGGGCATGACGGGGCAGGTCAAGGAAGAAGTCTTGTCGCGTTTCGGGGAACTGGGCGTGCGCGTAAGGGACGGGAAGGTGCATTTCGAACCGGGGCTGCTTCGCCCGGTCGAGTTTTCTGCGGAACCTCGTTCTTTCCGTTTCCTGGACGTGCGGGGGGACTGGCAGGAAATCGATCTGCCGGCCGGTGCGCTCGCGTTTACGTGGTGCCAGGTGCCGGTTGTCTACAGGCTGGAGGAAAGCGGCGCCCCCGGGCTGACGGTAACCCTCGAGTATGGCATCACGAATAAATTGTCGTCGCTGTCGCTGTCGGAATCGATGAGCGGCGAGCTGTTCCTTCGCAGCGGCCATATTCGGCAAATCGAGGTGAACCTGACGGCCCATGACCTGCTTGCGGATTGACAGCGCTGTCAGAACGGGGTGTAATCCCGGTCTGTAGGGGGGATGAGCGCTACCGCTCACAAAGGCTGTGATTGATGCCGAAAGTCACGATCGATGACGTTGCGGAGCTCGCGGGCGTTTCCATAAAGACCGTTTCCCGCGTCGTCAACCGGGAACCGAACGTCCGCGAGGCGACGAGGGCGAAGGTCGAATCGGCCATCGCGAAGCTCAACTACCAGCCGAACAAGGCCGCCCGTAACCTGGCCAGCCATCAATCTCACCTGATCGGATTGATCTACGACGATCCGAGTTACTACGAAGTCCCCAGCGCCGGCTACGTCATACGCATGCAACAGGGTGCCCTCAGCGCCTGCCACGCCAGCAATTACGAATTGCTTATCCACCCCTGCCAGTACCGCAAAAGGGAGGCCGGCGGGGAGATCAAGACGCTGATCGAGCGGGTGCGCCCCGACGGGATCGTGCTGGCAGCGCCGCTGTCCAACATGCCGAAGATCGTCCGCGCGATCGAGGCAACCGGGACACCGTTGGTCAGGCTGTCTCCGGGTGCGCCGAACGGCAAGCAGCTCTCGATTGTGACGAACGACCGCGAGATCAGCGCCGAGATGACCCGCTACCTCGCATCGCTCGGACACGAACAGATCGCGTTCATAACCGGCCATCCGAGCCACAAGGCGGTGGGCAATCGCTATCTCGGCTACCGCGATGGCCTGGAGCAGAGCGGGCTGAAGTTCTCGGAGCGTCTCGTCGCGGCAGGCGACAACTCGATCGGGTCCGGCGAAGAGGGCGCGTTGCAGCTACTCAGACGCAAGAACCGGCCGACGGCGATATTCGCCGCCAACGACGACATGGCCGCCGGCATCATTCGGGTCGCGGACCGGCTGGGTATCAAGGTGCCCGATGAGTTGTCGATCGCGGGCTGCGACGACATCGCGCTCGCGCGGCAGGTTTACCCGGCGCTGACCACGATCAACCAGCCGCTGCAGGCGATGGCCGAACATGCCGCCGTCGCGCTGATCGCGACGGTCAGAGACAAGCGGCCGCTGCTGGGCACCGAGGTCATTCCCGCGACGATCAAGGTCCGGGAGTCGACGGGCCCTGCTCCCGCATAAAGCCCGCCGAATTCCCGGCGATAATCAGGGCTGGCCGGTATAGACCCGCACGTAGTCGACTTCCATCTCGACCGGGAACACGGTTGCCGAGTTCGGCGGTCCGGGAAAATTGCCGCCGACGGCGACGTTCAGCAGGATATAAAAGTGCTCGTCGAACGGCGCCGGGTACGGCGCGGCCGTGGTCGACCAGGAATTCTGCGTCGAGTACAGGACGTCGTCGACGTACCAGCGCAATTCCGGGACCGTCGAATCCCACTCCAGCGCATAGTCATGAAAGTCGGTGGTCGCGTTCGTCGGCACCAGGTAGTTGTTGGTCGACGACTGGTTGGCCGGAAACTCGCCGCCGTAGTGAATCGTGCCGAAGACCGTGTTGTCGCCCGTGCTGCCGAGGTTTACGGCTTCGACGATATCGATTTCGCCCGACGCGGCCCAGGTGCCATAGACATCGTTCTGCGGCAGCATCCAGAACGCCGGCCACAGCCCCTGTCCCGCGGGAAACCGTATGCGCGCTTCGATGCGCCCGTAGCGGAACGCAAAGCGGTCACGCGTGTTGATGCGTGCCGAGGTGTAGTTCTTGCCGCCGACGGATTCCTGGCGGGCGGTGATGACCAGCATCCCGTTGCGGAGTTCGGCGCTGTCCTCGAGGTACCACTGCAACTCGTTGTTGCCCCAGCCCGGTATCCCGTACTGGCTGCCGTCACCGTTTTCGAAGAACCAGACCTCCGGGTCCAGCTGTTCGGCATCGAATTCGTCGCTCCATATCAGTTGCCATGATGTCGGGTCGTCGTGGTTTACGTCCGCGTTGTCCGCCAGCGTCAGCGTCGGGTTCGTAATGTTGACATTGACCGCCGGGGGGGGTGGCGGCGGCGGTGGTGGCGGCGGCGGCGGGCTCGCGATCGGCGGGGAGGTGCCTCCCCCGCCACCGCCGCCGCAGGCAAACAGCGAAAACGCCGTGACCAGCAGGAACGCTATCCTCAGGAATCCCTTGTTAAATCCCGTCATTTCTTCGACCTCAAACCATTTACGTTGACGCAGGCCCCGCCGGCAGCCAGGATGACAGCGCTGTCAGCCCTATTCGGGCATTATAGCGAAATCTGGACCTTACGACGATACTTGACGTGCTGTACCCCAGGCGACCCAAGCGGAGTTTCTTCATGAACGGGCGATTCAGCAGGTACCTGGCCTGCGCCGCCGCCGAGATTCTGCTGGTGATAGCAGGCATCCTGATCGCGCTCCGTATCGACACCTGGCACGAGGAGCGCCAGGCGAAAAACGCCATCGACGAGTACCTGGTCGGCATCGCCCGCAACATCCGAAAAGACATAACCCAGATCGAGGCCATCAGGGCGATGCGCGAGGCCGCGATGTTTGCATCGAAGATCGCGCGGTGGAATATGGCCTGGCTCACGTCCTACAGCGTGGATGAGATCGAGTACGCCAGCAACGCGCTTGCGCTCGCACGCGAACAGCTTTACTTCAACGCCAACACCGGCGGCCACGAAGGCCTCAGGAACTCGGGGCTCCTGTCGAAGCTCGGGAACCCGTCGCTCGAACACCTGTTGTTCGAATACCACGACATCGTCACGCGTATCCAGCTGTACGAGCAGAATCACAACGAATACCTTCGGGGATTGTCCCTGCGGCTTACGGCGAACGACTACGGCGACCTGCTGCTGATATTTCGGGAACCCCGCTTTGCCACGCCGGAAAAATTCGCCGGGGAGGCGTTGCAAGCCGGCTACCGCGAGTTGTTGACGGACCCGATCGTGCAGGCCTGGTACGAAGCGACAGCTGTACAGGTGCTGCTGCGCGATTACGAGAGGCCCCAGAGCCTGGGAGAACGGTATATCGATTACATCGAACAGGGCTCCGGCGCGCGGAACGGGGCGCTCCGGCAGGATGCGCTGTACGACTCCAACAGCGGCCTCGGGTACGCGAGAGTGGTCGAAAACGGCCGGCTCGCCTGGCACAGCTTCGATGTCGACTGGTTTCCCAATCCGGAAAATGAAAACCCCGCAAACCGGGGCACGTATTCCCAGAACATCGAGGCCGTTACGTTCTCGGGAAATGCCCGGGACATCGCTTACCCGGGAGTCGCCCATCTCGGTGGATCTGCCTGGGCAGCTATCTCCATCCGGGTTGGCGGGCCGTCCCCGTCACGATTCGCAGGCACCAGGACTATTCCGGCTTTTCACGGCTGCGACTGGGCATGACAGGTGACAAGGGCGGCGAGCGGTTTCCGGTACACCTGAAGGACAGCGACGACCCGGACGACGGTAGCCAGACCGACATCCCGGTAATCCTTACCGTCGACTGGCAGACCTACGACGTCGACCTGACCTCATTCGAAACAGCGGACCTGGGCAAGCTGTATATCGTCGCCGGCTTTCTGTTTTATGAGCAGCCCGAGCCGGTTTCGTTCCCGATCAGAAACGTTAGTTACCTGCGGCCGGGCGACGCCTGAAAACCTGCCCCGGCGTCCGGTGCGCCGTCCTTCACCCGGACGGGGATGTTGGCGTGCGCGGCATGGCCATGGCCATCGTAAGCATAGGCGAACAGCCGGTAGTCGCCCGGCGCCGTGACCGTGATCGTGGTTTTCGGGGTGTCCGTTGACGACAGCAGCCCATCCAGGCTGGGTAATCGTTCCTCGCGGTCGCCACCCGACTTGATCGACTCGCTCTCCGGCTTCACCTGCCAGTGCCAGGCGAGCGGATCGCCGTCGGGGTCGACGACGTCGAATACCGCCTCGTAACTTTCGCCGGCCGTCAGCACCGCCCCCTCCTTGTGGCCCTTGCCGGCGAGACGAATGGCCTCGACCCTAGGCGTCCGGTTCAGGGGCCAGCTGCCTGTCCAGATCCTGTGCAGGACGTCGACCGCCTCCGTCTCCTCACCGGCCTCGGTCAGCAATCCGAACCAGGTCGGCGTGCGCTCCTGCTTCTGCCCCCACAGGAACGCGTACCAGCCGATCAATTGACCCTCGAGCGGCGCCAGTATCTCGTTGTGCGCGCGCTGGAACACCTCCGCCTTCTCCGAACTCGTGAGTTCCACGGGCGTTCCCCAGGCGGTTTTCTCCATCTCCCAGTAGCCGATCGTGCCCCATTCGGTGACCATGAACGGTTCGTCGAACCCGGTCTCCGCGATCCTCTCCGCGAGACCGAACAGGCTGCCGTAGAGCTGGAAACTGATGAAGTCGATTGCCGGCGCCCGCGCCCGGATCTCGGCGATGACCTCCGGCTTGAATCCCGATATCGGCGTGGTCACCGGGTGGTTCGGATCCAGCTCGTGGATCATCGTCGCCACGTCATTGACCGCGTTCCAGACCCTCGGGTTCGTATAGCCGTGATTCAGTTCGTTGCCCACCAGCCAGAACAGCAGGGCCGGGTGGTCTTTGTACCTGAGCACCTCGGCGCGGGTCTCGTCCAGCTGCGCGGCCACGGCGTCGGCATCGTCGTAATCGAAACCGTGTCGCTCCGGCGTCATGGAAAGCCCGAGCGCGACCGTGACACCGTGTTCCCGAGCCGTATCCAGGAGTTCTTTCGTATCCTGGTAATCGTTCGCGGTGCTCCACGTC
This sequence comes from Woeseiaceae bacterium, assembly GCA_041601995.1. Taxonomy (GTDB): domain Bacteria; phylum Pseudomonadota; class Gammaproteobacteria; order Steroidobacterales; family Woeseiaceae; genus UBA1847. The sequence continues at coordinate 40,055 of JBFIHC010000012.1, read as the reverse complement.
CGTATCGAATTGCCGCCGTGCCCGGCAAAACGCGCGATGTCGTCCCTGCCCATGCCCGCGCCTTTCACGACATAGGGCTCGTCGTCGCGCAGAAGCACATGGCCATCGGCCGTCTTCCTGATCTCGACCTTTACAGGGGGTTCCACGGATTGGGGCTGGGGCGAACAGGCTGTCATCAGCAGGACCAGCGGTATCAACAGCAGGTATTTCATGTCAGTCCCGGACGAGAATGGTCTCGAGTTCCTCGAGGGACCGTCCTTTCGTTTCCGGCAGAATTCGCATGACGAATACGAGGCCCGCCACGGCAAAAAGACCGTAGATCAGGAATGTCCCCGAGTTGCCAAGCGTCTCGAGTTGCCACGGGAATATGAAGGTGACCAGGAATGCGATTGTCGAATTGATCAGCCCGACAAACGAGATGGCGATACCCCGAACCCGGTTTGGAAACAACTCCGAGAACAGCACCCACATGATCGGCCCGATCGACACCGCGAAACTCGCGACGAAACCGAGAATCGCGAACAGGATGAGCACGGGGTTCATCGTGATCGCGCGGCTGACCAGCTCGGATTCATGCTGCTTGTAGGCGTCCTGCCCGATCGCAGCGAACAGGGCCTCACGGAATTCGGTATCGCTCTCGTAGGTCGTATCGGTGACGAGCTCGAGCTGCTGCCGGTCGAGATCCGCGGGCAGCGCCTCTATCGCGGCCTGGTTCAGCTGATAGGTCGCAGAGCCGAAACCCCAGGCGAGCGTCAGCATGCAGACCGCGATGCCCGTCAGCCCGAAACCGAGCAGAGGTCGACGCCCGAGCCGGTCGATCAGCGCCATCGCCACGACAGTAAGCGCCAGGTTAACCAACCCGACCAGCACAGCCTGCATGAACGACGCGTTCGTACCTATGCCCGATTGCTCGAAGATCATCGGTGCATAGAAGAACACGGCGTTGATGCCCGTGATCTGCTGCAGGATGCCGACCGAAATACCGATCGTCATGACGAGTCTCAGTGACGGATGCAGCAGTGTCTTCGGCGAGACCCGGCCCAATGCTGCTTCCGCAGCGATGGCCTCCCTTACGGCGCGCAGGTCGTCTGACGCCTGTTCCCTGCCGCCGACGCGTTCGAGCACCTCCCGCGCCTCGTCGTCCCGGCCGCGCATGGCCAGCCAGCGCGGGCTCTCCGGCACGAACAACAGGGCGACGAGGTAGAGCACGGCCGGCAGGGTCTCCACGCCGAGCATCCAGCGCCAGTTCCAGTCGCCCAGCCTGAGCGCCTCGGCCCACGCGGCGCCGGACTCGCCGAGCGTCAGTATCAGGTAATTGCTGAAGAAGGCGACCGAGATACCGATAACGATGTTGAGCTGGTTGAACGACACCAGGCGTCCGCGCGCATCGGGCGGCGCCATCTCGGCGATGTACATCGGTGCAATGATGAGCGCCGCGCCGACACCGAGCCCGCCGAGCATGCGCGCCAGGACGAGCCATGTGAAGCTGGGTGCGACCGCGGAAAGAATCGCCGAGACCGCGAACAGCAATGCGGCGATCCTCAATACCGGCCGCCTCCCGATGCGATCGCTCAGGGGGCCCGACAGCATCATTGCCAAGGTGGCCGTCAGGGCCAGCGACGACACCGACCAGCCCACCTGGATCTTGGTCAGCGAGAACTCGACTTCTATGAAGCCCACGACGCCGGAGATTACCGACGCATCGAAACCCATGAGGAATCCGCCGAGCGCGACGAACAGCGCAATCGTGGCGGTATAACGTGACGAGGAACTCACGGTGCCGGCCCCGGCTCAGTTGCCGGCCACGAGGCGAAAAGCCGTTTTCAGTTCAGTGTCCGAACTGCCGCCGATCCAGGCATGAAATTCACCCGGCTCGACCACGAGCCTGTTGTTGCGGCCGAAGAACGCGAGATCATCGGTGTGCAGATCGAAACTCACGGTCACCGTCTCGCCGGGCCCGACGCGCAACCTGCGAAATCCTTTCAGCTCTTTCACGGGTCGAGTCACGTTGCCGACCAGGTCCCTGACATAGAGCTGCACGACTTCGTCAGCCGCGACGTCGCCGCGATTCGTCAGGTCGGCGCTGATGCTCAGCGTGCCGCCGACCGGCACCTCGGCGCTGCTGACGCGGATGTTGTCGTAGCTGAACTCCGCGTAAGAGAGGCCGAAGCCGAATGGAAACAGCGGCGTGTATCCCGCATCGAGGTGGAACGCCGTCATTCCGAGCGATGTCTGCGGCGCACGCGGCTCGATGTCGTCGATATGGACGATCTTCTCCGGCGACGGCGGCTTGCCGGTGTTTTTCTGGCTGTAATAGATGGGGACCTGGCCAACCATGCGAGGAAACGTTGCCGGCAGCTTGCCGGACGGCGACTCGACGCCGAACAGCAGGTCGGCGATGGCCGGGCCGCCCATCGTTCCCGGGTGCCAGGCATAGAGAATCGCATCGACTTCATCGACGACGTTCGTCAGGGTCAGCGGGCGTCCCGCCATGATGACGGCGACGACCGGTTTGCCCGCCTCTCTCACGCGCCGGACGAGTTCCACCTGCGCGCCGGGGAGATCGATATCGGCGCGGGAATGGGCTTCGCCCGAGAGTATCGACTCCTCACCCAGGAACAGCACCGCGACATCCGAGCGCTGCGCGGCTGCTACCGCCGCGTCGAATGGCTCCGTCGACCTGCTGCGGCTCGTTTCCATCGCGCGCACGTACTCGATTTCCACGTCGTCTCCCACGAGATCGCGGATTCCCTGCAGCGCCGTGACGCTGAGACCGGGGTCGCCGTCGAAGACCCAGGTGCCCAGCTGTTCGTACGGAGCGTCCGCGAGCGGACCGATGACCGCGATGCTGTCGAGGCGTGTCCGCGAGAGGGGTAAGATGCCACCGCCGTTCTTCAGCAAGACCGCGCTTTGCAGCGCCGCCGCCTTCGCGGTAGCAAGCGCCTCGGGGCTGCCGAATGCGGGCAATGCTCCGGGATCCGTGTACGGGTTATCGAACAGGCCCATGCGGAACTTGGCGCGAAGTATGTTCGCGACCGCGGCATCGATCACCTCGACGTCGAGGTCACCGCTCTCGACCAGTGCGCCGAGTTCACCAGCATAGACGTTGCCCGCCATGTCCATGTCGACACCGGCCGTCGCCGCGGCCAGGGCCGAGTCCCTGTCGTCGGCGGTCAGCCCGTGAATGGCAAGCTGGTGGATCGAGTTCCAGTCGCTGACGACAAGCCCGTCGAATTCCCATTCCTCGCGCAACACCTGGCGCATCAGGAACTCGTTACCGGTGGCCGGCACACCGTTCAGATCGCTGAACGACGCCATTAATGTCACGACACCCGCGTCGACCGCGGCACGAAACGGCCGCAGGTGAACGTTGCGTAGTTCGTTCTCGGGGATATTGGTCGTCGCGTAGTCGCGGCCGCTTTCCGCTTCTCCATACCCGGCGAAGTGCTTGGCACAGGCGGCTATGGCCCCGGTATCGCTGAGGTCGTCGCCCTGGAAGCCCTCTACCATCGCGACAGCAAGCCGGCTGGCGAGGTAGGGATCTTCTCCGGGACTCTCGGCTATCCGGCCCCAGCGCGGATCGCGCGTGATGTCGATCATGGGTGCAAACGTCCAGTTGATCCCCGACTTCGCCGCCTCCCGGGCAGCCACGCGGGCGCCCTGTCGCACGAGGTCCGGGTTCCATGTTGCGGCCTGCCCGAGGGGTATCGGCAGCACGGTCTTGAAGCCATGAATGACGTCACGACCAACGAGGAGCGGGATACCGAGCCGGCTTTCCTCGACCGCGATACGTTGCAGCTCGTTAACCGTCGCGACATCGACCTGGTTGATGATCGACCCGATGCGCCCGGCGCGCAGCGCGTCGCCCAGTGCAGCCACCGGGTCGTCGACCTCCGCGTGGACCTGGTTCATCTGGCCGATCTTCTCGGCCAGCGTCATCCGCCCGAGCAAGTCGGCAACGCGTTCGTCCGTGTCGCTGGCGGCTGAGCGACTTTCTGCATTGATCATGGTCATGGCGAATACCAGCGCACAGCTGCAGAGCAAAGCGATACGCCCAGGCCGGTTCCGTTGTTTCTTATTCCTGGTGCGGTGCATCAACCCGTCCCCCGCGGCAGGCGCGAGCGGCAGTCACTCGTCAGCTTCAGTGAATAACCCCCCTGCTGCCACGGAAGGACCGGCGTCTCACGTGTTCGCCGTTCCGGATGGTGCCATGGCAGCACTCAGTGACTGTCGTTTCTAACAACGTTTGACAGCGCTGTCAATATAATAGACGATTGCTGCGCCATGCAGCATTACGAAACAGCGCCGGAAGACAGAATTCCATTTCACAAGAAGCTGATCTACGGCTCCGGCGCGTTCGTCAATAACCTGCTGGCGGACTCCATCGGCAGGATGGTGATCGTTCTCAACCTCGGCCTCGGTATGAACCCGGCGCTCGCCGGCCTGCTCGCCGCCCTGCCGCGACTGACCGACGCGATCACCGATCCGTTGATGGGTTACATCTCTGATAACACCCGTAGCCGCTGGGGGCGCCGGCGCCCGTATATATTCTTCGGGGCCATTGCCGTGGGAATCGTGTTCGCGCTGCTCTGGCAACTGCCGCCCGGCAAAAGCGAATCCTATTACTTCTGGTTCTTTCTGACCGGCTCGTTCCTCTTCTACCTCGCCTACACCGTGTTCGTGACGCCCTGGGTGGCGCTCGGCTACGAACTGACGCCGGACTACAACGAACGCACACGGCTCATGGGAACGCAGAATTTCATCGGACAGACCGCGTACCTCTTCACGCCCTATCTTCTGGCCATCATGAGCAGCAAGCACTGGGCTGGCGACATGGTCGAAGGCGCTTCGCGACTGGCTATCGTGATCGGCGCGATCGTCATCGTCGTCGGCATCATGCCTGCCCTGTTCCTCCGGGAGCGTTACAAGGAACTCGCCATCCTGGAGGGTAAATCGGTTTCCGCGCTGGCCGGCAACGCCCTGGTCCGCAATACCATGGATTTTTTCCGCGGCTTCGCGGAGACGCTGAAATCGAGAGAGTTCCTGAAACTCTGCGCGGCGACGTTCCTGGTATTCAACGGCTTCATTCTGATCGCCGCCTTCCAGTCGTACGTCATCATCTACTATGTTTTCGGCGGCGATACGGAGCTCGGCTCCGTCTTCGTGGGGCACTCGGGGCTGCTGCAGACCGTTTTCGCCTACGTGTCCATCGTCATCGCGACCTGGCTCGGCACGAAGATCGGCAAACGCCGGGCCTTCTTCGTGACGACCGGCGTTTCGATCATCGGCTATAGCCTCAAGTGGTTTTGCTACACGCCCGACCAGCCGTGGCTCGTCCTGCTCCCCGCACCGCTGATGGCGTTCGGTCTGGGCGGCCTGTTCACGCTGATGCCGTCGATGATTGCAGACGTGGTAGACCTGGATGAGCTGAACACCCATCAACGCCGGGAAGGCATGTATGGCTCCATATTCTGGTGGGTCGTAAAGCTCGGCATGGCCGTGGCAATAGCGGGCGGCGGGTTGCTCCTCAATGCGACGGGATTCGACGTCGCGCTGCAGGGCGACCAGGCTGCACGCACCCTGACGCTGATGCGCTTTTTCGACGCCGCTATCCCGTGTGTGGCTTCGGCGATCGCGATATGGGCCATCGCGAGTTTCTCGATCACCGAGGAGAAAGCGCACGAGATCCGCGAGCAGCTCGAACGCCGCCGGGGCACACCGGATGCGCCGGTAGCCGCGCCCGCCTAGTTCCGGCCGAGACGCTCGATCAGCGCGTCCTTCACTCGCGGCGACACGAATTCCGAAACGTCACCGCCGAGCGCCGCGATCTCGCGCACCATGCTCGAGGAAATGAACGTGTACGATTCCTGCGGTGTCAGGAAGACTGTCTCGACTTCGTCGGTGAGGTGCCGGTTCATCGTGGCGAGTTGGAATTCGTACTCGAAGTCGGATACCGCGCGCAGCCCGCGGATGATGACCGACAAACCGTTGTTGCGCGCGAAGTCGACAGTCAGCCCCTTGTAAGCCGTGACGTCCACGCCGTCGACGCCCGCAAGCGCGGATTGCGCCAGCGCGACGCGTTCGTCGAGATCGAACATCGGCGCCTTGCTACCCGTGTCCTCGGCAATCGCAATGACGACGCGGTCGAATACTTTGACCGCTCTTTTTACAAGGTCCTCGTGACCCAGGGTTATCGGGTCGAAAGTACCCGGGTACATGGCTGCTACGGACATCCCCCCTCCCAGTTCGTCTTCGGTACCGCTGCCGTCAAGTATCGCACACCAGCCGCTTCCGTCAGTCGGCGACCTCGGCCAGCAGGTAACGCACATTGCCCGCGGTCTTGTCCCTGAGCACACGCCAGCGCTCCGGCAGCGCAGTCGCCGGACTTGCGCGGTCCTGCTCCAGGTAGATCCTGCCGCCCTGGGCAAGCAGGCCGCGCTCATCGATAAGCCCGCACATCGCCTCGAGCCGGTCGTCGGCAAACGGCGGATCGAGGAAAATGATGTCGAAGGAGGCGGGCGCCGCGGTTCGAACGTAGTCTTCTGCATCACCGTGATGAACGACGGCGCCGGCGGCGTCAAGGATCTTCGTGCTTTTTTCGATCGCCTTGATCGCGCGGCGGGAGTTATCCACGAAGACCACTGACGCAGCCCCTCGCGACAGCGCCTCGAATCCGAGTGCGCCGGTACCCGCAAACAGGTCGAGGCAGCGCCCCCCGGGTATTGACGGGGCGAGCCAGTTGAACAGCGTTTCCCGGATGCGCTCGGACGTTGGCCGCAATCCCGGTAGGTCCGCGATATCCAACAGACGGCTGCGCCACTTTCCCGCTACAATACGCAGCCGTCCGGGGCGGGGCTTCTTGCTGGCGGCGCCGGACTTTGTCGTCATCATTTCCCCAGGGCCCGTCATTCAGGGCCGGTTCCGAACAGTTTAGGCGATTTCAGTCACCGGGTATTTTATAGACGCGATGTTTGGGAAGAAGGACAAACCCGCCGAACGCCAGGGTTTCATCAAGCGGCTGCGCGCGCGCCTCAACCGGGGCGACAGCTGGCTGACCTACGACCTCGCCAACCTGGCGCCGGGAGGCACGATCGACGACACCGCGCTCGAGGAACTCGAATCGCTGCTCGTGATGGCCGACGTCGGCATCGACACGACCACGCGGATCATCGAAGACCTGCAACAGAGCCTTGCTCGCAAGGAACTCAAGGATGTCGAGTCTTTGCGCAATGGCCTCAGGCGCTCGCTCGTGGATATCCTCACGCCGGTGGAGCGGCCGCTGGACATCGACCCGCAGCGCAGGCCGTTCGTGATCCTGATGGTCGGCGTCAACGGCGCCGGCAAGACCACCACCATCGGCAAGCTGGCGCGGCGCTTCAGGGACCAGGGCATGTCGGTCATGCTGGCCGCAGGCGACACCTTCCGGGCGGCAGCCGTTGAACAACTGCAGGCCTGGGGAAAGCGCAACGATGTGCCGGTCATCGCGCAGCAAAGCGGCGCGGACCCGGCCGCTGTGATATTCGATGCCTGGGAGGCGGCCCGCGCACGCGGCATCGACGTGCTGCTGGCGGACACGGCCGGCCGCCTGCAGAACCAGCAGGGGCTCATGGACGAGCTGGCAAAGATCCGGCGCGTCATCGCGCGGCGCGACGAGACGGCGCCTCACGAAATCATGCTGGTGCTCGACGCCAGCCAGGGCCAGAACGCGCTCGTGCAGGCACAGAAGTTCCACGATGCACTCGGCCTGACGGGTATTACGGTGACCAAGTTGGACGGCAGCGCCAAGGGTGGCATCCTGCTCGCTATTGCCGACACGCTGCATGTGCCGGTGCGGTTCATCGGCATCGGCGAGTCCGCCGAAGACATGCAGCCGTTCGTCGCCGACGAGTTTGTCGACGCTCTGCTGGCCAGTGGCGCAAAGGACTGAGCAAGGCCCCGATGATCCAGTTCGAAAACGTGACCAAGCGATTCCCCGGCGGGCAGGAAGCCCTGTCCGAGCTGACACTGTCCGTCGACAAGGGCGAAATGGTCTTCGTTACCGGTCACTCGGGCGCGGGCAAGAGCACCCTGCTCAAACTCATCGCGCTGATCGAGCGGCCGACGAGCGGCCAGGTCATCGTCGATGGCCAGAACACGCGCCGGGTGCGGCGCCGCAAGATTCCCGGTTATCGCCGCCAGATCGGCATGGTGTTCCAGGACCACAAGCTGCTGTACGACCGCCCGGTCTCGGAAAACGTGGCGCTGCCGCTGATCATCGCCGGCGTAAGCCCCCGCGATGCCGGCAAGCGCGTGCGCGCCGCCCTCGACCAGGTCGGCCTGTTGCGCAAGGAAAAAAAGAACCCCGAGACGCTCTCCGCGGGCGAGCAGCAGCGCGTCGGTATCGCACGCGCCATCGTCACCCGGCCCAAGCTCCTGATCGCCGACGAGCCGACGGGAAACCTCGACCCCGAGCTGTCGCTCGAGGTGATGCGCATATTCCGACGCTTCAATGAAGTCGGTGTCACGCTCCTGATTGCGAGCCACGATATCGCGCTGATCGACAAGCTGGGCTGCCGCCGGATCGAACTCGAAGAAGGCCGACTGCAGCAGGCGCAGTACGAAGACGACCTCGTCGCACACTTCGGCGGCGACTACGTGCCGCAGGGAGGCGACGACGGATGGCGGTAACGCGGCATTCCGACGCGGTGGCGCCCCTGCGCTCCGGGGGACCCGTCACCATCTGGCTCGGGCGGCACGCCAGGACGGCATCCTCGTCTTTCAGCCGGCTGGTTCACCAGCCATTCGCGAGCCTGATGATCATCCTGGTCATCGCGGTAACCCTCGCGATACCCGCCGCGATGAACCTCGCGATCAAGAATTTCACGGCCATCAGCAGCGGCTGGGACGACGCGCTCGACTTCTCCGTGTTTCTCGACTCCGACGTTTCGGCCAGCGAAGCGGAGGCACTCGCGCGGCTGATTTCACAGCGCGCCGACGTGGACGATGTGCGGCTCATTACCGCGGCAGAGGCGCTCGCGGAATTCAAGGAGCAGTCCGGGTTCGGCAGCGCCCTCGATCACCTTCCGGACAACCCGCTGCCGCACACCCTGGTCGTCAGGCCCGGCCCTGCCAACACGCCGCAGTCGATGACGCTGTTGCGGGAAGAACTCGACAGCCTGCCCGAGACCGAGCTCGTGCAGGTCGACACCGAGTGGGTCCAGCGATTCCACGCGATCCTGGAGATCGTGCAACAGGCCATCCTGATCGGTGCCGGGCTGCTGGGCGCGGCGATCATCGTGATCATCGGCAATACGATCCGGCTCGAGATCCAGAATCGCCGCGACGAGATCGAGGTGACCAAGCTGATTGGCGCGAGCAATGCCTTCGTTCGGCGGCCGTTCCTGTGGAGCGGCTTCTGGTTCGGGCTGTTCGGCTCTGCGCTCGCCCTGGGCCTCGTTCAGTACGGCCTGTACCTGCTGCAACCGACGGTGAGGCGGCTGGCCGGCCTGTACCAGAGCGGCGTCACGATGCTCACCCTCGACGTCAGGGACAGCCTCGCGATTCTCGGCGTCGGCGTCGCGCTGGGTCTTGTTGGATCATGGCTGGCCGCGGCGCGCCACATGCGCTCCATCGAGCCGAAATAGCCCTCGTTTACGGCCGCAAAGGGCTGCGCGGACGACCATCCCGGGTAGCGCGGGGCCCTGGGTTGGGCCAATCGTAACGATTTGTAACCTTCTCTTTTAAAAAGGAATAATTCTGGCATTTTTGCGGAACGCCGCGTCGAATTAGCACTCTAAAAGGGCGAGTGCTAAAATTGCCGTTCCACAAGGAGGGAGTTGAATGAGCACAGCTGTAGCGCTTAGAAACCAGGAACTGATGCTGGCCGGTCCGGTCGGCAGTCTCGACGCCTATATTCAGGCCGTCGGTTCCGTGCCCGTGCTCAGCAAGGAAGACGAGCAGGCGCTGGCCATCCGCTTTCGCGAGCACGAAGACCTCGATGCCGCCCGCGAGCTGGTTTTGGCGCACCTGCGATTCGTCGTACACATCGCGAAGGGCTACACGGGCTACGGCCTGCCGCTCGGCGACCTGATCCAGGAAGGCAATGTCGGCCTGATGAAAGCCGTCAAGCGCTTCGACCCGGATTACGACGTGCGTCTCGTGTCATTCGCGGTCCACTGGATCCGCGCCGAGATTCACGAATTCGTGCTGCGCAACTGGCGCATCGTCAAGGTTGCGACCACGAAGGCGCAGCGCAAGCTTTTTTTCAATCTTCGCAAGGCCAAGAAGAATCTCGCGTGGCTGACCTTCGACGAGACCCGGGCCGTTGCCGACGACCTCGGTGTCAGCCCCGAAGAAGTCACCGAGATGGAGAAGCGGCTCCACGCGCGCGATGCGATCTTCGACCCTGCGCCGGATGCAGACGACGAACATTCGTTCACGCCCGCGGCATACCTGCCCAGCCCGGACGCCGATCCGGCGAAGCTCGTCGAGACGGCGGACTTCAACAACGATGCGTCTGAACGCATCGCGGCCGCCATCCGGACCCTGGACGATCGCAGCCGCCACATCATCGAGAGTCGCTGGCTCTCCGATGACAAGCTCACGCTTCACGAACTTGCCGACGAGTACGGCATCTCGGCTGAGCGCGTCCGGCAGGTCGAGGCCAACGCGATCAAGAAACTCCGGGCCGCGATGGTGCTCTGAAGACAGTCTTCAATTGACAAGAAAGCCGCCCACCAGGGCGGCTTTTTTCTGCAGGAGCGCGTTTCGGCGGGCGATCGCGGTTCGACGACCGCTCCTACGGCAATGGAACCCTAGGCATACACTTTGCGCCGATAGCGCACCCAGCCACCGGCTTCCACGCCCAGAGGATCGTGGTGGGTCCAGTGCACCAGCCCGCCGAGATCGTTCCACTCGTAGATTCCGCGGAAGTAGATGCGGTCGCCGAGCGACAGCGGTATTCGCTCGGCGACATCGATGTTGTGGGCGATCAGCAGCGTCTGCTTGTTGTTCAGCTGGATCACGAAACGCTGGTGGCGCGAGCCGTCAGCATCGTCCGACAACAACCGCCGGACGAAACCCGTGTCCTCAATCCAGCGGCCCGTGTCGGCCTTTGCGTAGGCTGAGTGCATGGATGCACTTCGCGTCGTTGTCGGGCAATAGCAAGCGGAGCCAGCCGTCCCTGGCTGGCGCGCTCCCCTGTTTCAGTATCGGCCGTCTATCCGGCGGTAACGGGTACCAGCGTGATTTCGACGCGCCGGTTGAGCTGTCGCCCTTCCGGCGTCGAGTTGTCCGCGATAGGGTGATGCTCGCCCATACCCACCGACATGATCCGCTGGTCCATGATGCCCTGCGTGTACAGGTATTCGCCGACCGTGTTGGCACGGCGCTGCGACAGCTGCATGTTATAGGAATCGCTGCCGGTGCTGTCGGTATGGCCGGCGACCTCGACGACGGTCTTGTCGTACTCCGTCAATACCTTGCCCACCGAGTTCAGCACGCCGAAGAACTGCGGCCGCAAGGCGGCACTGTTCGTGTCGAACGTGACGTTGCCCGGCATGTTCAGCGTGATATTGTCGCCGATCCGGGTCACGCTGACGCCCGTGCCCTGAAGCTCGGCGCGCAATTTTGCCTCCTGCTTGTCCATGTAATGGCCCACAGCGCCGCCCGCGAGCGCACCGACGCCAGCGCCGATCAGCGCACGCTGCCGGCGCTCCACCGCATCGTCGCCCGACATCAGGCCGGCCACGACACCGGCGGCCGCACCGATCAGCGCGCCCTTGGTCGCCTTGCTCGTTTGCGCCTCGCCGGTGTAAGGGTCGAGTGTTTCGCACCCGCTCAGGACGGCGGCGATGCCGGCGATGACGAGTACGGATTTAACTGTTTTGCTGCCCATAGCGAAATCTCCCTGGAATTCTTGCGTGCGAGTTTACAGTATCCATTGTAGCGCTACGCGACTGAACGCACACTTAACCGGTACGTTTATGGTCAAATATCGCCCATGATGCGGGAGCGGCGATGACCGACACCGACGGCTGGCTCGAGCGCTATGGCGAGATCCACGAAAACCTGACCTATCCGGCGGTCTACTGGACCGCAGTACCCCTCGTGGTAACGGGCATGGTCGGCTTTTTGTGGTCGTTGCCGGTGCCGGCGCAGTTCTACGAGATCTCACCGCTCCTGAACTGGGGCAGCGCGTTTCTGATGGCCGCTGCCGTGTACTATTTTATCATTTCGCTGCCGATCGCAATCGGTATGCTGCCCTTCATACTCGGTGTTGCCGCGATCCAGCTGTGGCTCGAGCAGTCCCTCTACTCGCACCCGCACGTCGCCGGCGGGCTGCTCGCCGGCGGCGTCATCGGCCTGTGGCTCGGTCATCGCAACCAGCCCGGCCTGCGTCCGTTGCTGACCGACCTCCAGCTGATGATGATCGGCCCGGCGTGGCTGCTCTCGGCGCTGTACCGGCGGCTCGGCATCCCGTTCTGAGCACAGGCTCGTGACGGCGATGCGTCTGCCGCGCGACCGCGACGTGTGGCGCATCGCCGCGCCGATGATCCTGTCGAATATCTCCGTGCCGCTGCTCGGCATGGTGGATACCGGCGTCGTCGGCCATCTCGACAGCCCCGTTTACCTCGGCGCCGTCGCCATCGGCGGCACGATTTTCAGTTTCCTGTATACCGGCGTGAACTTCCTGCGCATGGGCACCACCGGCACAGCCGCCCAGCGTTACGGTGCCGGGGACTTCGCCGGCCTGCGAGTTTCCCTCGGCCAGGCGCTTGTCGTTGCCCAGCTGATCGCCCTCACCGTCATCCTGCTGCAGTGGCCCGTCGGCCGGGTCGCGATGGCGCTGCTGGGCGCCGAAGGGGCTCTCCGCGAGCACGCCCTGGAGTATTTCGCCATTCGCATCTGGAGCGCCCCCGGCACACTCGCCAACTTCGTAATGATCGGCTGGTTCCTCGGCCTGCAGAACGCACGCGTGCCGCTGGCCGTCTTTCTCACTATCAACCTGACCAACATCGTGCTCGATCTCCTGTTCGTGCTCGTCCTGGGGATGAAGGTCGACGGCGTTGCGCTAGCGTCCGTGCTCGCCGAGTACACCGGTCTCGCCGTGGCGCTGCTCTTTGCCACGCGCGAGCTGCGCCGACACAGTGGTCACTGGCCGATGGAAAAATTCGTGAAGCTCCGCGAGTACACGGCATTTTTCTCGGTTAACGCCAACCTGTTCGTACGGACGATGGCGCTGATGTTCACGATCGCGTTCGTCACGGCGCAGGGTACTCGCATGGGTGGACTGATCCTTGCCGCGAACGCGATTCTCATGCAGCTGCAGAACCTGACGGCTTTTGGCCTTGACGGGCTTGCGCATGCCGCCGAAGCCCTCGTCGGCAAGGCCGTCGGCCAGCAGCGTCGCGACGCCCTCGAGCGGGCCGTCGCCCTGAGTCTCAAGTGGTCCCTGATGTTCGCGGCGGCGTTCAGTGCCGCGTACCTGCTGCTCGGGCCGCAGCTCATCAACGTGTTGACGGACCTGCCGGCGGTCCGCGAGACGACCTTGCGTTATTTGCCCTGGATGATCGTCTCGCCGCTGGTTTCCGTCTGGTCTTTCCTCTACGACGGCGTCTACGTCGGCGCGACACGGGCGCGCGAGATGCGCAACATCATGCTCTTTTCGGCGTTCGCCGTGTTCATTCCGGCGTGGCTCGTGTTGCAGCCGCTCGGCAATGACGGGCTCTGGCTCGCGTTCCTGCTGTTCCTCGCGAGCCGCGGCATCGGGATGCACATCGGGTATCGCCGCAGCGTGCTACCGGCGTTGTAGGGGCGCCATCGCGGTCTCGACGCATACTGCAGGAGCGCTTCTTGAAGCGCGATCGAGCCCGCAGCATCGATCGCGGCTCGAGGGCCGCTCCTACGGGTCGGAGACAGGCGGGCCTTTCAGCTCGATCGTGTTGCCCTCCGGATCCACGATGTACATCGACGGGCCCTCGCCCTCGGCACCGTAACGCGAACTTACGCGACCGGGCTCGACGCCGTGACCCTCGAGATGTTCCGTCAGCGACGCTTCGTCGAACGACTCGATGCGAAAACAGAGATGGTCCATGTTGCGGCCTTCGCGCCCGGGAGCAGCGCCGCCGGCGCGGCCGAGTTCACCGTCGACAGGAACCAGGTCCACGAGCGAACGGCCGGCACGCAGCTGCACGAGGCCGATATCGTCCTTGCGTCTCTCGACGGTGCAGCCGAGAACGTCACAGTAGAAACCGAGCATGCGCTCGAGATCGCGAACGCGCAGCACCACGTGATCGATGTCCCGGATGCGGACTGTCACGGCCGCAGCTCGGCAGCCGCCTTGCGCAGCAAGGTGTCTTCGGCGCATCGTGCGCGGACCGTGCTGCGCGCCCACGCATAAGCGCCGACCCCGGATACGATATTGGCGATCGCGTACGCGGCGAAGATACCGGCAATGTCGAAGAACTTCATCGCGATCAACGCGACCGGGATGTAGAGCACGGCTATCCGGCAGACACTCACGACGACGCCCGGCATTGGATAGCCGAGCCCGTTGAAGGAAGCATTCATGACCATGACCATGCCGTACGCGCCGTAGCTCAGCGGCACGATCCAGAGGAACATGGACGTCACCCCCTGCACGCTCTCGCTGTCGCTGAACAGGCCCGGCAGCCAGCCGGACATTGAAGCGAGCAGCCCCGCGATGATGAGACCGCTGCCGATACAGAAAGCCGTGCAGAGCCACAGCGCGCGCAGGATACGGTCTTCGTTGCCCGCGGAGAAGTTCTGCCCGACGAAGGGCCCGATGATCGCCGACAACGCGTAGTACATGACCAGCATCATCGATTCGATGCGGCTGGCGACGCCGAAGCCCGCGACCGCGTCGGGCCCGAAGCGCGCAATCATCGCCGTAACCAGGGTGGCGCCGACCGGTACGATGATATTGGTGCCGGCGGCCGGTATGCCGACGTGCAGGATGTCCCGCCACGACTGCCGCATCTCCGTCGGGTCCGGCCGGTTGAAACTCACCATGTCGAGGCGATGCCGCATCAGATACAGCGTGCCAATGAAGATGGTGCCGCGCGCGATCAGCGCGGCCATCGCGGCGCCGTTCAGGCCCATCTCGGGCACCGGCCCGACACCGAAGATCAGTATCGGGTCGAGGATCACGTTGAGCACGGCCGCCAGGATCATGAGCATGCTCGGCAGGCGCGTGTCCCCGGTGGCGCGCATGCTCGCCATACCGACCATGCCGACGACGATGAAGGGCACACCGAGGTACAGGATCGTCATGAAACCCCGTATCAGGGGCAGCAATTCGTCGGGCGCGCCGAGCAAGCGGAACAGCGGACCGATAGTGAGGATTCCGATCGCGCTGATGACGGCCGTCACCAGGAACGACAGCAACAGGCTGTCGGTCGAAAGCCGCCGCGCCCGCCGATGGTCGTCGGCGCCGATCGCGCGGGCAACGACCGACGAGGTGCCCGCCCCCAGGCCGATGGCGACGCTGGTGACGATCATGAGAATCGGGAAGCCGAAGCTGAATGCGGCCAGCTGCGCGTCGCCGACCTGGCCGATGAACCAGGTATCGATGAGGCCCTGTGCCATCATGGTCGCGATGCCGAAGAGCACGGGCACGGTCATATCGACCAGGTGCCTGCCGACCGATCCCTGCGTCAACTTCGGTTTGGGCGAGCTCATCGCGCAAGGTTATCATTGCGACACGCAACTGGAAGCGGTCTCGAGCATGAAGTTCAGGCATGAAATCGTCATCGACGCGGACCAGCGGTCGGTCTGGGAAACCTTCGACAGCCCGGAAAACATGAAGGCGTGGCAGCCGACCCTCGAGTCGTTCACGCGCAAGAGCGGCGAAGACGGTCAGCCGGGTGCCGTCGCCGAACTCGTGTACGACGAGAACGGCCGCAAGGTAACCCTCATCGAGACCATCACCGAGCGTCGCGAGCCGCATTTCATGGCCGGCACTTACGAGTCTGACGTCGGCAACGCGCTCATCGTGAATCACTTCGAGGATACCGGCGACGGCCGCACCCGATGGGCCATGTACGGCAACCACTCGTTCAGGGGTATCTTCCGATTTCTCGGTATATTTTTCGCGGGGGGCATCCGCAAGCGCAACGAAGACATGATGAACAACTTCAAGTTGTTCGCCGAAACGAGACAGGCGGAGCACGGCGGATGAGCTGGAAGCGACTGGACTCGCGCACCATCTACGAGAACCCGTGGATGGAGGTCCGCGAAGACCACGTCATCAATCCGGGCGGCGGCAGGAACCACTACGGTTACATTCACTTCAAGAACCGCGCGATCGCGATCCTGCCGCTCGACGACGAAGGTAACACCTGGCTCGTCGGCCAGCAGCGCTACACACTGGGCGAGTACTCCTGGGAACTGCCGATGGGCGGCGCGCCGCTCGACGAGCCGCCGCTCGACGCCGCTAAGCGGGAACTGAAAGAAGAAACGGGGCTGAGCGCCGAGCGCTGGTCGGAGGTGATGCGCCTCCACACCAGCAACTCCATCACCGACGAGGTCGGCATCGTCTACATCGCGGAGGGGCTGACCCAGGGCGAGACCGCGTTCGAAGAGACCGAGGATCTGCAGATCCGCAAGCTGCCACTCGAGGACGCTTTGCAACTGGTCAACGACGGCGAGATTACCGACGCCATCAGCGCCGCCGCCATCCTGCGGATCGCGGCGCTCAGAAGAGCTTCCGCGCGGTAACGACGTAGCGCATCGGGCCACCCGGCTCCAGGGCGTCGAATGGATAACAGGTCACGAGACTCAGCACGCTCGCCTCCGTATCGAGCAGCAGGCTGCTGCGCCGTGAATCCACCACGTCGATATCCACGACCTGGTAAAGGTGCGACTGCCCGTCCACGGTCTCCACCGCGAGCGGCTCGCCAACGGTGAGGCGCTGCAGGAAGCTGAAATGCGTGTCGCGATGCCCCGCGATCACGCTGTTGCCGCGCTGGCCCGGCATCGCGCTTGCGCTCAGGTGCCCCGGCCCGAACGCCAGCGTGCGCCCGGAACCGCCGGAGAGAACAATGAGGTCGATGTCGCCGCCCAGCGCCTGCAGCCTCGCGACCGGCCAGGTGTCCGCCCACGGCCAGGGAGCCGGCCGCTCACTGCCTGCCCCGGCGCGCTGCCACGCGCGTTGCATCAGTTCCTGCGCAAGCCAGGCCTTGGCTGGAATGTAGGCTCCCTCACCGAGTTGCCAGAAACCGAGGCAAAGCACGCAGGCCACGACCCAGCCGCTCCCCGGGCTACGCCAGCCGCGCACGATGTTCACCCCGGCGCCTCGATAGGGCGGCGAGCAACAACAGGGCTGTCAGCAGCAACAACAGTCCGCGCCGCTGCAGTACGGCGGCGTTCGTGGCGGTGGCCGGGAAGCCGAAGATCGCGTTCATGCTCTGGCCGTACGGCAGCAGGTTCGGCAGCTGCTCGCGGGCCAGCGGGTCGCCTGCCGGCCGCGCGGGCGTCTTGTCCACCGCCACGAGACTGGTGTACTTGCTGACGAGGTGGTGGGCGATCGCGGTATCGACTACCGCGTTGCGGGTGGTCTCGGGGTCTGCGCCGCGCCGCTCGTCATCATGAAGCGCGACAATCTTCGCTCGCGCCCAGAGCGCCCCGATGCCGGGATGCTCCCCGTCGCTCGCCAGCGGCAGGTCCCGGCTCCATGCGCCACCGGCCGAATCCCCGCTGACGCGGACGTCGGCTCCCGGCTGGAAAGGTGCCGAGGCCCTCACCCTGACGGTAACCGGCTCGCCGAGATACAGGTCGGGGACGATCGCCGGGTACGCTTCCGTCACGGCGCCGCCCGGCCAGCTGACATTGATGTTGGTGACCTGCGGACTGCCGAGCTTGTCGAAAAGACGCCCCATCTTCTCCCCGACCTCGTGAAGCGCGCTGATGACGACGAACGTGCCACGGCCGAGCTCCGAGGCCTTGCGCATGAACCAGCTGTTGGGAGCGGAACCGATGCCGACCGTGAAGAGCCTGGCGTTGCCGAGTCGTGTCCCGATCATCGCGTAGAGTTCGTCCTCGTTGCCGACGCTGCCGTCGGTGATGAAGACGATCTGCCGCAGGTACCCCTCCAGGCCCGGCGCGTCCAGCGCGAGCCTGAGCGCCGGCCGCATCTCCGTTCCGCCGTTCGCCTCGAGGCCATTTACGAATCGCCGGGCATGAGCGAGGTTTGCGGCATCGGCCGCGACGCTCTGGTGGTACAGCGCCCGGGCGCTCGAATTGAACTCGATGATGTTGAACCGGTCCCCCGGACCCAGGTCGTCGATCGCCCGGGTGAGCGCCCGCTTCGCCTGTGCGATCGATGCGCCGTGCATCGAGCCCGACGTATCCACGATGAAGATCAGCTCGCGCGGCATCGTCATCCCGGCGTGCTTCCCGGCGTCGGGCGGCAGCACCATCAGCAGGTAATGCGGCTGGCCGCCGATGGTCTCTTTGAACACCATCGCGCGCGGCACGGAGGACGCAACGGGCCGCCACAGCAATTCGAAATCGTGATCGAGCGGCACGTCGTCGTTCCCGAGCGATACCGTGTAACGGCCGCGGTCCTCCGAGACCTCGATGGGGTGATAACGGCTCGCGACGATCTCCAGCGGCATGCCCGCATCGATGTTCGCCCGCAGCGAAATCCTGTGGTCGTGCGATGCCGTCACGTGCGGCGGCGTAATGCGTGACGCGTCGCTGACCCGTGTCGTGTCCGCCGACCAGCCGCTGCCCTGTCGGTCCGGAACCGGCGAACCCGGTATGTAACGCGGTGTCAGCGTCATGGGAAAGCGGATCGAGAACGTGCCGTTGTCGTAGCGCAGGTCCTCGAGGTACTCGATTTCGACAACGACCCGTTCACCGGGGGCAATGTTCGCAACCGACGTCGTGAACAGGTTCGGGCGCTCCTGCTCGACGAGACCGGCTTTCCTGCCCTCGTCGCGCGCCTGCTCGTAGTCCTTCCTCGCCTGCGCCCTCTCCCGGATCTCGCCCTCGATGTAACGCTCCCCGATATGCAGCCGCATCCGGTCGACCGCAGCCCTGTCGGGCAACGGAAACACGTAGACGCCTTCCGTCCACTCGTCACCGTCGTTGCGAAACGTCTGCCGCACCGACACCCGGGCGACGAGGCCGCTCACGGTCATCGCGACATCCGTGTTCGTGCGTGTCGCGATCCTGAGCCCCGCCTGCATCTTCAATAGCAGGGTGCCGGACTGTACGCCGGCATGCGCCAGCTCCTGCGCAGCGGCGGCAGGCAGCGACAGCCAGGCGGTTACAAGGACGATGGTCGTCAGTATTCTTGTTCGCAGCATTCCAGGTCTCCCAGTGGCGCCAGGGTCATTCGAACAAGTCAGTGGGTCGCGCCCCGGTCGGCGGCGTGGCAATGCACCGGCGTAATGTGGCAAATTGTGGCGTGGTCCTGAGGAGTCCGATTTGGCCAAGCGCATAGCGATCGTCGAAGACGAAGCGGCAATCCGTGACAACTACGTGGCGGCCTTCCGCCGCGAGGGCTACGCCGTGGATGCCTACGATTCGCGCGCACCGGCACTCGCGGCCTTCGCGTCGCGGCTCCCGGATCTCGTCGTCATCGACATCAACCTGAAAGACGATGTCGAAGGCGGCTTCGAGTTGTGCCGTGAGCTGCGCGCGCAGTCGGCGAACCTCCCGATCATCTTTCTCACCGCGAGGGACAGCGAATTCGATGCGGTGTCCGGACTGCGGCTCGGCGCCGATGATTACCTCACGAAAGACATCAGCCTGCCGCACCTGATGGCACGTGTCGGAGCACTGTTCCGCCGCCTCGACGCGCTGCAGAGACCGCAGGCGGAGGGCGGGCGCATCACGCGCGGCAGCCTCGAGATCGACACCGACAGGATGTCCGTGCAATGGCGTGGCGTGCCGCTCGGCCTGACGCTGACCGAGTTCTGGCTGGTACACGCGATGGCGCGTTACCCGGGGCACGTGAAGAATCGGCAGCAGCTCATGGATGCCGCGCAGGCGGTGCTCGACGACAACACCATCACGTCCCACATAAAGCGGATTCGACGCAAGTTCCAGGCGGTCGACGCGGACTTCAGCAACATCGAAACCGTCTACGGCATGGGCTATCGCTGGCTAGCGGACTGACAGCGCAGCCGGTATGAACCTCAGACGGCAGTTGCTTCTCGTCAGCCTGCTGATACTCGTACTGCCGTGGGCGGGATGCGAGTTCATCCGCGAAACGGAGTCGGCGCTGCGCCAGAGCCAGCAGCAGATGCTGTCGGGCACGGCGAGTGCCGTGGCGGAGTCGCTGGAACGTTACCCGGAAGAATTTCCCGTCGGGCCTGACGGCAACGCGACGCCGGCCGACCAGCTCTACGGTCATCACCTCGATGCTGCGCCATTGATCGATGGCTACGTCAATGACTGGTCCCTGCCACCGGATTCGCTGCGGCAGATCAGGGGTGTCGACGGGCCGATCCGGTTCGTGATCGGGCTGCACGGGCGGTATCTCTATTTGTACGCGGCCGTGTCGGACAAAGAAGTCGTCTATGCGTCGCCCTCTTCGATTGCGGTCGACACCGGCCCATCCTACGCGGATCACGTGGTCCTGGTCAGCGCAAACCCGCCGATGGCGAGTGAGAAGCTCGTGTTCGCCGCGGAGGCGCCTGGCCCCGTCATCGCCGGGTTGCGAAGCGCGTTCGGGTTTGGTCCAGAACCGGCAGTTCAGGCGCGCTGGCAGGATGTGGCGGGCGGCTACCAGGTCGAGGCTCGGATCCCGGTCAACCTGCTCGGGACTCACCTCGGTATAAGTGTCGTCAATACGGCCAGCAGACGTGAAGCCGGAGTCCGCAGCTCCAGTTTTGCGGGACAGCTGCCCGGGTCTTTCGTCACGATTTCGCCCGACCTGACGGCGCTGGCGGAAAGGCTTGTGCAGCCCGGAACGCGCATGCTCATCACCGACCGTAACGGCTGGCGCATTGCGGCCGTCGGCTCGCCCGGCACGGCGTCGCAGGCGTCGCAGGGCGCGGTCTCGAACTGGCTGCGGATCGCGTACACGGCGCTCGTGGAGCCCGGCACCGAGCCCGCGTTTGCCGAACCGGACCCGAGCGGCCGTGAGCACCAGCCTTACATCACGGCGGCGCTCGACGGGCGCAGCTCGGAGAGCTGGTTTCGCAGTCTCGACAGCGGCAGGGCGATTGTTGCCGTCGCCGAGCCCGTCGCCAGGAACGGCAACACGATAGGCGCCGTCGTGCTGCAGCAGGGCACCGACGCGATCCTCAGCCTCAGGAACGAAGGGCTGGCCCGCCTGATGAACGTAACGATCGTCGCAACCCTGCTCGTCGCCGCCGGGTTGCTCGGCTACGCGACCTGGTTGTCGCGGCGGATTCGGCGCCTCAGCCTCGCCGCGGAACAGGCGGTTGAAGGCGGCGCGATCCGCACCGCGCTCCCGAGCGCCGAATCCGGCGACGAGATAGGCGACCTTTCACGCAGCTTTTCCTACGTGCTGGGGCAACTTGCCGACTACAACGCTTACCTCCGTTCGCTTGCATCCAAGCTGTCGCACGAATTGCGCACGCCGCTGGCCATCGTTACCTCGTCGCTGGAAAACCTCGAGCACGAACGTCTAGAAGGCGCATCCGCCGAGTATACGGCGCGGGCCAAGGACGGCGCCGAACGGCTGCGCCGCATCCTCAATGCGATGAGCGAAGCCAGCCGGGTCGAGGAACTCATGGGGCACGCGGAACCCGAGACGTTCGAGCTCGAGAGCGTGCTGTCGCCGACCGTGGCCGCGTACCGTGATGTCTACCCCGACCGCCGTTTCGAATTCGACTGTACTGCTGCCGCGACGGCAATGCGCGGCTCACCGGAGCTGCTGATCCAGATGCTGGACAAGCTCGTGGACAATGCCGTCGATTTCAGCAGCAGCGGGGACCCGATCACCATCCGCCTCGACGCCGGCGACGGGGGTCTCGTCCTGAGTGTTCACAACCCGGGGCCGCCGTTACCCGAGCGAATGCGTTCCCAGCTGTTCGACTCGATGGTGTCCGTGCGTGCCGACGGCAACGACAGGCACCTCGGTCTCGGGCTGTACGTGGCGAAGCTCATCGCCGAAGGCCACGGCGGCCGGATCACGGCCGAAAACGCCGATGAAGGCGTCAGGTTTTCCGTAGGCCTGCCGGTGGCTGACGCGACGCTCGCCGAGGTCGGTCGAAAATAGCCGCCCGCCACCGAAGGCGGTGCTGCTGTCCGTAAGGCCCGCGAGAGCATACAGCTCCATGCGCCGGCCCCGTCCCGGGGGAAATGTTGCGAAACCCGAGACTTCCCGGGCCAACCCGTCGACGGGTGAGAGAACCACGGCAGCGGCAATCCGTACGCTGTCGTTCGATAGGGCTCTCATGGTCTCGCTCCTCTGGTGCAATCGCCCGCTAAGACGTTGCAGCGCACGGGCGCTTGAAGGGCGCCCACTGCGCGATTTGCGAATAGGGTCAGCAGGGGCAGATGCGGGTCGCAGGCTTGGTATCATCGCCGGCAGCTTTTCAACATCCGCAGACGAATTCGCAACAGGAGTCAAACATGGCAAACGAGGGTTACCACGAACCGGTCGAGGAACTGAGCACCGAAACCCGCGACATGCACCGTGCGATCATTTCATTGATGGAGGAGCTCGAGGCCGTCGACTGGTACAACCAGCGCGTCGATGCCTGCAAGGACAAGGAACTCGCCGCGATCCTCGCGCACAACCGGGACGAGGAGAAAGAGCATGCCGCCATGGTGCTGGAGTGGATCCGGCGCCGCGATCCGCGGTTCGACAAGGAACTGAAGGACTATCTGTTCACGACCGAGGAGATTGCGCACGAGTGAGTATCACCGAGGGCGGCCTGGACGACCCCGATGTCCTGGCTCTGCTTCGCGAACACCTGCAGGGCATGGCGGATCATTCGCCGCCGGAGAGCATTCATGCACTGGACGTCGAGGGCCTCAAGGCTTCGGACATCACTTTCTGGACGATGCGGGACGGCAGCGAGGTTCTCGGCTGCATTGCCCTGAAACGGCTCGACGAGCGGCACGGCGAAATCAAGTCCATGCGAACCGCCAGCGCGCATTTGCGCAAAGGCGTCGGTGCCGCATTGCTCGAGCACCTGGTTGCCGAGGCGAGGCGCAGGAACTTCGAGCGCCTGAGTCTCGAGACCGGATCGGGTCCCGGCTTCGAGGCGGCTCACGCCCTGTATCGAAAGTTCGGTTTCGTCGAATGCGGGCCGTTCGCAGATTACCGCGAGGACCCGTTCAGCCGGTTCCTGACGGCCGTCCTTTGACGCCGGGCGCTCGCTCCCCTCAGCCGTGGCGCGCCATGTCCGCGAACCAGCTGAAGGCCTCGTCGTAGGACTCGACGTACGACAGTACCCCCCTGCCGCGATTGACTTCGACCGTGTGCAGGAACTCGGCCTGCGCCCGGGCCGCGGGATCTTCCGGCATCAGCACCGCCGTGTTGTTCCAGATGGAGAAACCGGCCTCCTTGAACTGCTCACCGAGATCGAAGGCGGCAAAATCGGAGCCGTCGTCGATCGACAGGAGTTTGCGGATATCGACGATGAAGTTCCGGTAGCCGGTCTGCTCGGCCATCTCCACGCTGCGGCGGCGCATCTCGCGGACGTCGGCGGAAGTCACCTGGCCTTCGGCCTTTATGGCAACGGCTTTCTGCTCGTTGAGAACTGAGAATTCGATGGTCATCGCATTCGACGCGTTTCGTCTGGCCCGGTTTGCCTGATCGCCGTGCGGTACAGGATGATACCGATCGCCGCAAGGAAGAGCAGCCCCAGCCAGCTACCGAAGTGCATCGACGGCGGCAGGGCGAGAACCTGTGCAGAACCCACCGCGACGATAGGGATCGCAATGATAATGCCCATCAGCGCTTCGCCGGTGATCAGGCCCGCGGAGAACAGCGTGCCTTTCTGGTGTATCCGCTCGCGGTCGCCTTCCGCGATACCCGGGGGAAATTGTCGCTCGACGAGGTGTGCTACCAAGCCGCCCGCGAAGATCGGCACGCTCAGCTCGAGTGGCAGGTAAATACCGACCGCACAGGCCAGCACCGGCGAGTGCCAGGCGGCACCGCGCTTCTTGAGGTATTGATCGAAGGCGATGATTATCACCCCGATGGCCGCGCCGATACCGATCATGGTCCACGGCAACTCGCCGCCGAAAATG
Source organism: Woeseiaceae bacterium (assembly GCA_041601995.1). Lineage (GTDB taxonomy): Bacteria > Pseudomonadota > Gammaproteobacteria > Steroidobacterales > Woeseiaceae > UBA1847. The sequence continues at coordinate 15,869 of JBFIHC010000012.1, read as the reverse complement.
CCTTTCGCCACCGAGGCCATCAGGTTTGCCTGCGGCGCGAGCAGTGGATTGGGGTGGGTCTCGGTCGGCACGCCGATACCGTAAGCCTGTGCGAGCAGGCTCAGCACGGGTGCCATGATGAAAGCGCTCGAGACGCCACCCACCGCCAGCATGAACTGCTGCTTCCAGGGGGTCGCACCCAGGATGTAGCCGCATTTCAGGTCCTGGAGGTTGTCGCCGCCGATGCAGGCGGCACAGCAGACCACGGCGCCAATCATGATCGTCGCGACCGCACCGATGGGCGAACTCCGCCCGAGCAACGCGGCGAGCACCAGCGCGGCGAACAGGATCGTCGCGATCGTCAGGCCGGAGACCGGGTTGTTGGACGAGCCGACCAGGCCAGCCATGTACGCCGAAACCGAGACGAACAGGAAACCCGCGGTTATCATGATGATCGTCATCGGGATGCTGACCAACCACTGGTCGACAATCGCCTGGTACAGTACGAGAAGCGGCAGCGTGAAAAGCGCCGTTCCGATGAGGATGTAGCGCATGGGCATGTCGCGCTCGGTCGCAGGTACCGCGGACTTGCCAGGACCGTCGCCCGCCGTAAGGCCGCTTTTGATGCCCGATACCAGGGACTTGCGCAGCGAGATCAGTGTCCACACGCCACCGACGAGCATCGCGCCGACGCCGAGGTAACGGACCTGCGTCGACCAGATGGCGTACGCAGTGTCCTCCGCGCTTGCGCCGGCCAGCTGGACGCCCAGTACGGGGTCGTTCGCCAGGAAGAAGGTGCTGTAGATCGGAATCGCTACCAACCACGCGACGGCACCGCCGGCCAGCATGACGACACCGATGTTGAGGCCCACGATGTAACCGACGCCGAACAGCGCCGGCGACAGGTTGGTACCGAAATAAGCGATGGTCTTGTCGAACCATGCCGACGCCGACGCGGTGTCGGGAATCAGCCTCAGCCCGCTGCCGGCCGAGAGTTTCACCAGGCCGCCGAAGGCGGCCGCCCCGGCGAGGATCTTCAGGCCTTCGCCCGGGCGGTCACCCGTGCGCAGCACCTCGGCCGCCGCCTTGCCTTCGGGAAACGCGAGCCCCTGGTCCACGATCAGCGAACGGCGCAGCGGCACCGAGAACAGCACGCCGAGCAGGCCGCCGAGGCCTGCTATAGCCAGCACCCACGTGTACCGAAAGTCGACCCAGTAACCGAGCAGAATGAGCGCCGGGATCGTGAATATCACGCCGGTGGCAATCGAGGTACCCGCGGAAGCGCCGGTCGCGACGATGTTGTTTTCGAGGATATGGCCGCCCCCGAGCATCTTCAGCACGGCCATCGAGACGACTGCAGCCGGTATGGCAGAGGCGATGGTCATGCCCGCGAACAGGCCCAGGTAGGCGTTGGCGGCGGCGAGTATGACCGCAAGCACGATCGCGAGTACGACCGCGCGGAGTGTGAGTTCGGGGGGTCCTTTGTCCGTCATGACGTGCTCCGATCCGTGCAGGGATTTCTTGTAATTATTCGTCGGCGCGCGCGCAGCTTAGCAGCAAACAGTCCCCCTCCCCGGGGTCTGCCGGTCACTTTTTCGGTGTTCCCGGGCCGGCTGTCGATTAGTGTGCGGATACGTCGCCGTCATTGCATCGAGTGCAGGCCGATCATGTTGCCATCCGGATCGAAGGCAAGCGCGATGAAGCCGTATTCTCCGATCGAGAATTTCTCTTTCATCACCTTGCCGCCAGCCTCTACAACGCGGGACAGTTCATCGGCACAGTTGTCGCAGGTGAAGTAGACGAGCGTACTGTTGCCGCCGGACGGCATGCCCTCCACGCTCGCGAGGGCACCCGACGCCCCGTAGCTGCTCATCGACTGCGGGAACTTCCAGAGTTCCGGCTGTGCATCGCTGAGTTTCTCCAGCTCGACGTCGAATACCGTCTCGTAGAAAGACTTCGCGGCATCCATGTCCTGCACGTAGATTTCGAACCAGCCGACCGGATTCATTGACCCCCCCTTGTTCGCGAAATCCGAGTATGCGGAAATTGTAACGCAACCGGAGCGAGCGTCGTCGACGGGCACGAGCCCGGGTCGTTGCTCAGACCGTATACGCCCGTCGCATAGTGCCGTGTTCCTACAGGGATACCTCGAAGTAAGAGCGAATGCCCCCCAGGCCGGGGCCGACGGCCACGAAGTTCCAGCCGAGGCTGCGGCAGGCCCGCCGATCCCACTCGGCATCGCCGAAATACGTAATCGACTCGAAGTTGCGGCCGAGACTTGCCAGGGCGGTGCGCATGATCTCGATCCGCGATGGTGCATCGTCGCTGGTCGCCAGCGGAATGCCATCGATGTCGAAACCCGCGCTCTCGAGCTTGAGGAGCGCCGACTGCCGCCAGCCGCCCGTCGCGATGGCAACGCGCGTGTCGCCTGACGCCCGGGCTTTTGCGACGAACTCGACCGCACCGTCGATTGCCGGGAATTGTCCCTCGGACTTTATGTGCCTGTTGATCTTGTCGACGAAGACGGATTGAATCGCCGCGACGACCCCGTCGTCGAAAGCGTGGCCGTTTTCATCCAGAACTTGCGCGAGTATTCCGCTATCGGTGACGTGATCGTAGTCGCTGAGCGGGTCTCGAAACACCACCGGGCCGAGAATTTCCCGGATCGAGGAAAAGTACAGTTCGGTATCAACGGCCATCGACTCGATCAACGTACCGTCGATGTCGAATATGATCGCTTTCACGTCAGGCGCGGGCGCGTACCGCTCACCATACGCCGAGGTACTTCGAGATTCCTTTCGCCGCCTCGCGGCCCTCGAATACCGCGGTAACCACGAGGTCCGACCCGCGCACCATGTCGCCGCCGGCAAATACTTTCGGGTTGGTCGTCTGGAACGGGTAGTCGCCGAGCGTCGCGACGCGCACCCGGCCGCTCGGCAACGTCTCGATGCCTGCATTCGCAAACCATTCCGGCGGATTCGGCCGGAAGCCGAACGCGACAATGACCGCGTCGGCCGGCAGGATCTCCTCCGTGCCCGGCACGGTCTCGGGCCGGCGGCGGCCGTCCGCGCCCGGTTCCCCCAGCCGCGTCTCGATGACTTTCACGCCCGTCACGCGATCGCTGCCGACGATTTCGAGCGGCTGCCGGTTGAACAGGAAGTTCACGCCTTCTTCCCTGCTGTTGCGAACTTCGCGGCGTGAGCCCGGCATGTTGGCCTCGTCACGGCGGTACGCGCAGCTCACACTCGCCGCACCCTGGCGGATCGCCGTGCGGTTGCAGTCCATGCCGGTGTCGCCGCCGCCGAGCACCACGACGTGCTTGCCCGCAAGGTCGATGTATTCCAGCGAGTCGTCCTCGATACCCATGAGCCGGTTCACGTTCGACACCAGATACGGCAGCGCGTCATACACGCCATCAAGTTCCTCGCCGGGGAAGCCGCCCCTCACGTAAGTGTAGGCACCCATGCCGAGAAACACGGCGTCGTACTCCTCGAGAAGTTGCTCGAAGGGTTTGTCTTCCCCGATACGGGTATTGAGTACGAACTCCACGCCCATGCCTTCGAGGAGTTCGCGCCGCTGGCTCACGATCTGCTTCTCCAGCTTGAACGGCGGAATCCCGAAGGTGAGCAGGCCGCCTATCTCCGGGTAAGCGTCATAGACCACCGACCGGATGCCCTCACGCGCGAGAATATCTGCGGCGGCGAGACCGGCAGGACCGGCACCGATGATGGCCGCCCGCTTGCCGCTGTCGATGACGTTCGACATGTCCGGCCGCCATCCGAGCTTCACCGCCTCGTCGGTAATGTAACGCTCGACGTTGCCGATGCTCACGGCGCCGATACCGTCGTTCAGCGTGCACGCTCCCTCGCACAGCCGGTCCTGCGGACAGACGCGACCGCAAATCTCCGGCAGGGAGTTGGTCTGGTGCGAGAGTTCCGCCGCTTCGAACAGCTTGCCTTCCTCGATGAGCATCAGCCAGTTCGGGATGTAGTTGTGCACCGGGCACTTCCACTCGCAATACGGATTGCCGCAGGACAGGCACCGGCCAGCCTGCTGCGCAGCATCGGCGCCGTCGTAGCTGGCGTAGATCTCGCCGAAGTGGCGCACGCGTTCCTCCGGCGCCTGCTTTTCCGGATCGCGCCGCGGGATTTCAAGAAACTGGAGCGGGTGTTTAGCCATTCAAACTAATCGCGCTTCGAGAAGCGCTCCTATTGCAGCCGCTCCCGCGAGAATTCATCATGCCGCCTGCCTCAGCGACTCGATCAGCGAGCCGAGTTCGGCCGCTTTCGGCTTCACCAGCCAGAACTTCGGCAGGAACGCGCGGTAATCGTCGAGAATCATCTCACCCCACTCGCTGCCGGTCGCCTCGATGTGCGCCATGATCAAACCGCGCAGGTGGTGCACGTGCGCCTCCATGCTCTCCGGCGATACGCGGTGGATGTCGATGAGTTCGTGGTTGTAGCGATCGACGAAGTGCCTGTCGACGTCCAGCACGTAGGCGAAACCGCCCGTCATGCCCGCGCCGAAGTTGACGCCGGTGCGGCCGAGCACGACCACGACGCCGTCCGTCATGTACTCGCAGCAATGATCGCCCGCGCCCTCGATGACGGCTGTTGCACCCGAGTTACGCACGGCGAAGCGCTCGCCCGCGCGCCCGGCCGCGAACAGCTGCCCGCCGGTCGCGCCGTACAGGCAGGTGTTGCCGATGATCGCCGTCTCCCTCGCGACATAGCCCACGTTCTTCGGGGGGCGAATCGTGATGCGGCCGCCCGACATGCCCTTGCCGACATAGTCGTTCGCGTCACCGACGAGGTTCAGGTTCAGGCCCGCCACGTTCCAGGCGCCGAAACTCTGTCCGGCCGTGCCCAGCAGCCGTATGTCGAGCGGCTCGTCGCGCATGCCCTCGTTGCCGTGCAGCCTCGCGATCTCGCCGGCCAGTCGGGCGCCGATCGAGCGATCCGAATTGCGAACTTCGAACGCGAAGCTGCCGCCCGACTTGTTGCGGATGGCATCGACGGTCGCCTCGAGCATCGCCTCCGCCAGTTCGCCCTTGTCGAATGGCGGGTTGCGCGGCTCGGTGCAGAACTGGGGTGCGTTGCTCGCGATGCCCGCGTCGGAAACGATGGGTGACAGGTCGAGACGCGCCTGCCGCGCCGTCTGGCCCGGCTGCAGCTCGACGAGATCCACGCGCCCGATCAACTCTTCGAGCGAGCGGACGCCGAGTTCCGCCATGCGCTCACGGACCTCTTCGGCCACGAAACGGAAGAAGTTGATCACCATCTCCGGCAGGCCGACGAAGTACTCGCTCCGCAGCACGTTGTTTTGCGTCGCCACGCCGGTCGCACAGTTATTGAGATGGCAGATGCGCAGGTACTTGCAGCCGAGCGCGACCATGGGTGCCGTGCCGAAACCGAAGCTCTCCGCGCCGAGCACGGCGGCCTTGACGACGTCGAGCCCCGTCTTGAGCCCGCCGTCGGTCTGCAGCCGCACCTTGTGCCGCATGCCGTTGATGCGCAGCACCTGGTGCGCCTCGGACAGCCCGAGTTCCCAGGGACTGCCCGCGTATTTCACGGAGCTGACCGGGCTCGCGCCGGTGCCGCCGTCGTAACCTGATATCGTGATCAGGTCCGCGTAGGCTTTCACGACGCCGGCGGCGACCGTGCCGACGCCGGGTTCCGCCACCAGCTTCACGGAAACGAGCGCTTCCGGATTTACCTGCTTGAGATCGAAGATGAGCTGCGCCAGGTCCTCGATCGAATAAATGTCATGATGCGGCGGCGGCGAGATGAGACCGACGCCGGGCTTCGCGTAACGCAGGCGCGCGATCAGGTCGTTGACCTTGTGACCCGGCAGCTGGCCGCCCTCGCCGGGCTTCGCGCCCTGCGCGATCTTGATCTGGATGACTTCGGCGTTGACGAGATACTCCGCGGTCACGCCGAAGCGCCCCGACGCAACCTGCTTGATCTTCGAAACCCGCTCGCTCTTGTAGCGCGCCGGGTCCTCGCCGCCTTCGCCGGAATTCGACCGCGCGCCGATGCGGTTCATCGCGATCGCTAGCGCTTCGTGCGCTTCCGGCGACAACGCGCCCAGCGACATGCCGGCGCTGTCGAAACGCGGCAGGATGGCTTCCACGGGCTCGACTTCTTCGATTGGCACCGGCGGGCCCAGGGCCTTGAGATGCATCAGGTCCCGCAGCGTCGAAACGGGCCGCTCATTCACGAGCTCCGCGTACGCCCGGTAACGTTCGTAGTCGCCGGAACGCACCGCCGACTGAAGCGTGGCGATGACGTCCGGGTTGTAGCAATGGTACTCGCCGCCGTGCACGTATTTCAGCAGGCCGCCCTGCGTAATCGGCTCGCGCGTCTCCCAGGCCAGTTTTGCAAGCGCCTTCTGGTCGCCCAGCAGGTCGTCGTACCCGGATCCCTGGATGCGCGACGTCGTGCCCTTGAAGCAGCGGTCAACGATCTCGTCCGCAAGCCCGACGATCTCGAACAGTTGCGCACCGCGGTAGCTCGAGATCGACGAGATGCCCATCTTCGACATGATCTTGAACAGCCCCTTGCGGATACCGCGCCGGTAGCTGCGGCCGAGCTGTTGCTGCTTGCCGATGTTGCCGCGTTTACCGATATCGTGGAGCGACTGGTAAACGAGGTAGGGGTACACGGCGGTCGCGCCGTAGCCGATCAGGCAGGCGAAATGGTGCGGGTCGCGCGCCACGCCGGTCTCGACAATGATGTTGGCGTCGCAGCGCAGGCCCTTGGCGACGAGATGGTGGTGCACGGCACCCGTCGCCAGCAACGCATGCACCGGCAGCTTGCCGTTCTCGAGATATCGGTCGCTCAGAACTACGATGAGCTTGCCGCCCCTGACCGCCGCCTCGGCCTGCTCGCAGATTCGGTCGAGCGCCTCGGGCAGCGACAGCGTGTCGTCCACATTGAGGTCGACGAATGCGTAATCTTCGCCGTACATGTCGGGGCCGAGCAGCTGCCGGAGTTTCTTCTGCGACAGCACGGGCGAGTTCATGATCACCTGCTGCGCATGCTGGGGTCCGATATCGAACAGGCTGGACTCGCGGCCGATATTCGTCTGCAGCGACATCACGATGCGCTCGCGCAGCGAATCGATCGGCGGGTTCGTGACCTGTGCGAACTGCTGCCGGAAATAATCGAACGGCGAACGCACCTTGCAGGACAGAACGGCCATCGGCGTGTCGTCGCCCATCGAGCCGACGGCCTCCTGCTCCGCTTTTGCGAGCACCGCGATCACGTCGCTGAGTTCCTCGCGACTCACGTTGAACATCTTCTGGTACGTCGCGAGCGTGGCCGGGTCAAACGGCTCGGCCGCCGTGTGCGTGTCGATCAGTTCCGAATCGAGATAGCGCACGCCCTGCTTGAGCCATTTCTTGTAAGGGGCCCGACTCTTTAGCCGGTCGTGGATCTCGTCGGTGTCCAGCAGCCCGCCGTTGACAAGGTCGACGGCCAGCATCTCGCCCGGACCGAGGCGCCCCTTTTCCACGACGTTCTTCTCATCGTAGTCGTAAACACCGATCTCCGACGCGATGGTGATGTGGCGGTCTCTCGTGATTACGTAGCGCGCCGGTCGCAGGCCGTTGCGATCGAGGCAGCAGGCCGCGTAGCGGCCGTCAGTGAGCACGATGCCGGCAGGCCCGTCCCAGGGTTCCATCTGGCAGTCGAAATACTCGTAAAAAGCACGCACTTCCGGGTCGATGTCATCCACGGTCTGCCACGCCGGCGGCAGCAGGATGCGCATGGCCTGCAGCACGTCCATGCCGCCCGCGCGCAGCACCTCGAGCATGTTGTCGAGGCTCGACGAATCGGAGCCCGTCAGCGAAATGATCGGGTTCAGATCGGAGATGTCGTCCAGCTTGTCGGAGCGGAAGTTCTTGGCCCGCGCCTGCGCCCAGTTGCGGTTGCCCTGGATGGTGTTGATCTCGCCGTTGTGCGCCAGGAAGCGGAACGGCTGCGCGAGACGCCACTCGGGCAGCGTGTTCGTCGAGAACCGCTGGTGGAACAGGCACACGGAAGATTCCAGGCGCGGATCGCGCAGGTCAGGGTAAAAGTCCGGCAGCGCCGCGGGCAGGATCATGCCCTTGTAGCTGATCGTGACCGAAGACAGGCTGGCGATGTAGGTCTCGCGGTCCTCGAGCCGGTTCTCGGCCCGGCGCCGCGCGAGAAACAGGCGTCGGTTGAAGCGGCCGCGCTGCATGTCCTTGGTCGCGTTGACGAATACCTGTTCAATACGTGGCAGGGTCTTGAGCGCGACCTCGCCGCAGACGGACGGGTCGGTCGGCACCTCGCGCCAGCCCGCGACCTCGAGGCCGGTTTCGCGAATTGCCGTCTCGATCACGGCGCGCGCCGTTGCCGCGTCTGCCTTGTCGTGGCTCAGGAACACGGTACCCGCGGCGAATCGCTCGGCCAGCGTCAAGCCCAGCGCCTCACCCACCGCGCGCAGGAAACCGAACGGGAATTTGATGAGCAGGCCGCAACCGTCGCCGGTCTTGCCGTCCGGCGCGACCGCACCGCGGTGCGTGAGGCGGGCCAGGGCCGCGATGGCGGTCTCCACCACGAAGTGGCTGGGAATGTCGTCGAGATTGGCGATCAGCCCGAAGCCGCAGCTGTCGCGCTCGAACGCCGGGTCGTAAAGTCCCGCTGCACCTCGTTGTAGAGATCGCTCCGTCATAGTCGCCCCGGGTGTCGCCTGACGCGCTCCCGCATTGCCGTTTTCACTGAGATTGGGTGGTTGTCAGCGACCAACCCGAACGATGAAGTATATGTCAGGGCCCGCGTTGCCCGCGAGTGCGCCGCAGCAAGTTCATTGAAAACAGCTACTTAACGGCTCATCCGGCGATCCTGCCGACAGCCGTTTCCTTGGTTACGCGCGTAACCAAGGGGCGCCGCTAATCGTTGCGATCGGCGGCGAGTTCGCCGCTGTGCAGCCGTATCGAGCCCTCGTTGCGGAACGAAACCGGGGCTGCGAGCGGCACGTCGATCGCGAACCGGCCTTCGAGGGCGTAGGGGATGTCCCGGTACATGCCTTCGCGGACCACGAACAGCAGCTCTGGTGCGGTGCGCATCAGGTCGACGTCCACGGTGATTGCGAAGTGGCTGTCGCCGCCCGCGGGCACGGTGAACGCGCTCTGCGTCTCGCCGCTCGCCAGGCGCAGGCCATCGAGCTCCACGCCGTAGGAAACGGAACGGATGGGCAGCGGGAACGGGTTGGGGTTCGCGACCTCGAAATTCAGTACGAAGGTCTGGGCATGCACGTCGATTTCCGCGACCTCCACGTTGCGCAGGCTTACCCCGGGTTTCTCGACCAGCACGCCGGTGCTCGCACAGCCGGCCGCGAGACACGCGAGTGTACTCAAGCCAATGATTCGCAAACGGGCAGTTTTCATAATAGGGATCTCCTAACGCAGCTCTTTGCCGACATCGTTCCAGCGACCGCTGACGAGCAACCATTCATCGTCTGCCTTTTCGAGGTTCAGCTCGAACTCGTAGGCGTCCGCGTTGAACCCCAGCACGGAGTCCGTGGTGGCGCCCATTGCAACGGTGAGCATTACCTGCGCGGCGGTGTCATCGAAGACATCGATGTCGTCGATGCTGACCAGCAGCCCGACTTTCTTCGCGCGCAGGAAGTAAAAGCGAAACAGGTTTTCGATGTCATCACGGGAATTACCGCGCGCATCGCTGTAGGTTGGCGAGATCATGTCGACCAGGGCGCCGCGATCCATGCTCTCGGCCGCCGCGTGGCCCCGATCGACCCAGCCACGAAGCTGCTGCTCCGCATTGCCGGGATCTCCGCCACACGACGCGATCGCCGTCGCGATCAGCGCAGTCAACAGGGGGCGCCAGGCCGTGGATCCGGTCAGCGCCCGGATGTCGGATGCCTCGGCCATCATCTGCTAAAGTCTACTGATAATGTCGGCAGCAATCGGCCGGTGCGGCCTGATTTGTGACACAGGTCCCACTTTGCTGGCGGTCACACGATTCTTCACACGGGCCCGGCCCGCCACCTGGACACACTATGTCAGTCAAACTTCTTTCCGAGAGCAGGGGCGCGACCATCACTGACGAGGACCAGGCGCGTATCGATGCGATCCTTTCATTCTGGTTCAAGGAGCATCAGCTCACTGCTCCGCAGATCGACCGCCGCATGGATATCTGGTTCGGCGAAGATGCAGCATTCGATCACGAGATCGAGCAGAGCTTTGCGTCCGACGTCGAAAACGCGTCGGAGGGCAAGCTCGATCACTGGGCTGACGAACCGCGCGGCCGGCTCGCCCTGATCCTGTTGCTTGACCAGTTTCGCCGCAACATCTACCGCGGCACCGCGAAGGCCTATGAGAAGGACAGGGCCGCGCTGAAGCTGTGTGTCGAGGGCGCGATGCAGAAGAAGGACCGCGGGCTCACCCCTATCCAGCGCGCGTTCTTCTACATGCCGCTGCAGCACGCCGAGTCCATCAAGGTGCAGGACAAGTCCGTGGAGCTTTTTACGCGGCTTGCCGAGGCTGTGTCGCCGACCCTCCAGGAAACCTTCCTGACCATCGCGCAGTTCGCCGAACTGCACCGCGACATCATCGAGCAGTATGGCCGCTTCCCGCACAGGAACGCGGTGCTCGGCCGCGAGAACACGGCGGAAGAAGACGAGTACCTTGCCGGTGATGCACCGGATTTCGGCCAGAGCTAGGCGGCACGCCATTGGTGGCGACCCCTGCGTTCGTCTACTAAGCTCTGATTGACGATACCCGGGGGGGTTGCCATGAAACGACGCGATTTCTGCCTGTCGGCGCTCGCCGCGGGCTTTGCTACCTCGATTCCTGCCTACTCACGTGGCTCATCGCTCGCGATCGACGCTGTCACTGGTGATGGTGAAGCGGTTTCGCTGGAGCGCGCGGCCGTGCGAGAGCTTGCGGAGCGCCTCGACGGCACGCTGTTCCTGCCGCAGGACGCGGGTTACGACAGCGCCCGCCAGGTCTGGAACGGCATGATCGACAGGCACCCGGCCCTGATCGTGAAATGCCGGACGACCGCTGACGTGGCGAGCGCCGTGACGTTCGCCAGCGAGCGCAATCTGCTGCTCGCCGTCAAGGGCGGCGGCCACAGCTTTCCCGGCAAGTCGACCTGCGACCGCGGCATGATGATCGACCTGTCGACCATGCACTCGGTCGACGTGAACGTGGATGGCCGAACGGCGCGCGTCGACGGCGGGGCTCTACTCGGCCATCTCGACGGCGCCACCTTCGAGCACGGACTCGCGACAACAACGGGTATCGTATCGCACACGGGCTGCGGCGGCTTCACGCTCGGCGGAGGGCTGGGCCGGACGGACCGCCTGCACGGGATCGCCGTCGACAATGTGCTCGCGGCAACGGTCGTGACCGCCGACGGGCGGGTTCTCCGTGCGAGCGCCGAGGAAAACCCGGATCTCTACTGGGCGTTGCGCGGCGGCGGCGGAAACTTCGGTGTCGTCACGGAGTTCGTGTATCGTCTGCACCCGTTCGATCCCACGGTCTACGGCGGCACGCTGGTCTACCACTTCGACCAGGCGCGCGACCTGCTGCGATTGTGGGCGGACCTCAACCAGAGCCTGCCGGACGCGGCGAATGTCGAGCCGATCTGGTACGTCGGGGAGGACGGGGCGCGCATGATCGCCGTCGAGGTCGTGTGGTCCGGGAATCATAAGGAAGGTGCGAGGGTGCTGGCGCCGCTGCTTGACTTCGGAAAACGCAGCGGTGGTGAACTGGGGCCACTTGACTATTCGGCCTTTCAGACCAAGAGCGATGCCTACCTGGGTCACGGTACCCTCAACTACCTCAAGTCAGGCTTTATCGTCGAGCTGACCGACGACGCGATCGACGCGATGGTCGAGAACTTCGAGGGCGACTGGTTACCCGCCGGCTGGTTCCAGCACGAAGGAGGCGCGGTCGCGCGTGTTGCCTCAACGGATACTGCATTCGTGCACCGCGATGTCGAACTGAACATGGGCATAAACGCAACCTGGACAGACCCGTCCGAGTCCGAACAACGCATTGCGGGCGTAAGAAGATATTATGCGGCGGTGCAGCCGTTCATGAAGGGCTACTACACGAATCTGAACGAGGAGTCAGAACAAAAGACCTGGGGCAATTTCGGCGAGAATTACCCGCGGCTCGTCGAGATAAAGAACACCTACGACCCCGGCAACCTGTTCCGCCTCAATGCGAATATAAGGCCGACTCTTTGACCGCCTCACCGGAGATGCGCGCATAGCGCCAGGTCAGCATCAGGGCAGCAATCGTCAGGCCGGCAACGAACCCTCCCCAGATGAAGTTGGGTGGCAGCTTGTAGGTAACCGCCGCCAGGTAGGCGAGCGGGAAAGCGATGATCCAGTAGGCGAAGATGTTGACCGCCATCGGTATGCGCGTGTCCTTGTAGCCGCGCAGCGCCCCCGCCGCGCCGATCTGGATCCCGTCCGCCACCTGGAAGATCGCCGCCATCAGGAGCAGTGAGATCGCGATGCTCTTCACCGCCGGATCCTGCGTATAGATGCTGACAACCGCATCGCGGAACAACAGCAGGAACGTCGCGGAGCAGGCCATGAACAGGGCGCACAGGAAGATGCCGAAGCCGCCCGCGAAGCGCGCATAGGCGATGTCGCTTTTGCCCAGCGCGTGGCCGACGCGCACTGTGATCGCCGAATTCAGCGCCAGCGGTACCATGAACATCGTCGACGCGAAGTTGATCGCGATCTGGTGCGCGGCGGTGATCTCCGGCCCGAGGGTGCCCATCAGAATCGACACCGCATTGAACAGCCCGGCTTCCGCCGTGATCGTGATTGCGATCGGCACGCCGAGCACGACGATCTCGGTGAGCACGTTCGGCCGCATGGGCGACAATCGCGAGAAAAGATCCAGCGGGTCGTACACCCTCGACGAAAGCATGTAGGTGGCCAGGATAATTGCAATGATCCACATCGTTATGCCGCTGGCGAGACCGCAACCGACAGCCCCCATGGCCGGCGCACCAAGCTTGCCGAACATCAGCACCCAGTTGAGAAACACGTTGCACGCCAGCGCGAATATGGACGTGTACATGATCGGCTTTGTATAGCCGATGCCCTCGGTCGTGAACCGCAGCGCCAGGAAGATGAACATCCCGGGCGCGCCCAGCGAGATCATCTTGACGTAGCCGACGGTCATGTCCCGGAACGCGAGGTCTATGCCGATCGCCGCCAGCGCCTGCGCCGACTGGAACCACGCGAACAGAATGATCGGGATCGCGAGGAAAATGCCGAGGTAGACGCCCTGCCGCGTATAGCGCCCGATCAGCGCCTCTTCACCCGCGCCGTGGAGCCGCGCCGAAATCGGGGAAATCGCCATCAACACGCCGAGCACGAACGCGAACCCGAGGAACCATACGCTGCCGCCCACCGCCACGGCCGCCAGCGACTCGGCGCCCAGACGGCCCGCCATCACCGCGTCGGTGAACTGCATGCCCGCAACCGACAGGTTGTTGATGATCAGCGGCCACGCAATGCCGAGTAGTGCCGTGGTCTCGCGCCCGAAACGTCGGACTATTTGCTGCATGTGCATCTGCCGTGGCTGCCGGATTCGTTCGGCGAGGATATCGTAGCCCGCAGAGGCCGCATTGCCGCATCGAAATGTGCGAGACGCTTCTACGTTCCACTCGGTCAATAGTGTAAAGTTGCTTCGCGCTCGTGTGAAACTCTGGCTCCGGAGGCAATATGCTGCACGATGGTCGATCTGTTCGCGTCGCCGTTCTCGGCGGTTCGCGCATCCCCTTCTGTCGCTCCCATTCCATCTACAGGAAATGCACCAACCAGGACCTCATGACGGCGGCGCTGCAGGGGCTCGTCAGCAAGCTCGATCTGCGCGGCCAGACCATGGGCGACGTCGCGCTGGGCGCCGTCATCAAGCACTCGAGAGACTGGAACCTGGCCCGCGAGAGCGTGATCGATTCGGGACTCACGCTGCGTACGCCGGGCATGGACCTGCAGCGCGCCTGCGGCACGAGCATCGAAGCCGCAGTCCTGATTGCCAACAAGATCGCGCTCGGCCAGATCGACTGCGGCATTGCCGGCGGCACCGATACCGTCAGTGACGCACCGATCGTATTCCGCGACGAATTCCGCAACATCCTGCTCGACGTGCACGCCGCGCGCTCGGCGATGAGCCGCATCCTGCCGTGGTTCCGGCTGCGGCCGAGGCACTTTGCGCCCGAGTTCCCCGGCGTCCTCGAGCCGCGCACGGGCCTGTCGATGGGCGAAAGCATGGAGCTCACGGCGAAGGAGTGGGACATACAGCGTGAGCACCAGGACCAGCTCGCCCTCGCGAGCCACGTGAAAGCGGCCGCCGCCTACGACGCCGGCTGGTTCGAGGATCTCGTCGTGCCTTTCATGGACGCGGAGGAAGACAACAACATACGCCGCGACACGACCTTCGAAAAATTGCAAAAGCTCAAGCCGGTGTTCGACAAGACCGCCGATGGCACGATGACCGCAGGCAACAGCACGCCCCTGACCGATGGCGCGGCCGCCGTGTTGCTCGCCAACGAAGACTGGGCGCGCAAGAAAAACCTGCCGGTGCAGGCATACCTTACTTTTGCCAAGGTTTCCGCCGTCAATTTCATCAATGACGAAGGCCTGCTGATGGCGCCCGCGTACGCGGTCTCGGACATGTTGAAGCAAGCCGATCTGCGCCTGCAGGACTTCGATTTCTACGAGATCCACGAAGCGTTTGCCGCGCAGGTCATCGCAACGCTGAAAGCCTGGCAGTCCGAGAAGTTCTGCAGGGAGCAGCTCGGCCGCAACGAAGCGATGGGTCCGATCGACCTGGCCAAGCTGAACGTCAAGGGCGGCAGCATCGCGATCGGCCACCCGTTTGGCGCGACGGGCGCTCGTGTCGTCGCGACCATGGCGAAGCTACTCGCCGAGAAAGGGTCCGGGCGCGGGCTGATTTCGGTCTGTGCGGCCGGCGGCATGGGCGTAACGGCAATCATGGAAGCAGCATAGCCCGACAGCCGCAAGGCACCACGTCAACAGGGGGAAAATGTGGGTGACTTCAGCGCCTTGCTGGCCACGCTCAACAGCTATATCTGGCACGAGTACGTGCTCTACGCGATCGTGGGCACCGGCGTCCTGTTCACCCTCTGGAGCGGCTTCAGCCAGTTCCGCGCACTGACGCACGGACCCGCCGTCGTGCGGGGCATCTACGACGACCCTAACGACCCCGGCGCGATCAATCATTTCCAGGCGCTGTCGGCCGCCCTGTCCGCGACCGTCGGCCTCGGCAATATCGGCGGCGTCGCGCTGGCCATCGCGCTGGGCGGTCCGGGCGCGATGTTCTGGATGTGGGTCATCGGCTTCCTCGGCATGGCGATCAAGCTCACCGAGGTCACGATGGCAATGCTCTACCGCAACACCGACGATCCGGACAACCCGCACGGCGGCCCGATGTACGTCGCCGCCAAGGCACTCGAGCGTAAGAACCTCGGCGGCCTCGGCCGGGCAATCGGCGTCGTGTTCTGCGTGATGCTCTTGGTCTCCACCACGACCGGCGGCAATATGTTCCAGGCCTGGAACGTGGGTGAACTCACCGAGGAGTACTTCGGCGTACCGAGCTGGATCTGCGGCATCGGTCTCGCCATTGCCGTGGGTGCCGTCATCATCGGCGGCATCAAGCGCATCGGCAAGGTGACTGCCACGCTCGTGCCCTTCATGTGTGCCCTGTACCTGCTGGCCGGCATCTGGGTTCTGAGTTCGCACGTTACCGAGATACCGGCGATGCTGATGCTCATCGTGAAGTCCGCTTTCGTGCCTACGGAAGCGACGGGCGCCTTCGTCGGCGGCACGGCGGGCGCCGCCTTCGTATT
>JBFIHC010000011.1:0-46225 GCA_041601995.1 Woeseiaceae bacterium | reverse complement strand
GTTTTGCAGTGACTCCAGGCCGGTATACGGGGTCTCGTCCGGTGCCGCGATTGCCAGCCGGCAGTGGCCGAAGTCCAGGTCGTAGACGCGGTCGAACAAGGTCTCGCGGCCTTCGGATTCGCGGCCGAGGCGCTTCTCCTCAACGACGTTCAGGCCGACGATGCCGAGATCGCAGATGTCGTCAGCGACCAGGCCGGGGATGTCGTCATCGCGCACGAGCAACAGGTCGATCGGCATGTTCTCGCCGAAGCAGAACGGCTGGTCCTTGCTCTGGGTGAACTTGAGCCCGCAGCGCTCGAGCAGGTCCAGCGAGTGGTCCGTCAGGCGTCCTTTTTTTTGCACGGCGATCTTGATGCGCTGCTTACTGCTGTCCATGGCGTACTTCCTTAGTTTGAGCGTGGGCGCCGGCCAGCGCCGATCCGGTCGAGTGCCGCCTGGTAGCCGCCGAACCCGTGGGTCAGGAATCGGGCCACGCGGCCAATGGTGGTTACGCTGACGCCCGTGAGATCGTGGATGCGCCGGTAGGGCAGTCCTTCCTGCAGCAGCTTGACCACCTGCCACCGGTCCACGAGCGCCTGCAGTTCCGCAGGGGTGCAGAGATCGCGCAGGAAATTGCCGCATTCACGGGTGTCCTGCAGGCTGACGAGGGCGCGAAACAGGTCCTCTTCGTTACGTGCCCGGCGCCTGTCGCTGTCCTTGCGGTTTGGTTTCATCGATGTACCAATGTATTAACGTGCTATTACGCTAATACATTGCGAGGGCGAAGGCAAGCCCCGCCCGGATCCATGCGCGGCCGGGCACGTAAGTTACTGTTGAAACGAATACTTTTTGGAGAAAGTCTCGCCGATTCGCTTGACGGCCCGCCTTCGCCAACCCTAAACTGGCCGCTACTCATCGAGACCGGCTGAGGGAAAGGCCCTTTGAAGCCGGGGCAACCTTCAGGACTAACCATCCTGAAAAGGTGCCAACTCCTGCGGAGGCAACGCCTCCGAGAGATGAGTGTCGGTGCAACACGCCGTGACGGATGAACGGCTGAAGGACACGACACCACTCCCTTGCGGGCTTCGCAGGGTTCCGATGAGAGATTTCGACATTGGAACGTTCAGCGGAGACCGAACATGACTTCAGAAGCTTCCAGGGCAACGCGCGCAGTCCGTGCAGCGATCGAATCGGATACGCAGCACGGCGCCGTCGTACCGCCGTTACACCTGTCTTCGAATTACGCGTTCGCCGGGTTCGGGCAGAAGCGGGAGTACGATTACACACGCTCCGGCAACCCCACGCGCGATGCGCTCGGTGAAGCCCTCGCCACGCTCGAAGGCGGGGCAGGTGCGGTGGTCATGTCATCCGGCATGGCTGCGCTGAACGTGCTGGTTCAGCTGCTCGAGCCCGGCGACCTCCTCGTGGTTCCGCACGATTGCTATGGCGGCACGTATCGTCTCTACGAAGCGCTGGGGCGCAAGGGACACTTCGACGTGTTATTCGTGGACCAGACGGACGACCGTGCGCTGGCGAAAGCCTGCGCGCTCAAGCCGCGCCTCATTCTCACGGAAACGCCGTCGAATCCGCTGCTGCGAATCGTGGACATCGAGAAAGTGTCACGGCGCGCCAGGGAGTGCGGCGCGCTCTACGCCGTCGATAACACCTTCCTGTCGCCAGCCCTGCAACAACCCATCGCGCTCGGTGCCGATATCGTCGTGCACTCGACGACGAAATACATCAACGGGCACAGTGACGTCGTCGGCGGCGCCCTCGTTGCGGCAACGCCGGAGCTTGCCGAAGAACTCACCTGGTGGGCCAACTGCATCGGCGCCACCGGCGCGCCGTTCGACAGCTTCCTGACGCTGCGCGGGCTGCGTACGCTGCAGGTCCGCATGCGCCAGCACGAAGAATCGGCGGCCCTGCTTGCACGTATTCTCGACGAGCAGGACAGCGTACGCCGCGTGCATTACCCGGGCCTGGAAACGCATCCCGGACACGACATTGCCCGCCGCCAGCAGAGCGGCTACGGCGGGATGATCAGCTTCGAAATCGACGGGGGCGAGGGTGCCGTGCGCGCTTTCATCGACGAGCTGCGGTATTTCTCGCTGGCGGAATCTCTCGGGGGGGTCGAGAGCCTGGTATGTCACCCGCCGTCGATGACGCATGCGCCGGTGTGTGCCGAGGCGCTGGCAGAAGCCGGG
This sequence comes from Woeseiaceae bacterium, assembly GCA_041601995.1. Lineage (GTDB taxonomy): Bacteria > Pseudomonadota > Gammaproteobacteria > Steroidobacterales > Woeseiaceae > UBA1847. Next base: position 44,042 of record JBFIHC010000011.1, on the reverse strand, counting down.
ATCAGCCAGAGCCTCATTCGCCTGTCCGTCGGTCTCGAGGCAAGCGAAGACCTGGTCGACGATGTCCTGCGGGCGCTGGCGGCGGCGCAAGCGGTGCAGGCACCGGAAGCGGTGGCCATTTTCGGCTAGAGTGCCCGCATTGGACAGGATACTTCCATGAGCAAAGTCGCCGGGCCCGGCAGGCTGCTGGCCATCGTCGTTGCCGCGTGCGGTGCCGCGGGTCCGGTCGCGGCGGACGGCACCCGGGCGCGTGACCTGGGTATTTGGTTTGCCGGGGATCCGGGTCCCCTGAACGCGATTACGGATGTCGCCGGCGTCGAAGTCGGGCAGGTCACGTTGATCCGCGGCGACGGAGAACTGGTTGTCGGCAAGGGCCCGGTACGTACCGGCGTGACCGTCGTGCATCCGCGCGGCAAGGATTCCACCACGGCCGTCTTCGCCGGCTGGTTTACGCTCAACGCATCCGGGGAAATGACGGGCACCACGTGGCTCCAGGAGCGTGGACTGATCGACGGGCCGATCGCCATCACGAACACGCACAGCGTCGGCGTGGTGCGCGACGCGGCCGTCGAGTGGATGGTGCGCAGAGGCTGGTCGGCCGACTGGCACGCACCGGTCGTCGCCGAAACCTACGACGGCGGCCTCAACGACATCAACGGCTTCCACGTAAGCGCTGCCCACGCGCTGGAAGCGATGACGAGTGCCAGCACCGGCGCCGTCGCAGAAGGCGTTGTCGGCGGCGGGACCGGTATGGTCTGCAACGGTTTCAAGGGCGGCATCGGGACCGCTTCGCGGCGTTTCGAAGCGGGCGGGCGGGACCACACGATTGGTGTTCTGGTGCAGTGCAATTACAACTGGGACGGCGATGATCTGCGGCTGGGCGGGCGGCGGGTCGATCGCCTGTTGCCCGTGGGCCGGCACTGCTATGTGGATCGCAGCATTGCCCGCCACAACGACTGGTACCCGTACTGCGACGATGCAGCGGACGCGGCGACGCCGGGCCCGACGCGGGACGGTTCGATCATCGTGATCGTCGCGACCGACGCCCCGTTGCTGCCGCACCAGCTTGCGCGCGTCGCGAAACGGCCGTCACTGGCACTGGGGCGGTTGGGCGCCGTCAGTACCGCCGGCTCCGGGGACATCTTCGTCGCCTTTTCGACCGCCAACCGCGACGGCATCGACGAAGCGGGGTTCGCGGAGGTATCCGTCTTTCCGAATTACGCACTGACCGCCGTGTTCACCGCCGCGGTGCAGGCGACCGAGGAAGCCATCGTCAATTCGATGAGCGCGGCAGGAACCGTCGTCGGCGCGTCCGGGTTCCGGGTGGAGGCATTGCCCGAAGAGCAGGTCAGGGCACTGTTCCGCCCCACAGACTGAGAGGACCGGGGTGCCGCGCGAGCGGCGCCGTTGCCCTATCCCAGCTTGCCGAGGATCGCGGCGGTCATTGCGGCCGTCGTGAGCGCCGGCTCGCCGGGCCTCGCAATGTCTTTGGTGCGGCCACCGTCCGTGATCACGCCGGCGATTGCCGCCTCGACGGCGCCCGCCTCGTCCTCGAGCCCAAGGCTGTGGCGCAGCAGCATCGCAACGCTCGCGATCGTCCCGCAGGGGTTGGCGATATCCTGGCCGGCGATGTCGGGCGCCGAGCCGTGGATCGGCTCGTAGAGACCGCGCGCGGTCTCGCCGAGCGACGCGGACGGCAGCATGCCCAGAGAGCCTGCCAGCATCGAGGCCTCGTCGGTGAGTATGTCGCCAAACATGTTCTCCGTGACCATCACGTCGAAATCGGCCGGGCGGCTCAACAGGTGCATCGCCGCCGCGTCGACCAGCAGGGTTTCGAGATCCACCTGCGGGAATTCCGCCGCCATCAGCCGGTCGGTGACGGCCCGCCAGAGCCGGGACGTCTCCAGCACATTGGCCTTGTCGATAGAGCAGAGCCGGCCGCGTCGACTGCCCGCGAGCTGCGCGGCAACGCGCATGATTCGTTCGATCTCGTAAGTGTGATAGCGGCAGACGTCGGTTGCGGAGTTTTCATCCCGGGTCTTTTCGCCGAAGTAGATGCCGCCGGTGAGCTCCCGCACGACCATGATATCGACGCCCTCGAGAATCTCGGCCCGGATCGGTGACGCACCGGCAAGCTCCGGGTAGATCTTCACCGGGCGCAGGTTCGCGAATACGCCGAGCACCGAGCGCAGCCCGAGCAGGCCCTGCTCCGGCCTGACCGCCGCGTTCGGGTCGGACCACCTGGGACCGCCGACCGCACCGAGTAGCACGGCGTCGCTGTCCCTGCAGCTGTCCACCGTGCCGGCCGGCAGGGGCTCGCCGACGGCGTCGATCGCCGCGCCGCCGATCAGCTGGGAACTGAACTCGAAGCGGTGGCCGTGGCGCTGCGCGACGCGCTCGAGCACCGCGCGCCCCGCGGCGGCGACCTCCGGGCCTATGCCGTCACCCTCGAGAACCGTGATCAGGGCTTCCACGGGCGTGCCTCCTCGAACTGGCTGATGGCGTCGGATTGCTGCTGCAGGTAGCCGAGCTGGTCGATGCCCTGTGTCAGGCAATAGCGCGCGAACGCGTCGATCGGGTATTCGACAATGCGGCCGTCGGGGAGGTGCAGCTCGGACGCTTCGACGTCGACGTGCAGTTCGACCCCCGGGTGGCGCATGAGCCACTGATGCGTATCTACATCAACAATAATTGGTAAGAGCCCGTTTTTTAATGAGTTATTACGAAAGATATCGGCAAACTCGGTCGATACGACAGCCCGGATGCCGTAGTCGAGCAACGCCCAGGGCGCGTGCTCACGCGAGGATCCGCAGCCGAAGTTGTTGCCGGCCACGAGGATCTCGGCGCCCCGGCTGGCGGGATCGTTGAGCGGAAACGCCACCCGCTCCGTGCCGTCCCGGTCGTAGCGCAGATCATGAAACAGTGCTTCCCCCAGACCCTCGCGGGTGGTCGTCGTGAGAAACCGCGCCGGGATGATCTGGTCGGTATCGATGTCGCGGGTCGGCAGGACGACGGTTCGTGAGTGCAACGTGGTAAGTGCGTCCATTTTCAGCCCGTCAGGTGAGGTCGCGCGGGTCGGCGACGCGCCCCATTACCGCCGAGGCTGCCGCCGTTGCCGGGCTCGCGAGGACGGTGCGGGCACCGATGCCCTGGCGGCCTTCGAAATTGCGGTTGCTGGTGCTTACGCTGAGCTGCCCCGAGGCCACGGTGTCGCCGTTCATGCCCAGGCACATCGAACAGCCGGATTCGCGCCATTCGGCACCGGCCGCGGCAAACACACGGTCCAGGCCGAGTTCCTCGGCTTGCCGTTTCACCTGCTGGGAGCCCGGCACCACCAGCATACGCACGCCTTCCGCTACCTTGCGCCCTTCGAGGATCGCCGCAGCCTGCTGCAGGTCGGACAGGCGCCCATTGGTGCAGCTGCCGACGAAGACGACGTCGACCGGATTTTCGGTCATCGGTTTCCCGGGCGTGACCTTCATGTATTCGAGTGCCTTACGGAAACTGGCATCGCTCGCATCGGGGACCGGGTCGTTGACGCCCACGACCATGCCCGGATTGGTGCCGAAGGTCACCATGGGCTGCAGCGCGGCCGCGTCGATCGACACGGAGCGGTCGAACACGGCATTCGTGTCGCTGGACAGGCCGAGCCAGCGGCCGACCGCGACGTCCCAGGCGTCCCCCTCCGGGACGCGCGGCCGACCCGCCAGGTATTCGATCGTCGTTTCGTCCGGGCCGATGAGACCGGCGCGGGCACCGGCCTCGATCGACATGTTGCAGATCGTCATGCGAGCTTCCATGTCCAGCGCCCGGATCGCCTCGCCGCGGTACTCGATGACATGACCGGTGCCGCCGCCGACCCCGATCTCACCGATGATGGTGAGGATGATGTCCTTGGCGGTGACGCCGGCGGGCAGGCGCCCGGTCACGGTCACGGCCAGCGACTTCGGCTTGCGCTGCAGCAGGCACTGCGTGGCGAGCACGTGCGCGACCTCCGTCGTGCCGATGCCGAAGGCGAGGGCGCCGAACGCACCGTGCGTGCTGGTGTGGCTATCGCCGCAGACGATGGTCTTGCCCGGCTGGCTGGCGCCGAGTTCCGGGCCAATGACGTGCACGATGCCTCGATGTTCACTGCCGAAGCCGTACAGGTCGATCCCGAAGTCCTGGCAGTTCTTTTCCATCTGTCGAATCTGGTTCGCCGCTCCCTCACCGACGACCGCGAGGTCGCTGAAACTCGCAACCGGCGTGGTCGGCGTCGAGTGATCCATGGTGGCGAGCGTCAGGTCCGGCCGCCTTACAGGCAGGCCGCGCTCGCGCAGCTGGGCGAACGCCTGCGGTGTGGTGACCTCGTGAATAAGGTGTAGATCGATATAAAGCACCGCCGGGGTGTCGGCCGTTTCCGGCACGACGACGTGGTCCGCCCAGACCTTCTCGAACAGCGTCCTGCCTTCAGCCACTGGTCTGCGATCCAGGTGTCAGATGGTCGCCCGGGAGGCGTTGCCCGGTCCGGGGCGCGGTGCGACGTCGCTTGCCTGTCGGCGAAGCACCCGGTTGATGACGTCGAGGTAGGCCCGCGCACCCGCCTCTACGATGTCTACACTGGTGCCGTGGCCACGGTAGCTGGCGCCATCGTGCTCGACCGTCACCGTAACCTCGCCCTGGGCGTCTTCGCCCACCGAGGTGCTGTGTACTTCGAAGTTGCGCAATACGAGGTCGATGCCGGTGGCTTTCTCGAGGGCAAGAAACGAGGCCGCAATCGGGCCGTCGCCCTCGGCCTCGCCGTTGACTTCGTCGCCGTTCTCGCCGCACAACGCAACTCTGGCTGCAGCATCCTCGCCGGTCCGGGTGCTGACCTGCAGCGACGCCAGCGCCCACGGCCCCGGCGACATGCTGTCGGCATTCATGACGATCGCCTCGATATCGCTGTCGTAGACGTCCTTTTTGCGGTCGGCAAGTTTCTTGAATTCCTGGAAGGCGCGGTTGGTTTCGAAGTCGTCGAGATCGAACCCGAGCTCGCGCACCCGGTCGCGAAATGCGTGACGGCCGCTGTGCTTGCCGAGAACGAGATTCGAACGACTGATGCCGACGTCCTCTGGCCGCATGATTTCGTAGGTAGACGCGTGCTGCAGCATGCCGTGCTGGTGAATGCCTGCCTCGTGCGCAAACGCATTCTCGCCGACAATCGCCTTGTTTCGCGGCACGTGCATGCCGGTAATGCTCGAGACGAGCCTCGACGTCGGGTAGAGGCGGGTGGTGTCGATCGCCGTCTCCAGGCCGAAGAACTCGGCGCGGGTCTTGAGCGCCATCACGACCTCCTCGAGGCTGCAGTTGCCGGCGCGTTCGCCGATGCCGTTGATTGTGCACTCGATCTGCCGCGCACCGGCCGATACTGCGGCGAGACTGTTGGCGACGGCCATGCCGAGATCGTTGTGGCAGTGCACAGACAGGGTGATGTCGTCGATCCGCTCCACGTGCTCTGTCAGGTAGCGGAACAGGCGGTCGAATTCGCCCGGCACGGTGTACCCGACCGTGTCGGGTATATTCACCGTCGTCGCGCCGGCCTCGATGGCCGCCGACACCACCTCGGCCAGGTAGGACAGCTCCGTTCGCGACGCGTCCTCCGGCGAGAACTCGACGTCGCCGCATAGCTCCCGCGCCATCGTGATGGCGCCCACCGCGCTCTTGATGATCTCCTCCTTGGCCATCTTGAGCTTGTGCTCGCGGTGGATGGCGCTGGTGGCCACGAATACGTGTATTCGATGCCGCTCGGACCCTTTGACCGCCGCATGCACCTTCTCTATGTCGTTCGGGTTGCAGCGGGCGAGGCCGCAGATCACCGGGCCGAAATTTGCGTCGGCAATCGCCTTGACCGATTCGAAGTCGCCCGGCGATGCTGCCGGAAAACCGGCTTCGATGACGTCAACCTGCAGTTCGGACAGTGCTTTCGCGACGCGCAGCTTCTCGCGCAGCGTCATGCTGCAACCGGGCGCCTGTTCCCCGTCGCGGAGTGTCGTGTCGAATATGCGTACTCGCTCAGCAGACATCGTAGCCTCCTTTGCCGGCTTCTGGATCGGGTCTACTCTTCCAGCCAGTCCATTCGGCCGCGCAGCGCTGCGCCGACCTTCTCGATCGGGTGTTCGAGGTCGGCTTTCATCATGCGTTTGAATTCCGGCATGCCGGCTTCGTTTTCGGCGATCCAGTTTCGCGCGAAGGTACCGTCCTGGATATCCCGGAGCACCGCTTTCATTTGCGCGCGGGAGTTGGCATCGACCACGCGCGGTCCGCTCACCATGTCGCCGTAAGCCGCCGTGTCGCTGATGAACTTGTGCATCTTGCGAAGACCGCCCTCGTGCAGCAGGTCTACGATGAGCTTCAGTTCGTGCATCACTTCGTAGTAGGCCACTTCCGGCTGGTACCCGGCTTCGACGAGTGTCTCGAAGCCGGCAACGATGAGTTCGGTCGCACCGCCGCACAGCACGGCCTGCTCGCCGAACAGGTCCGTCTCGGTTTCTTCCGCAAACGTCGTCTCGATAACACCGGCACGGGCGCCGCCGATGCCGGCGGCATAGGCGAGCGCCAGCTTCAGGGCATGTCCGGTGGCGTCCTGGTGGACGGCCACGAGGCAGGGGACGCCATGACCCTCTTCGTACTGCCGCCTGACGAGGCCGCCCGGACCTTTGGGCGCGATCAGTACCACGTCGAGGTCGGGGCGCGGTTCCACCTGACCGAAATGCACCGCGAAGCCGTGTGCAAACAGCAGCGCCGCGCCGTCGGCAATATTGTCCGCAACCGCAGCATAGAGACGCTTCTGGACCATATCGGGGGTGAGAAACGCGACGATGGCGGCATCACGAACCGCATCCGCCGGTTCCTTTACGGTGAGGCCATCGGCTTTGGCCTGCGTCCAGCTGGCGCCGTCCCGCCGCAACCCCATGACCACGTTGAACCCGCTGTCCTTGAGATTCAGCGCGTGAGCACGCCCCTGGCTGCCATAGCCGAGTATCGCTACGCGGCGATCGGCCAGACACGAGGCGTCCACATCCGCTTCTGAATACATCTTCATCGTTTCATTTCCTTACAGATCTTTGCAGTCAAAAAAAACCCCACAATCCGTGGCGGATGCGGGGCTTACGATTTCCGTTGTCAGGATACGCGTTACCCGCCGTGGCTCCTTGTAAGAAGCACGAGCGGGCGCAGCGAACCAAGCAGTCCGTCCCGGGTAATCCACGGTGCGCGACAAATAATCATGCAGCGCATCATGTTGCAAGCCCCCGCGGATGTCAACTTTCGAAAATTCAGTTACTTGTGTTACTAAAGCGCCGCTGGAGGGCACTGCATCGGGCACGTTTCGCCGACACCATATCGAATGCAACGCAACCTCGATTGCCGTTGTACGTTCGTCGTCAGGACGTACCTGGCGGGTGCCCCGCCTTTATGTCGTTGTTGGGCTGGCGATCCACGACTCTTATGTTATTCTTGGCGCGCGTAACTTCAGGACCTGAAGTCACCAAGGAAATAACAGGCGGGGAAGCCGGTGGACAACATGCCGGGTGGCCAACAACGAGCATAGAGAATAAATATAAGGGTCCGAGATTTTATCGCCGCGGCAAAGGTGGAGAGGGCCGCGAGCGCAGGCAGGATCGCGTCAGGCGATTCCCGTATTCATTTGTGCAGGTATTCAGCGGATACATTGCATCCCTCTCCAAGATTTTTAGACAAAACGACCTTTAAGGAGCGTCCATGAAACGGTGCATAAATAGCAGCCGGCGCGTGAGCCTTGCAGTTCTCTCAACTGCAGTCGTCACCCTGTCAGGCAGCGTTTTCGCCCAATCCGTCGATCAGGTCTTGCAGGCTGAGCTGCGGCGGTTGAACCTGGCTCAGCAATCACAGGAACGAATCAACAACGTCGTTGAACAGACTCGTTCGCTGGAAGACCAGTACCGGGCTATCAACAAGGAAATCGACGGCCTCCGGGTCTACAACCGCCTGATGGGGGCGCAGACCGAAGGTCAGAAGGCTGTTCTGGAAGACATCTCACTGTCCATGGACCAGGTCGATGTCATCAACCGCCAGATTTTCCCGCTGATGGAACGCATGATCGACGGCCTCGAGCAGTCCGTGGCGCTGGACGTGCCGTTTCTCATGGAGGAACGTACCGAGCGTATCGAGAACCTGAAGAACATCATGGAGCGCTCCGACGTGAGCGTTGCCGAGAAATTCCGCAAGGTGATGGAAGCATTCCAGATCGAGATGGATTTCGGCAGCACCATCGAGCCCTACAAGCAGACCCTCACACTGGAGGACGGCACCACCCGCGACTACAACATGTTGCGAATCGGCCGCATCGGTCTGTATTTCCAGTCCGAGGACACCAACATTACGGGTCGCTGGGATAACGAGAATCGCCAGTGGGTGCTGGACAACAGTGCGCGCAACGAGGTTCGCAAGGGCCTGCGAATTGCCAATCAGCTGATTGCACCGGAGCTGGTCCTGGTGCCGGTTAGCGCTCCGACGGAGGCACAATAATGAAACGCATCACAATGATTATTGCCGCCGGCATGCTGGTATTCGGAGCCGGAAGCGTACAGGCGCAGGACGATGCCCGCAGCATGAACCAGCTCCTCGAGCTGATCCGGCAGGGCCAGGCCCGCGATTCGCAGGAAGCCAGGCAGCGCGAGGCGGATTTCGCACGCCGCAAGAACGAGCAGCAGAACCTGCTCAACCAGGCACGCGCAGAGCGCAATCGCCAGGAGAAAGAGAGTGAGCGGCTCGAGCAGCTGTTCGAAAGCCAGCAGGCGGAAATCGTTGCGGCTCGCGCAGCCCTCGACGAGCGCCTCGGCGCCCTGAAGGAACTGTTTGGCGTGTTGCAGACGGTTGCCGGCGACGCCCAGGGCCGTTTCACGAACTCGCTGACCAACGTGCAGTATCCCGATCGTGGCCAGTTCCTCGTCGCACTCGGCAGCAAGATGGCTGGCGCCAGTTCCCTGGCATCCATCGAGGACATCGAGCAGCTCTGGTTCGAACTGCAACGCGAAATTACCGAGACAGGCAAGATCGTCCGCTTCGATCACATGGTGACGCTGACAAACGGCGAAGAGACTCAGATGACGGTTGCCCGGGCCGGCGCATTCAACCTGACGGGCGACGTAGGCTATCTGCAGTACGATCCCGGCACCAAGCGCGTCAGTGAGCTGCAGCGGCAGCCTGAGCAGTCCCGCTACACGAATTCCGCGAAGGAACTCGTTGCGGCGTCGGAATCGCCTGTCGTATTCGGTGTCGACGTGACCCGTGGCGGAATCCTGGCTCTGCTCGTCGAATCGCCAACGATCCAGGATCGCATCAACCAGGGTGGTATTGTCGGTTATTGCATTATCGGCCTGGGCATCATCGGCCTGCTTATCGCAATCGTCCGGTTTGTCGGTCTCTCCAACGACAGCCGCAAGGTCGCCGCCCAGCTGAAGCGCGACACCGCGAGCACGGACAATCCGCTCGGTCGCGTACTCGCTGCCTACGAAAGCAACAGGAATGCCGATACCGAGACTGTCGAGTTGAAGCTAAGCGAAGCGGCATTGAAGGAGATGCCGCGCCTCACCAAGGGCTTGTTGTTCATCAAGGTCATTTCCGTTGTTGCCCCGCTGATGGGACTGCTCGGAACGGTGACCGGCATGATCAAGACGTTCCAGGTAATCACGCTGTACGGTGCCGGTGATCCGAAGATGATGGCGGGCGGTATCTCGCAGGCCCTCATGACCACCGTACTCGGCCTGGTCGTGGCGATCCCGATGGTCCTGCTGCACACGATCGTCAGTGGTCAGAGCCGCAAGGTCATCAATATTCTCCAGTCGCAGAGCGCCGGACTCGTCGCCCAGCATTCAGAGTCACAGCACTAGGAGAAAGTCCATGCTCTGGCTAACTGACAGTTTCGAGGCCATCCGCGACTTCATGGAGCTCGGTGGCCCCGTATTGCGCTGGATAGCCGTCGTGATCTTCCTGATGTGGGTTCTCATCGTGGAACGGATCCTCTATTTCCGCTCCACGATGAGGGCCATGGCACAGCAGATCCACGATGAGTGGGAATCGCGATCGGAACGCCGTTCCTGGAATGCGCATCAGATACGTGAGCTTCTGATTTCGCGCTTCAGTATGGATACCAACAGGAACATCCCGATGATCCAGACGCTGGTCGCCTTGTGTCCCTTAATGGGCCTGCTCGGCACGGTGACGGGCATGATCAGCGTGTTCCAGGTAATGGCGGTCTCCGGCTCGGGCAACGTCCGGGCCATGGCCGCGGGCGTATCCCAGGCTACGGTACCGACGATGGCGGGAATGGTAGGTGCACTGTCCGGCGTATTGCTGGTCACGATACTCAGCCGGCGCGCACAGCGCGAAGTGCACTTCCTGGAAGACTCGCTGACGATGGATCACTAGAGGAATACGACAATGCGCAAACATGATTTCTCATTTGGCGTAGGGGAAGAGGAAGAGAATGAAATCAATCTCACCCCCATGCTCGACGTCGTGTTCATCATGCTGATCTTCTTCATCGTCACGGCCTCGTTCGTGAAGGAAGCGGGTCTCGACGTAAACCGGCCGGACGCTCCGGTAACCGAGACCAAGCCTGAGGAGGCCAACATACTCGTGGCGATCACGGCGGACGATCAGATCTTTATCGATCGCCGCCTGATCGATCCACGGGCCGTGCGCGCCAATATCGAACGCCTGCACGCCGAAAACCCTGAAGGGTCCGTCGTCATCCAGGCCAGCAAGAAGTCGACCAACAAGATGCTGGTCTGGGTAATGGACGCTTCCCGCCAGGCCGGTGTTTACAATATTTCGCTCGCAGACAGCTCTACCTGACCCGGTTGACTGGCTGACGGCTCGGCAAATCACTACAGGATAAAGCCATGCGAAAGAATCAGTTGTTTGGCAACGAAGAGGAAGAGAACGAGATCAATTTGACGCCGATGCTCGACGTCGTATTCATCATGCTCATCTTCTTCATCGTCACGGCGTCTTTCATCAAGGAAGCCGGAATCGATGTAAACCGGCCGGACGCACCGACGGCCGAATCCCAGGACGACGCAGCGATCCTGATTGCAATCAGCGCGAACGACGAAATCTGGATCGACCGCCGGGAAACCGACCCCAACGCGGTCCGTGGCATGATCGAGCGACTGCACGCCGAAAATCCGAAAGGCTCCATCGTGATCCAGGCCGACGAGGAATCGACCAACGAAATGCTCGTCATAGTCATGGAGGCCGCGAAGCAGGCCGGCGTGTCCAACGTCGCGATCGCTGCGCTGACAGACTAGGAACAATATGGGCGGGAAACCGGTCCCATAAAGAGGAGAGTTGAACAATGTATGGCCGATACGCATTTTCGATCGTAGTCGGAGTCGTGGTCACGATGAGCCTGTTGTTCCTGATGCAGGTCCTCATTGCGACAGGCAAGCAGGCGCTGACCAAGCCCAGGGACCGCGCCAAGCTTGAGTTTGTCCGGGTAAAACGCAACGAGGCACTGAACACGGAGGACTTCACCCCCGAGAAGCCGCCCAAGCCGCCCGAGACACCGCCCGAGACACCGCCTCAGGATATGGATAACGTCGATCCGACAGCGCCCACGATCAACGTTGCGCCGCCCCAGGTCGCCACCGAGACGGCGATTGGCGGTCCCGGCGGCATGAACATCGCGGAAGGTGATTACCTGCCGATTGTGCGTGTGGCGCCGGTCTACCCGGCGAGGGCCCTGTCCCGCGGACTGGAAGGTTACGTCGACATGGCGTTCACCGTGACCACCACGGGCACGGTGAAAGATCCGGTTGTCGTCTACTCGACGAGCAGCCTGTTCGAACGTGCCGCGATACGCGCGGTGCTGAAGTTCAAGTACAAACCGCGCGTCGTGGACGGCGTGCCGGTTGAAGTCCCGAACGTCAAGACACGCATCACCTTCAAGATCGAGGAATAGGGTCCATAGGATACCAGGCGGGATAAAACGACCTTTAGGAACGAGTTCGCTATGAGCATATTGAGCCGAATTACCCCGAAAATCTGTCTGGCTGTCGCGGCGACGGTGCTTGCTGCAGGCGGTGCATCAGCACAGGACGACGAGCGCGCGGAGCGTGATGCGCAGAAGACCAAGCAGGCGCAGGCAGTCAGCAAGGAGGTCTATGACAAGATCACGAAAGCCCAGGAGCAGGTCGACGCGAAAGACTACCAGGGCGCCCTGCGGGCTCTGAACAACCTCTACAACCCGGACAAGCTGACCGAGTACGAGCAGGCCAACGTGCTCAATTACATCGGCTTCATCTACTACAACATGGAGGACATTCCGAACGCGATCAAGATTTACGAAAAGATGGTCGCGATCCCGAGCCTCGAACCGCAGATGGGCAAGCAAACCATGTACACGCTGGCCCAGCTCTATACGATGGAAGAGAACTACCAGAAAGCGCTTTCGACACTCGAAAGGTGGTTTCTGCTGGAGCCGAACCCCGCGCCCGAACCCTTTATCCTGAAAGCGCAGAACCTGTACCAGCTGGCGCGCTACAAGGACATGATTGGACCGATCCAAAACGCGATGCGCATCGCGCGGGAGAGGGACAAGCCCGTAAAGGAAGACTGGTACGTGCTTCTCAACTTCGCGTATTTCCAGGAAGAGAACTACCGGGAGGTGCGTGATATCCAGAAGATCCTGCTCGAGAACTGGCCGAAGAAGCGCTACTGGTTCTCGCTCGCCGGCGCATATACCGAACTCGGTGAAGACAACAACCTGATCGCGGCCTACGGCGCTGCGCACGATCAGGGGATGCTCGAAAAGGAATCCGAGCTCGTGACCATGGCGCAGCTGTACATGCAGGCCGAAGTGCCATACAAGGCAGCGACCTTGCTCGAGAAGGAAATGGAATCGGGCCGCGTTTCCAAGAACGCGAAGAACTATCGGCTGCTGTCGCAGGCCTGGATGCTGTCGATGGAAGACGAGCGCGCGGTCCCCGCGCTGAAGGAGGCCGCAAGACTCAGCGAAGACGGCGAACTCGACGTGCGCCTCGGCAATACCTATCTCAATCTCGCGCAGTACGACGAGTGCATCGATGCCGTCCAGTCCGGACTGCGCAAGGGCGGCCTCAAGAATGCCGACAACGCCAAGATCTCGCTCGGGATGTGCCTCTACAACAAGCGCCGTTACCAGGCTGCCATCGAAGCATTCCGCGATGCGGGGAGGACGCCGAGGTCGCGCAAGATCTCACAGCAGTGGATTTCGGTTATCGAAGCCGAAGTGGAGCGCAACGAGCAGATTCGCCTGGCTCAGGAAGCTGCGAACAAGAAGCGCAAGGAAGTCGAGGCGCGCCGCCAAAAGACGGACCGTCTCTGACGCATTCCTGGCGGGTTCCAACCTCGCCACAGCACTCGCGAACACTGAGGGGCGTTGACCTTGACGGGTCAACGCCCCTATAGTTCGCGGCTTTGAAAAACGGACGGCAGAGCCCGATGCCCAGGATTACCTACATTTTACCCGACGGAACCCGCAGGGAAGCAGAGGTCGAGAACGGCTACTCCGTGATGGAAGGGGCCATCAACAACGGTATCGACGGGATCGTTGCCGAATGTGGAGGAGCCTGCGCCTGCGCCACCTGTCACAGCTACATCGACGAGGCCTGGCTGGACAGGATTCCGCCCATGGATGACATGGAAGACAGCATGCTCGATGCGGCCTTCGAACGTAAGCCCAACAGCCGCCTGACCTGCCAGATCGAGGTGAACGACTCACTCGACGGCCTCGTCGTACACGTCGCCGAGAACGACTATTGACGCGTAGCAGCGGTGCCTGAACCGCGATCGCGCGCCGAGGCGCGCTCCTGCAATGACACCTCCTACCGCAGCCCGGTCTCGAGTCGGCCGATCACCATGCGCTGGATCTCGCTGGTGCCTTCGTAGATTTCCGTAATCTTCGCATCACGGAAGTAACGCTCCAGCGGCAATTCCTTGCTGTAGCCCATGCCGCCGTGAATCTGGACCGCCTGGTGTGTCACCCACATCGCGGTCTCCGAGGCAAACAACTTCGCCATGCTCGCATTCAGCGTGTTCTTCCGGCCGGTCTTCTTGCACTCGGCCTTCGCCCAGGCTGCCTGCATAACGAGCAGGCGGGACGCTTCGATTCGCATGCGCATATCGGCCAGCTTGTTCTGGATAGACTGGAAGCTGCCGATGGCGGCACCGAACGCCTTGCGCTCCCGCGAGTACTCGAGCGATGCGTCGTAAGCCGCCTGCGCAATCCCCAGCGACTGTGCGGCGATGCCGACCCGGCCCGCGTCCAGCACGGTCATGGCAATTTTGAATCCCTGTCCCTCGTCACCAATGCGGTCCTCGACGGGGCAGCGATAGTCCTCCAGTTCAATTTCGCACGTGGCCGAAGCGCGGATACCCAGTTTCGGCTCGAGCTTGCCGCGAAGATAGCCGTCGGCGTCAGCGTCGATGACGAAGGCACTGATACCCTTGGACTCGCCATCCGCGCCGACCGTCTGGGCAAAAAACACAACGTACTTTGCGACCGGTCCGGAGGTAATCCAGGATTTCTTGCCGCTGATCGTGTAATAACTGCCATCGTCGGAAAGCACCGCCTTCGCGCGCATGGAACCGGCATCGGAACCGGACTGCGGTTCGGTCAGCGCGTACGCACCGTTCACCTCGCCGGACGCAACCGGCACCAGGTATTTCTGCTTTTGTTCCTCGCTGCCGAATTCCAGCAAGGGTACGCCGAACAGCGAATTGTTGACCGAAACGATGGTCCCGTGTGCCGCATCCGCTGCCGAAATCTCCGCCATGACCAGCGCGTAGCTGATCGGATCAAGGCCGGACCCGCCATATTGTTCCGGGATCTCGATGCCCATGAACCCAAGTTCGGCTGCAGCCTTGATAGTTTCGACCGGGAACTCCCCGCTGCGGTCGAACTCGGCGGCAACCGGCACAATTTCGTTCTGAGCGAATTCACGTGCGGCGTCGCGAATCATGATCTGGTCTTCGGTGAGTGCAAAATCCATGTCTTCTCCTCAAGCAGCGCCGCATTATACGATCTGCGAGTCACCCGTAACATTGCGACATGCCGAAAAAGCCCTGGTCCGCATGACTCCTGGAGTTGCAGGGATTATCATTCCGGGCTCGAAACGGGCCGATTCGCGGCCTCGCCACACGAGCAACCCAGGAGAACTGAATGACCATAAAAGCGGGAGACAAGATGCCGAGCGGCACGTTTGGCGTTATGACCGATTCGGGTCCGGGCGCGATCTCGAGCGATGACCTGTTCGCAGGCAAGAAAGTCGTGCTGGTTTCGGTGCCGGGGGCATTCACACCCACCTGTTCGATGAACCACCTGCCCGGTTTCGTCGACCATGCCGACGAGATCCTGGCGAAGGGCGTCGACACGATCGCCTGCATGGCGGTCAACGACGTGTTCGTGATGAATGCCTGGGGCAAGGACCGCGGTGTCGGTGACAAGGTGATGATGCTGGCGGACGGAAACGGCGACTACGCGCGTGCGCTCGGGCTCGAGATGGACGGCACGGCGTTCGGCATGGGCACACGCGGTCAGCGCTTCGCGCTGATCGTCGACGACGGAACCGTTACCCACGTAGGCGTCGAAGCGCCGGGCCAGTTCGAAGTCAGCAAGGCTGAAGCGATACTCGAGGCCCTTTAACGAACTCTGCTGCGGCGCCCTGACGGGCGCCGCAAACTCAGTCGAGAGCGTCGATCAGTTCGGGCACGACATTGAACAGGTCGCCCACCAGGCCGACATCCGCAATCTCGAAGATCGGCGCTTCCTCATCCTTGTTGATCGCAACGATCGTGCCCGCGTCCTTGATCCCGGTCACGTGCTGGATAGCGCCCGAAATGCCGATCGCAATATAGAGATCCGGCGCGATGATGCGGCCGGTCTGGCCCACTTGCATCTCGTTCGGCACGTACCCGGCGTCGACCGCGGCGCGGGAAGCGCCCACACCGGCATCCAGTTTGTCCGCCAGCTTGTAGATCAGGTCGAAATTGTCGGCGCTGCCGAGGGCTCGACCGCCTGCTACGACACGCGCCGCCGACTGCAGGTCCGGCCGGTCCGACGCGCCGCTTTCGCTGGCAATGAAGCGCGTGTGATCGGGCACGTCCGCGGTCATGGCGAGCGACTCCACGGCCGCCGAGTTGCCTGCGCCGACCGGGCGATACGATGCGGCACGCACGGTTCCGACTACCGTCACGTCCGCAGGCGCCTCGACCGTCACAATGGCGCTCCCGGCGTAGATCGGTCGCTTGAATGTCCGCTCACCCTCGACGCTCATGATGTCGCTGACCTGGTTCACGCCGAGCAGGGCGGCTACGCGCGGCATCAGGTCCTTGCCGAAGGTGGTCGACGGACCCAGAACGTAGTCGTAACCGCCAGCAAGCGCCACGATCTGCGGTGCGAGCACCGCTGCCAGCGCACCACGGTACGCCGGATCCTCGCTGCTCAGCACGCGACTCACCGACTCCAGGCTCGCCGCTTCGGCCGCGATGTCGCCCGCGGATTCGGCGAACACGGCGATATCGATCTCCGCACCGGGAATCCCGGCAGCGCAGGCAACGCACTTGGCGGTATTCGCGTTGAGATTTTCGCCGTCATGCTCAGCGATCAGCAATACTTTGGCCATTACAGTAGTCCTTTGTCCTTCAGGGCGCCGACGAGTCCGGCAACGTCTTCTACGATGATGCCGCGCTCGCGCGCGGCCGGCGGCTCGAAACTCACCGCGGAAATCGCCGGGCTGTCCGGCAACTCGAGATCGGCCCAGGGAATCGTATCCAGCGGTTTCTTCTTCGCCTTCATGATATCGGGCAGCTTTACGTAGCGTGGTTCATTGAGGCGCAGGTCCGCAGTGATCACGGCGGGCAAGTCGACCTCGATGACATCGAGACCGGCGTCCACTTCGCGCGTCACGCGTACGCTTTCGCCACTGAACTCGAGCTTCGACGCAAACGTTGCCTGCGGGCGCCCCCACAGCGTGGCGAGCATCTGGCCGGTCTGCGCATTGTCGTTGTCGATGGCCTGCTTGCCGAGGAGTACGAGCTCCGCGTTTTCACGGTTGACGATCTCCAACAGTGCCCGTGCAGCGCTCAGCGGATCCGGCTCCTCGGCTGTTTCGACCAGGATGGCCCGGTCGGCGCCCATCGCTAGCCCGGTGCGCAGCTGCTGCTGCGCTTCGCCGGAGCCGATGGACACGACGACGATCTCGTTCGCCTCGCCACGTTCCTTGATGCGCAACGCTTCCTCGAGCGCGATCTCGTCGAACGGATTGATGCTCATCTTCACGCCTTCCGTTTCGACGCCGCTGCCGTCGCCCTTGACGCGGACACGGACGTTGTAGTCCACGACGCGTTTCAGGCCCACGAGAATCTTTTCCACCTGAACGTCTCCCTTGCTTGCGAATGCTCGCCGGGCGGGCGCCCGGCAGGCGGGTTCGCTATTGTCTATGAGGCTAGCGAGGTGTACAAGGCGTGTACTCGTGAGATACGCGTATTGACAAGTGAGCATCCCCGCACGGCAAGAACTGTTGACCAGCGTGGATGAGCTGGCCGACCGGCTTGGCGACCAGCAACTGCGAATCGTCGACTGTCGCTTCGATCTGCTGGCCCCGGATGCGGGGCGCAAGCGCTGGCTCGACGCGCATATTCCCGGGGCGGTTTACGCCGACCTCGACAGGGACCTGTCCGGTCCGGTCACGTCCGAGTCCGGCCGCCACCCGTTACCGTCTGTCGTGCGCGCACGGGAAACGTTCTCGCGCCTCGGCATTGATGCGGATACCGCGGTTGTCGCTTATGACGATGCTGGCGGCGCAATCGCATCGCGTGCGTGGTGGCTGTTGCGCTGGCTCGGCCACCGCCACGTCACGGTGCTCGACGGCGGTCTGCCGGCCTGGCGTGCCCGAAGTCTCCCGCTCGAGAGCGGCGCAAGGGAGGCGGGACGGCGCGATTTCCGGGGTTCGGAACAGCCGCAGCGCGTGATGACGTCGGAGGAGATCGTGAGGTGGCTCGATGCACAGCGCGACCGGGTCCTGGTCGACGCGCGCGATGCCGCCCGTTACCGGGGTGAGGCCGAGCCGATCGACACGAAAGCCGGTCATATTCCGGGGACCAGAAACCTGCCTTTCAGCGATTGCCTCCGGGCAGACGGCACCTGGCTGGGCGCCGCGGCGTTGCGTGAGCGGCTCTCAGGCGCGCTGGGCGCCGAACCGGGGGACGAGTGGGGGGTGATGTGCGGCTCCGGCGTCACCGCCTGCCACCTGGCAATTTCGGGCCTCCTGGCAGGCTACCGTGAGCCTCGGGTTTATATCGGCTCGTGGAGCGAGTGGATCCGGGACCCCGCGCGGCCGATAGCCGGCCTGCAACGCAACAGGTAGAATTGCGGCCGACGGATCTGCGGAATCGGCGTAAACTTGAGCTCGAAATCGGCCCTCGATCGGGTTTCCGGCTGCGGCCGAACGGGTCCGCGACGGCGCTCGATGGCACGGCACCAGCAAGGGTAAATAATCTTGTATAAACAGATATTTATTGTATCTTTTTTAAGTATTTTAATAGCTTGTGCCGGCGGTAGGGAGCCCTCGCTGGGGGACCAAAAAGCGACTGCAACGGCCCGTTCCGATTGCATCTCGACAAGGACTATCCGAGACTACCGGGTACTGGACGAGACCAATATCGTGGTCACGGCACAAGCCAATCGGAAGTACCACGTCACGCTCAGTCGCCGCGCGACAGGACTGAGATCATCGTGGACAATCGGCTTCCGGTCCACGAGCGGTCGGGTCTGCGGCGGCTTTGACGATGTCCTCGTCGACGACGGCTTCGGCCCCGAGCGCATTCGCATAGCGGCGGTCACGCAGTTGACGCCCGAAGAATACGACACGTTACTGGTCCGGTTCGGAAAGAAGGAACCGGCCAACGAACCAGCCCCGGCGACTAACGAAGTCGAAAGCGCCGCGGTAGAAGAGCTGGACTGATTTGCCCCCATCAGAAAGGGCATCTTGGTCACGCAATCCGCAATCTCCGTGCGGACCCGCCCGGCCAGCTTCACAGCTGGCCGGGTTTTTCATGTCCGGAGCGAGCGAATGAGCGGAATCCTGTCCGGGATCCGGGTACTCGATCTCTCCCGCGTGCTCGCCGGGCCGTGGGCCACTCAGCTGCTCGGGGACTACGGCGCCGACGTGGTCAAGGTCGAACGGCCCGGCGCCGGAGACGACACCCGGCACTGGGGCCCTCCCTGGTTGTTGCGACCGTCCGGCGACGCTGCGCGCGAGTCGGCGTACTTCCTTGCCACGAATCGCAACAAGCGCTCACTGACCGTGGACCTGTCCTCCGCAGGCGGGCAGGCGCTGGTGCGTGAACTTGCCGCTGCAACCGACGTCATTGTCGAGAACTTCAGGTCCGGTACCCTCGAGCGTTGGGGGCTTGATCCCGAGGCGCTCCGGCAGCAGAACCCCGGGCTTATCGTTTGCACGATCTCTGCGTTCGCACGCCGCAGTTCGCGCGGGCGTGAGCCCGGTTACGACGCAATGATCCAGGCCTCCGGCGGGCTGATGAGCATCACCGGCGCCGCGCAGGAGGAGGGCGGCGAGCCGCAGAAAGTCGGGGTCGCGATCGCCGACATCATGTGTGGCATGTACGCCGCCACGGCAATTCTCGCGGCCCTCCACGAGCGCTCGGCGAGCGGTCAGGGTCAATTGATCGAGGTGCCGCTGTATGACAGCCAGGTTGCGTGGCTCGCGAACCAGGCAATGAATTATCTCGTGGGTGGCAAGATCCCCGGACGCCTCGGTACGGCGCATCCGAATATCGTCCCCTACCAGGCCTTTGCGACCGCGGACGGCCACGTCATGGTCGCCGTGGGCAACGACCGCCAGTTTGCCGCATGCGCGAGCTGCTGCGGGCTGCCCGAACTCGCCTCGGATCCGCGGTTTCGCCGCAATGCAGAGCGCCTCGCCAACCGCGAGGAACTCATCGCCACCTTGAGCACCGCCTTCGAGCGCGAGCCATCGGATCACTGGATTCAGAGACTGGGCGAGGCGGGCGTGCCGTGCAGCCCGATCAACGACATTGGTGAGGTGTTCTGCAGCGATTACGCCGCGGAGTGCGAGCTCGTGCAGACACTGCAACACCCCTACGATGCCGAACTACCGACCGTCGCCAACCCGGTGCGTTTTTCAGCCAAAGCGGTCAGCTACCGCTCGGCGCCGCCGCTGCTCGGGCAACATTCGGGGGAAGTATTGGCGAACTGGTTGGGCTATTCTGAGCAGACCATTGCAGAGCTTCGGGAAGCGGGAACGATTTGAACGTCACGACAATTAACAAGGGCAGGCTAGGGCGCGCTGACATTGCCGCAAGCAAAGCGCTTGGCGAGGTGAAGTACGAGATTCGCGGCCAGCTTGCACATCATGCCGGCGAGCTGGAAAAGCGCGGCTACGAAATCATCTCTTTGAACATCGGCAACCCCGGCCTGTTCGGTTTCCGGACACCGGAAACGATGCGCCTCGCGATGATCGAGAATCTCGGCCAGGCCGAGGCTTATTGCCACCAGAAGGGCATCTTCCCGGCGCGCGAAGCCGTCGTCATGCAACAGCAGAATCGCGGCATCCACCACATCAGCGCCGACGAGGTGTTCATCGGCAACGGCGTCAGCGAGCTCATCGACCTCTCGCTCCGAGCCCTGCTGAACCCGGGCGACGAGGTGCTGGTACCCAGCCCGGACTACCCGTTGTGGTCGGCGGCCGTCGTACTGAACGGCGGCGTGCCCCGTTACTACGACTGCTCGCCGGAGAACGGCTTCATACCGGACCCGGCGAAGATCCGCGAGCTGATCAGCGACCGGACGCGCGCGATCGTGCTCATCAATCCGAACAACCCGAGCGGCGCGGTCTACGACCAGGCGACGCTGGAACAGGTTGCCGACATTGCAGCGGAGACCGGGATCATCGTGCTCGCGGACGAGATCTACGACCAGATGGTCTACGACGACGCCGAGTTCATACCGTTCGCGACCGTGGCCGGCGACGGCGTGGTGTGCCTCACGTATTCGGGGCTGTCCAAGGTATACCGGGCCTGCGGTTATCGGGTCGGCTGGTGCGTTTTCGGTGGCGATATCGAGCGGGCGCGCAGCTACATCCACGGCATGGAGTTGCTCGCGGCGCTGCGCCTGTGCAGCAACGTGCCGGGTCAGTGGGCGGTGCAAACCGCGCTAGGCGGCTTCCAGAGCATCGGCGAACTCGTGCAGCCGGGCGGCCGGCTGTACCAGTCCCGGCAATGCATCATCGAGCGTGTTGCTGGTAGTCCGTACCTGAGCCTGGTTGCGCCCATGGGCGCCATGTACGCGTTCGTAAGGCTGCACAAACGTTTCGCCGGCAAACTCGACGACCAACGGTTCGCCCTCGAACTGCTGGAGAAACGTCATGTGCTCGTCGCACCGGGCAGCAGCTTCAACACGCCCTATACGGACCACTTCCGGATCACCACGCTGCCTGATCCCGATACCTTGCATACGGTATTCGATCGCATCGACGACGTGCTGGTGCACCACGCCTGAGCCATGTATGGGTGGTTACCCGAGGTCTGCGACGAGACGTCACAGGTAGTGACCGCGAGCCGGCGGCTTGCCCGGCAGCTGACCCGTGAATACAACGCCAGACAGATCGCACGAGGTAATACCGCCTGGCTGACGCCTGTCATCGTCGCGTGGCCGGACTGGCTGTCCAGGCTGTTCGCCTCGGCCGGGCCCGGATCGATGCCCGCACGCCTCAATGCACACCAGAGCCGGGTCCTCTGGGAACAGGTTCTCGACGAACTGATCCGCGATCCGCTGGTGAATATGCCGGGCCTGTCGCGCCACGCGCGCGAAGCCTGGAAAAACCTCCACGAGTGGCGCGTACCCGTCGATGACTGCATCGCCGCTGCAAGCAGCCGCGACCAGCGCGTATTCGCCGCCGCCGTGTCGCGTTACCGCGATCGGCTTGCAAAGGAAAACTGGATCGACGAAGCGATGCTCGGCAGCGCAGTGATGTCGGCCGCAGAGGCCGGGCGCCTTGCCCTGCCGGAACGCGTCCTGCTCGCAGGATTCGACCGCCTGACGCCGGAAGCGGAAA
The DNA here is from genome assembly GCA_041601995.1 of Woeseiaceae bacterium. Lineage (GTDB taxonomy): Bacteria > Pseudomonadota > Gammaproteobacteria > Steroidobacterales > Woeseiaceae > UBA1847. The sequence goes on along the minus strand of JBFIHC010000011.1, from coordinate 21,903 downwards.
CGCTCATCGCCGTACTGCGCGAGTGCGACACCCGCGTCGAGGTGAGCCAGGCCGCGCGATCACCGGGTGAGGCCTCCGTTATCGCCTGCGAAGAACCGGATGCAGAATTGCGTACCGCGGGCAACTGGGCGCGCACACAGCTCGAAGGCGATCCCGGTCTGCGGCTGGGCATCGTCGTGTCCGGCCTGGAGCAAGATGCTCCGCGGGCAGGGCGGCTGGTGCGTGAAGGCCTGGTGCCGGGCTGGCAATACGCCGCGAGCACGCAGCCAGCCGCGGCTAACGTCTCTTTCGGCCGGCGCCTGCTCGACTACCCGGCCATCGAGATCGCGTTGCTCCTGCTGCGCTGGACGCACAGCGCGATCGGCGGCCGCGACCTGAGCCTGCTGCTGAGAGCGCCGTTCCTGGGTATGGCGAACGCCGATGCCAGGGCGAGGCTGGAACTCGGGCTGCGGCGGATACCCGACCGTGAATGGACGCCTGAACTGTTTTTGCGCGCTTTCGGCAAACACGAGGCCGCTGACGATGCCAGCGACTGGCTGACGCGCATCGACAAGCTGGTGCATGTCCGTAACACAGCCCAGGGCGAGCGGTCGCCCGCGCACTGGGCGGAGGTCGTGGACACGCTGCTGGAGGATTTCGGCTGGCCGGGCGCGGCACCGCTCGAAAGTGCCGACTTCCAGCTCGTAAACCGGTGGCGTGATCTCCTGAACGATCTTGCACGCCTGGAAATGGTGGTGCCGGGACTGTCGCTCGGGCATGCCGTGGGACAGCTGCGCGGAATGGCGGCCGACACGGTGTTCCAGCCGCAGATGGAAGGAGCGGTTGTCGAGGTACTCGGCCCGCTCGAAGCGGCCGGCATGGAGTTCGACCGACTGTGGATAGCCGGGCTTACAGCGAGCCGCTGGCCGCCGGCCGGAAGGCCGACGGCGCTGATCTCGCGACGGCTGCAGCGTCACTATGGCATGCCCGATGCCGATCCCGACGACACCGCGGCCTACGCGCAACGGGTGATCGAGCGCTTGCGCGCGAGTGCGCCCGCGTGCGTCTGCAGTTACCCCGAGCGCAGCGGGGACGAGGTCGAAGCGGTGACGGCCCTGCTGGCAGACACCGTCGCCGAGGATGCCCCGGTCGACCCCGGGTGGCATGCCCGGCAGCTCTGCGACCTTGCCTCACCCGTTGTCCTCGGCACCGATCCTGTGCCGCCCGTATCGGCTGACGAATCCGTGGCGGGTGGCGCCGCCACGATTCAGTGGCAGATGAACGAACCCTTCAGCGCATTCGTGCTGGGCCGGCTCGGTATTTCCACGCTCCGGCCGATCATGCCGGGCTTGTCCCCGATCCTGCGCGGCAACCTGATTCACGCTGCTGCGTTTCTTCTCTATGGCGAGCGGCCGACGCAGGCGGACCTGCGCGGCTGGATCGATGGCGGGCTCGAGCAGCGGCTGGTCGAAGCGGTTTCCACGGCATTCCCGCGCTACGAGCGCTACGCCGACAGCGTGCTCGGGGAATTGTTCACGCTCGAACGGCAGCGCGTCACGCAGCTGTTGTACGAACTCGTCGACGCCGATCTGCAGCGCGCTCCCTTCCGCGTGCACGCAGTGGAACGGGCAACGGAATTTGTCATGGCCGGGGTGCGTCTGGGCCTGCGTATCGATCGTATCGATCGCTATGACGACGGCGGAATCGCAATTCTCGATTACAAGACCGGGGGGCGCAGGAAGTTCCTCGACGGCAACGGCGACCCGACCGACGCGCAGCTGGTCGTCTACGCGATCGCAGCGGGGGAGCCGGTGGCGGCTCTCGGCTTCTACAACATCGACAGCCGGGAGACGTTTCTCGACGCCAGCGGCCGCGATGCCATGGGCGACGAAGGCTGGCGAGAGGCCCTTGCACGCTGGTCCCGTGACGTCGAGAACGCCGCCGTCGAGTTCGCGGCCGGCGACGTGCGCCTCCGTTACTGGCAAACCCTGCGCGATGCCCGGCCGCTGAACATCCTGTCACGTTTCGGGGAGCTGCGACGTGACAGATGATGACGTCCTTCTTGCCGCGGACGCACAGGCGCGCAATGACGCGCTGGACGTCACCCGTTCGTTCATCGTGCAGGCGCCTGCCGGCTCCGGAAAGACGGAACTGCTGATACAGCGTTACCTGCGCTTGCTCGCCACGGTCGAAGCGCCCGAAGAAATCATCGCAATCACGTTTACCCGCAAGGCCGCGGCGGAAATGCAGTACCGGGTACTGCAAGCCTTGCTGCGATCGCAGCAGGGTATCGTCCCCGAGGCTACGCACGAGCGAATCACCGCCGAGGCCGCCATCGCGGCGCTCGAGCACGATCGCCGAAATAACTGGCAGCTCGTCGCGAACCCGCGACGCCTGCGTATCCAGACGCTCGATTCGCTCAACGCGTCGATTGCGCGGATGCAGCCGCTCACCGGAGGCGTGGCCAGCGGCAACACGGTCGCGGACGATGCCGAGATCAAGGGGCTCTACCGCGCGTCGGCGGCGGTCACGCTCGACTGGCTCACCGAGCCCGGAGAAACACGCGATGCCGTACGGGACGTACTGCTGCACCTCGATAACAACACGTCGCTGTACGTCGGTTACCTGTCGCGGATGCTCGAAACGCGCGATCAGTGGCTGCCGTTCATCGGCACCGGCCGGGCGGTGGACCCTGCCGCCCTCCGCGACAAGCTCGAAACCAATCTCCGCATCCTGGTCGAATCGCAGCTTCTGCAGCTGCAGGAAGCGTTCCCCCGTGAACTCGTGCCGGAGCTGTTGCCGCTTGCTGCTTACGCGGCAGACAACCTGAGCGCCGCCGGCAAGACGGATCATCCCGTCGCCGCGCTCTGCGAGCTGTCCGCCTTGCCGGCAGCATCCATCGACGCGCTGGACGAATGGCACGGTATTGCCGGGTTGCTGCTCACCGCGGCGGGAAGCTGGCGCAAACGGGTCAATGTAAACGACGGCTTTCCGCCCGGCGACGCCGGCCAGAAGGATGCGCTGTACGCCCTGATCGAATCCGCCTCCGGCACTCCGGCGCTGGCGAGTCTGCTGCAGGGTGTCCGGTCGTTGCCGCCCGTCACTTACGGCGACGAGCAATGGTCGGTGCTGCTCGCGCTGTTCCGATTGCTGCCCACCGCCGTCGCCGAACTGAAGCAGCTGTTCAACGCGAATCGCCGGACGGATTACATTGAGATTGCGCTTGCCGCCGGTGACGCCCTGGGCTCCGCCGAGAGCCCTGGCGATGTCGCGTTGTTGCTCGATTACCAGGTGCGACACCTGCTCGTCGACGAGATGCAGGATACCTCTCGCGCCCAGTACCGGATGCTCGAGGCATTGACCGGGGGCTGGGAACCAGGGGACGGCCGCACCCTGTTCTGCGTCGGCGATCCGATGCAGTCGATTTACCGCTTCCGCAACGCCGAAGTCGCCCAGTTCCTGCTGGCGCAGCGCATGGGCATCGGCGCGCTGCAACTCGAGCGCCTGGTGTTGCGCCGGAATTTTCGCTCCGGCGACTTCCTGGTGCACTGGTTCAACACGGTTTTCGCGCAGGTACTTCCGGCTATAGACGATCCGGTGCGCGGCGCCGTCTCCTATGCCGAAGCGGTGCCCGCGCTCGCCACGGAAGGAGAATGCCGGGTCTACCCCCTGTTCGGCGCTGACCCGGCCCAGGAAGCCGACCAGGGCTGCCGCACTATCGGGGAAACGCTGGATCGCAACCCGGACGACAACATGGCCGTGCTGGTCCGCGGCCGCACGCAACTCGCGGCGCTGCTTCCGCGACTGAGAGAGGCTGGCATCGACTACCAGGCCGTCGATATCGACCGGCTCACCGATCTGCCGGAGATCATCGATCTGCTGGCGCTGACGCGCGCAATGGTCCATCCCTGCGATCGCCTGGCGTGGCTCGCCCTGTTGCGCGCACCCTGGATCGGCTGGGACTGGTGCGACCTGCACACGCTTGTCGTCAAGGACACGACGAGCACGGTGTGGGAACTGCTTCACGACAGCGAGCGGCTCAGCGCGATTTCCGAAGACGCACGCATGTCGCTATCGCGAGCCATGCCGGTCCTCGAATCCCTGCGAACGACATCGCGGTCGGCCTCCCTGAGGGAGCGCATCGAGAGGGCCTGGCTGGCACTCGGGGGACCGGCAGTGCTGCAAAGCGCCGGGGACGTCGAAAACGTCTACCGCTACCTGGATGTGCTGGAAAAGCTGGAAGTTGCCGGCACGCTGCACGACGTGGCCGAGCTCGAGGCGCAACTGGATCTTGAGCGGGTTTCGAACAACGCCGCCGCACGACTGCAGGTCATGACCATGCACCGGGCAAAGGGACTGCAGTTCGATCACGTCCTGCTCTACGGCCTCGGACGCATCCCGAGGAAAAGCGATCGATCCGTGCTGAGCTGGTTCGACCTGCCCGAGGAACACGGCGACGAGGAGAAGATCATCAGCCCCGTCGGGCGGCGCGCCGACCTGGAGAATGACCCGATCCACCGGTTTATCGAGATCACCGAGGCGGAGAAAGACCGCCACGAGGTCGGCCGGCTGCTTTACGTGGCCTGCACCCGCGCGCGCAAAAGCCTGCATCTGCTCGGCCATACGGCGGTCAGCCCGGACGGCGAGTCCTTTCGGGCGCCGGACGCCAGGAGCCTGCTCAGCCTGCTGTGGCCGGCCGTGGAACCGCAGTTCGCGCAGGCCTTCGAACCGGGGCAGGCGGAATCCGCGGCGGCCGGCGCAGACCCGTGGCTGTTACCTCAGCGCCGCCGCCTGGCGCCCGAGTGGCAGCTGCCCGCAGTGGCGCCGATACCGGGGCAGGCACCGACATTGCAGACAGACGGTGAAATTCGCGCCGTCGACTTCTACTGGGTCGGTGCCGAAGCAAGGATCGCTGGCACGGTCGTACACCGCTGGCTGCAGTTTGCCGTGCAACGCGGCGGCGGTGTGGACGCTCTCGACGATGCGGGTTACGCGGACACAACCGAGCGCTGGCTGCGCGAACTCGGCATTGGCCCCGGCGAGACGATGACGCGCATTCGCGCAAGGGTTGACGCCGCGCTCGAAGGCGTGCGCACAGATGCACGAGGTCGCTGGCTTCTGAGCGGCAACGGACACGCGGAACTCGCCCTCAGCGGGGTGATCAACGGCGCGATCGAGTCGGGAATACTGGATCGTATTCGCATCGACGACGACGGCACCCACTGGCTCGTGGACTACAAGACCAGCACCCACGAAGGCGGCGACCTGGAAGGATTCCTGGCGGCCGAGGCGGATCGCTATCGGGACCAGCTCGCGCGCTACTCGACCCTGTACCGTGCCTACCGCGGCGTTGACGTGCGTTGCGCGCTGTACTTTCCGCTGTTGCAGGCCTTCGTCGAGGTGGTTGCCGCAGCCTAGAGCTGACCCTCGAGCCGGATATCGTGCTGACCGCGATCGTTCGGCGAGCCAAGGTAGCGCAATTGCCCACGCAGTTTTTCCGACGTTCGATCCGTCGCCGACACTTTGCCGATGAACTGGTAATTCCGATCCGCCGACAGCGTCAGGCTGCCTGCAAGATCGAACACACCGTCCACGTCCTCGACGCTCGCCACCACGGCGTTGTCGTCGGTGAAGAAATCGGCGCGGTAGCCGCCGATCGACGCGGGATCGACCATGGGCGTCACGAGATCGGCGACGGCCAGCGTACCCGTGGCGGCGATCGGCAACCCGTCCCTGAAGCGCAGTTCCTCGAACTGCAGACTGGCATTTCCCGACAGGCCGGGCACCCGCACGATCGATGCAAAATCCCGCAGCGGCAGCGAGGCATTGACGTTCGAGAGCGCAATATCGCCGCCGAGGCCGGCCGCAATGTCGGCTTCGAGGAAACCCGAGGACGGGCTCGCTTCCAGGCTGGCGCCGAGCTTGCCGGTAAGCAGGAGCAATGGCCGCAGGCGCCATTTCAGGTCGCGCAGATACAAACCGGCCGCCGTTGCCTCGGCGGCGGACCCGGACCAGATCGTGCCTTGCAGGCCGCTCAACTGGACCACGGGCGGCGCGAACCAGTGGTAGGCGACTCGCGCAGGAAACAGGCCGACGAACGCCGCAACGAAAGTCAGCAGGCCTGCGGCGACGAGCGCTTTCGGGTTGACCGTCAAAGCGACCGTTCGAGAGTCAGCGTCGCGTCGACGCGGCCCGGGCTTTCCGGCGTGGCGGTGGACAGGCTGCCGGCCTGTACCTCCATGCCGTACTGGCTGCTCAGATCGCCGAGCCAAACCACGAGCTTGTCGAACGCCACGTTCTCGAACTCGACGCGGATACCGTTCGGCGTGGGCTGGCTGCGCTTCGGCTGTCCGAGTCCGTGGGACCGTAACGTCGAGTCCACGACGACGACCGGCGACTGCGCGGCGGCGGCGGATGCGGACCGGGAACCATTCCGGGGTCGGGGCATGGACGCGAGCGGCCGCAACTCGGCCAGCGATCGCTCCCAGGTGGAGACGCGCTGCTCGAGGTCACGGTGCCCCTTGTCCAGCGGTACCCAGATCAGGCCCCAGAGCAGGGCAATCGAGACGATAACGGCACCCAGCGAGACGAACAGCCGTTCCCGGGCTTCGAGGGATTCGAACCAGTCTCTCATGATCCCACCTCGCGGATCTGGATGCGGCTGTTGACCTGGTCACCGACGCGATCCGTCGACTGGATCGTCGCATTGAAACGATCGGACTGGCTGATACCTTTCTCGATCCTGTCGAGCGTTGCGACGTCGGGCGCCGTCAATCGCACGTCGACGACGCCGGCGCGATAGCTGATTGCCTGGATGTCGGCATCCTTGTTTTCTTGCATGGCCGTGGCGAGCTGTTGAAGCAATGGCAGGAATACCGCCGGGGCCGAGCCCGGAGCGCCGAAACTGCGGCGAATCGAGGTGACGGTGCCCAGGGGGTCCATCACTTCGCGCGTATCGTCCGGGCGGATCTTGCGGTACTCCGCGGCGAACTGTTCCTTCAGGGCCGTTTCTTCGGCGGTCAGCCGAACATAGTCGATGCCTTTGCCGGCAACGCCGAGCACGCCCAGCGCGAGCAGCAGCATCGCGACGTAGCGCCAGGGCCTGACCAGCGCGCCGAGGTCCGTGCTCTCGCCGTAACGACCCTGCAGCAGGTTGACGCCGGAACCGCTCGCAACCGTAACCGCGAGGCGCGGCAATACGCCGTCAGGCAGGAGATGGATGTCAACGCTGTCGAGATACTGCCGCAGCCCGCTCCATTGCTCGGCGAAGCGCTGCTCGTCGGTCGGTTCGCAATAGACCAGCAGGTGCCGCCCACTCTCGGTCGCCGCGTCGGTCAGGCCTTCTTCGCCAGGAATGCCGGCCGCCATCAGCGCATCGATCGGTGTCACGCCCTGCATGACGAATGCGAGATCGGAGCCATTGTTGAATACGACCTGGTCCTCGGCAACCAGCATGCTCAGGGTATTCGGTACCACGGCGAGGCCGTGATCTTCGGGGATCATGCGGGCCGGCCGGATACCGGCTTCCCGCAGCCGGGCGAGCCAGGCGTCCATCCTGGCGTGGGCGACGACGACCACCGGAAGATCGCCCGCGGCGCGGCGCGGCCCCGGCGCGAAGTGCAGATTCTCGATTTCATCCGCGACTTGCTCCTCGAGCGCGAACGGCAGCGCCGCCCGCAACCGGGCTCCTTTCGCCGGCAGATCACAGCTGAGCGTCGAGGTCTCCCCGGCGGGCACGAGCACGATAACCTCGCGGTCACCCACGTCTTTCAGTGCTTCCTCGAGCGGTCCCATGACGGGCGGTGTGCGGCGCGTCCCCGCGTCGTCCACCGCGATCCAGCTCGCGTGGGCATTTTCGTCGGCGCCGAGCCGAATAACCAGAAATTCCGCCATCGTCAGGTAGTTCCTAGGCTGCGCAGTATGGGTACGACCTGTCCCGTTGCACCCCGCTGCAAGGTACTGAAATAGATGATGCGAACGGTAGCAATCTGCACGACCAACCTCAATTGGAAATAGCTCGTCGTTTCCTCGAGTTGCGGCAGAACTTCGGGCGCAACCAGTGTCGAGAAGGTATTCTGCAGGTCGGCGAATCCGCCATTCTCGCGCTCCGAGATGAGGCTTTCGACATCGGACGCCGTGAGGTTCTCGTCCAGCGACTGCAGCACCGCCGCGGTCGCCGTATTCACGTTGATGCCCGTGCGCCCGGGCAGGGCGACGATATGCGGCGACAGGATGTCGAAGCTCTCCTTGTCCATGCCGTCCAGCGCGGCCAGTTCCGTCGCATGCGTTATGGGCAGGTTCGGCGTGCGGTAGGCGGGGACAAAACCGGTGTAGATCGCGTCTTCGGCGCCGTCCGGGAAGCCGGCCTCGCGGTTTGCATCGATCCAGTCCGCGGCGATCCCCGCGATGCGCGGGTCGAGCTCCAGCACCACCAGCAGCCGCTGGAACTGCTCGAGCGCGAGCTCGTCGATCTCGCCGTTCTGGTCGACGAGGTTATTGATATTGAAGCGACCCTGCAGGTCCTCGATGCTGCCGAACAGCTCGCCCTGCACGACGTCACTTTGCACCGGCAGCCCCGGCAACTCGCTGGCCCAGATCTCGCCGAGGTGATCCGTCTCCGTTTCGGCGAGGTCGTCGCCGAGTATCGACTGCACCCAGCTTTCCGCGCCCATCGCGACCTGCACGGCCTGGTCCCGGTACAGCAGTGTCATCGTGCGCCGCAGGTCCAGCGCGTTGTCCCACGCCAGGTTCAACGCCACGCTGCTGACCAGCGCCGTGATCAGGATCGCGGTAATCAAAGCGACGCCGCGTTGCCGGAAAGGCGGTCTCATGGCGCCATCTCCACGAGGCGCCGGATCTCGCCCTCGTCGGTCAGCGTCAGCACAACCTCGACCGCCCGCGGCCGCAGGCGGAACCCGCCCGGTCCCGGCACGTTTGCGGGCGGCCACTGTTCCGATGGCTCCCCGTCGGCCGTAAGGTAGCGGAACTCGATGCTCTCGACGCCGTCGAGCAGCACGGTTTCGATCGGCTGGTTGTTGATGGTGCGGTCCAGGACGCGCCAGTGGAGGCGCAGCAGCTCGCCGTCCTCGAGGCGGTAGGCGCTGCGCTGCAGCGTGCCCCGGGGCAGGCCTGCCGGGTTGGTCCAGCCGCCGTGAGTCACTTCCAGCGCGTACTCCGAACCGAAGCTGGAGCGCAGCGCAGGCTCGTAGCCATCGCCGAGCAAGCCGCGGACCGGGCGCGGCGCCGCCTGCATCAGGTCGGAATCCAGGTAGCGGACGGTCCGCTGGATCGCTTCCAGCCGCTCCATTCGCTCGCCGAGCATGTCGGCATTCGCAAGGGTCTGGCCCAGCGCCATGTAAGCGACGACGCTGAGCACGCCGAAGACCGCCAGGGCGACCAGCACTTCGATCAGCGTGAAACCGTGACCGCATCGCCGGTTCACTGTTGCTGGCCCCGGTCCGGCTGCCCGACGTTCCACGCGAGATTACCCTGTCCGGGCGCCACCGGTTCGCCGATAAAGCCGGTGACCTTGAAGACGGTCGCGTCGAAGCCGGCGTAAGAGACGGCGACGTCGACTTTCATCAGGTTCTCGACCCCGGTTTCCGAGACGTCCGCTGTCCACGCCCAGCTCATGTTGGCGTAGTCGACCTCGCCGCTGCTCTCACCGACTTTCGGGATCACACCCGCGATCCGCATTTCGGTAATCTTGTTCTGCGCAATCCAGCTGGCGAAGGTGCGGTCGCGCATCGTATTGGCCGTGTCGATCATCTGCCCCATGCTGGCAGCGACGCCCGCGAGCGCCAGCGAAACGATCACCAGCGCAACCATGACCTCGATCAGCGTGAACCCGCTCGTGCGGCGGAGCAGGGTCACATCGAGTCCTCCGGCGCGACGATCTCCAGCGTACCGACCATGTCACCTTGCACCGCGACCATGCTGTCGTCGATGCGGCGCACGAAGTGGATCTCGAACGGGGACATGTCGCCGCTCGAATAGATCAGGACATGGGGTGCGTATTGCTCGATGCCGCGCCGATCCGCCTCGCCGGATTTCATCCGCGCCGGGTCGGTCTTCAGCACCACGCGACGGTCTTCGATGTAGAGTTCCAGTTCGAGTTCTTCCGGCAGCTGCCGCAGCCGCAGGGTATCGTCGCCAATGATTTCGCCCCACTGGCGGCTGAGCGGATCGAATTCGACGAAGCGGTACGCGCCCTGCATGAACTCGAGGCCGAACTCGCGACCCTGCAGCAGCGACTCGTCCTGTGCGACCTCGACGAGCGAAACGATGCGCTGGGCTTCCTCGCGCAGCTGGTTGTCGCCGCCGGCAAGGGTTACCGACAGGATCGCGATCGACGCGACGATACCGATGATCACGATAACGACCAGGATCTCGATCAGGGAGAATCCGCCGTTGCGACCGTGCAGGCGCATTGTCGCCGCCCGGCCCGCGCTGGGCCTATTCGATGTTCCAGTTGCCGATATCGGCATCGATGCCTTCGCCGCCGGGCCTGCCGTCACGCCCCAGGGTGTAAATGTCGATCTCGCCATTGTTGCCCGGATTCAGGTACTGGTAGGGGTTGCCCCAGGGATCCTTCGGGACACGATCGAGGTAGCCGCCGGGTTTCCAGTTGGTGATGGTCGGATCGGCCGGTTTGGTGACCAGCGCTTCGAGACCCTGTTCCGACGTCGGGTACTGGAAATTGTCGAGCCGATAGAATTTGAGGGCATTCTCGATGTTCGAGATTTCCGCCTTGGCTTTCGTAATCTGCGCGTCGTCGACACGGCCGATGACGTTCGGAGCGACGATCGCCGCCAGAATACCGATAATGATCACGACGACCATGATCTCGATCAGGGTGAAACCGCGCTGACGCCGATAACTGCGCCGCTGCCAGATGTCTTTACTCACGGTATGCTCCAGAGGATTTCGCCGTAACACGAGGGCCGGTGGAACCGGCCGAAATTGACTCGCTGTCGGTTGAAACGTCAGTATACCAAACATGGGGTTAAGCAAAGGCGAGGAAACACGCCTCGGCGCCTTGCCATCGCTCGCCTGGCAGGTGCCCGGCAGCGTCGTGCTGACCGCCCTGTTCCTGCTTCTCACCGGTGACAGCGGGCGCGAATGGCTGCGTTTCGAGCGCAGCGGTATCGCCGCGGGCGAGCTCTGGCGGCTGCTCACCGGGCACCTCGTGCATCTCGGCGTTTCTCACACCGTTCTCAACCTCGCGGGGCTCGTGCTGGTCTGGTTCCTGGTGGGCCGGGCCTTCCACTGGAAACAGTGGCTCTGGGTCATGGCAGGGTCCATCGGCGCGATCGACCTCGGCTTGTGGTTCGGCGCGCCCTCGCTCGAGTGGTACGTGGGGCTCTCCGGGTTGCTGCACGGCATGCTCGGCGCCGGGGTCGTGGCCGGCATCGCCGCGCGCAGCGGCGAAGCCCTGATACTGGCCGTCGTCGTGGCCGGCAAGCTGGCGTGGGAGCAATTCGCCGGCCCGCTGCCCGGTTCCGAGGCGACATCAGGTGGCGCCGTCATCGTCGATGCCCACCTCTACGGCATCATCGGGGGAACCCTGGTCGCGGCAATGCTGATTAGAGTCCGGGGCAGGGCCCCTATATAATTCGCCTCCGGAACAAGCAACCATGAAGCGGGGCATGCCGTGACGAAGGAACGAGTATGAGCAATCTATTTAGCGCAACGGCACTCGACGGTGAAGTCGCACTGGTAACCGGGGCTTCGCGCGGGATCGGCGCCGCAATAGCCGCCGCGCTGGCCGGCGCCGGCGCGACGGTCATCGGGACCGCCACCAGCGATAGCGGGGCGAGCGCGATCGGGGACACGCTCGGTGACCGGGGCCGCGGCATGGTGCTCAATATCGCGCAAGAAGACTCCGTCGACGCCGCCGTGAAGGACCTCCAGTCGCACGAAGGTGCGCCGACCATTCTCGTCAACAATGCGGGCATCACCCGGGACAACCTGCTCATGCGGATGAAACCGGAAGAATGGGACGAGGTGATCTCGACCAATCTCACCGGTGTGTACCGTCTCTGCAAGGGCTGCCTGCGCGGCATGATGAAAGCGAAGAAGGGACGCATCATCAGTATCGCGTCGGTGATCGGTGTCATGGGCAATGCCGGGCAGTCCAATTATGCCGCGGCCAAGGCGGGCATCATCGGGTTCTCCAAGTCACTCGCGCGCGAAATCGGTTCGCGCAATATCACGGTGAACGTGGTTGCCCCCGGTTTCATCGACACTGATATGACACGCGTACTGCCTGAAGAGCAGCGCAACGCAATGCTCGCGCAGGTACCCCTCGGCAGGCTCGGCGAGAGCGAGGATATCGCCAACGCGGTGCTGTTTCTGGCCTCACCGGCGGCCGCCTACGTGACCGGTGAAACGCTGCACGTAAACGGCGGCATGCTGATGGATTGAATTGAGGCAAATTCGGCGCGCCCGCGTATAGATTGCCACTATGGATTCACTTACAATACCGGGCCACGGATGGGGAGGACCTTGTTTTATCAAGGGCTTATCGCCGAATTGGCGGAGTGCCCGGGCATCACGGGCGCGGCGTACGAATCGCCCAGGAACGGCACGAACGGCTCGGTGACGCAGGAAGCGTACGCCGTGGCGAGATTTTGAATGAGTCTTCTCAGGAGAAGCTACCACTATGAGCAGTATTGAAGAACAAGTTAAAAGCATCGTTGCCGAGCAGCTCGGCGTCAAAGAGGACGAGGTGACGAACGATGCTTCATTTGTCGATGACCTCGGCGCGGACTCGCTCGACACGGTCGAATTGGTCATGGCCCTCGAGGAAGAATTCGAGACCGAGATCCCCGACGAGGAAGCCGAGAAGATCACCACGGTGCAGCAAGCCATCGACTTTGTCACCGCTCGCTCCAGCGAGAGTTGATCGATCGGGCGCGGCGGCCCCGTTCAACGTCGCCGCGCTTCTTTCACCGGTTTCGCACTGGCGGTTCCGCCAAATTAAAACGGCAATAAATTGAGCAAGCGTCGCGTTGTCATCACCGGGATGGGAATCGTCTCCCCGGTGGGCAGCCGTCTCGACGATGCGTGGCGCAACGTCTGCGAGGGTAATTCCGGCATCGGTCCCGTCGAGGATTTCGATGCGAGCAGTTATCCCACCCGCATTGCCGGCCACGTCAAGGGCTTTGACGCTGACCAGTACCTCGCGCCCAAGGAACAGCGCAAGAATGACCCCTTCATCCATTACGGCGTCGCCGCCAGCGTCGACGCGATAAAGGATTCCGGCCTCGAGATTTCGGCGGAGAACGGCCACCTCGTTGGGGTCGCGATGGGCGCCGGCATCGGCGGAATCAAGTTCATCGAAGACAATCACGACAAGCTGCTGGCCGGGGGTCAGCGAAAGGTCTCACCGTTCTTCATACCGGGCTCGATCATCAACATGACGTCCGGCCAGGTCAGCATCCTGCAGCACATAACCGGGCCGAATATTTCCATTGTTACCGCGTGCGCGACGTCGACGCACTGCATTGGTTTTGCGGGCCGCAGCATCGTGCACGGCGACGCGGACGTAATGCTCGCGGGGGGCTCGGAATACGCAACGACGCCGCTGGCGATGGCCGGTTTCTGTTCCGCACGCGCCATGTCCACGCGCAATGACGATCCGGTCGCGGCGAGCAGACCATGGGACGCCGACCGCGACGGATTCGTGCTTAGCAACGGCGCTGGTTGCGTGGTACTCGAGGAACTCGAACATGCCAGGGCCCGCGGCGCGAAGATCTACGCGGAATTGATCGGCTTCGGCATGAGCGGCGACGCCTACCACATCACGCTGCCGCCGGCGGACGGCGAGGGCGCCCGCAAGTGCATGAGCGCGGCGATCCGCGACGCCGGCGTCGACCCGTCGGACATTCAATACCTCAACGCGCACGGAACGTCGACGCCCGCCGGCGACATCGGCGAGACCGTGGGCATCCGCCGAACTTTCGGTGACGCTGCGGACAAGTTGATGGTCAGTTCGACGAAGTCGACAACCGGGCACCTGCTTGGCGCAGCCGGCGTCGTCGAAGCGATCTTTTCGGTTCTCGCTATCAGGGACCAGGTGGTACCGCCGACGATCAACCTGGAAAACCAGGACCCCGAGTGCGATCTCGATTACGTGCCCAACGAGGCGCGCGACGCGAAGATCACGACGGTCATTTCCAACTCCTTCGGTTTCGGCGGTACCAACGGCAGCCTCGTCTTCCGAGCATTCGACTGAGCGCGCCGCCGTGTACGGGCGGAATTCCTACAGCGGTTTGCAGCTGCGCGCGCTCGCCCAGCCGGTCGACCTGCTGGGTCTGCACCGGCTTTCCCCGCAACGCTACCCGTTTCTCCTGCAAAGCACTGTTGCGCGGTCGCCGCTCGGCCGCTACGACATCCTGTTCGCGTTTCCGGGGGAATCGCTGGAACTGGCGGGATGCGGCGAGCTGCAAGGCAGCCATGCGGCCGACGCGGCCGGTTTCCTCGCGGCGCTCGACAACTGGTGGCGAAGCGAGTACCGCGGCGGGCCGGTTCCGGAACTCCCGTTCCACGGTGGCTGGTTCCTGTACCTCGGCTACGAGCTTGCGGCCGAAATCGAACCGGTACTGGACCTGCACACCGACCGCGTGCTGCCGACCGCGTTGGCCGTGCGTTGCCCGGCTGCTGTCGTACACGATCATGTCGAACGGCAGACCTGGTTCGTCGCCGAGACCGGCGCGAAGGTCGATGTCGAACAGGTGATGAGCGATATCCTGGCCGCCGAGGGCCGTGCGCAACAGGCGACCGCAAGGCCGGGGGCCGTGCATACGGCCGAGGAGGATGAAGAACCCTTCCTGCGCGCCGTAACGCGCGCGAAGGACTATATCGCCGCCGGCGATATCTACCAGGCGAACCTGTCGCGTGCCTGGACCACGGAATTCACGGAGACACCGGACGCGGCGCTGCTGTACGCCGCGCTCAGCAGCGCAAATCCGGCGCCGTTTGCGGGGCTGGCGTACTGGCGCGGTGCCGCAATCATTTCGTCATCACCGGAACGGCTTCTGGAAGTGCGGGACGGTGTCGCTTCCACTCGACCGATCGCCGGCACGCGGCCGCGCGCATCCGACCGTGACGACGACGACCGCCTGTCGCTCGAATTGTTCGCCAATCCGAAGGAGCGCGCCGAACACATCATGCTGATCGACCTCGAGCGCAACGACCTCGGCAGGGTCTGTGAAGCAGGCACGGTCGAGGTCGACGAGATGATGGCGCTCGAGAGCTACGCTCACGTGCACCACATCGTCTCCAACGTGCGTGGCCGCCTCAGGGAAGGCATCGCGCCAGGCGACGCCATCCGCGCGATGTTCCCCGGCGGCACTATAACGGGCTGTCCCAAAGTCCGTTGCATGGAAATCATCAACGAGCTCGAGGGCGTTGCTCGAGGCGCCTACACGGGTTCTTTCGGCTACCTGAACCGCGACGGCAGCCTGGACTTGAACATTCTGATCCGCACGATGGTCTTAAAGGACCGCACACTGGGCCTGCGGGCGGGTGCCGGAATCGTCGCCGACTCCGATCCGCGCGCCGAACTGGCCGAGACGCGTGCAAAAGCCGAGGGGCTGCTGAGGTCGCTTGCCGTATGACGGAGTGGTACCGGGACGGACGCGCCTGCGAGACCGTATCCGCGGACGATCGCGGCATCCAATACGGGGACGGACTGTTCGAGACGATTGCCATCCGGGACGGTGCACCGCGCCTGTGGGACTACCATGTCGAGCGACTGCGAACCGGCGCGGCTCGGCTCGGCCTGGCGCCGCCCGAGGAATCGTTGTTGCGCTCCGGGCTGGACACGGCACTTGCACAGACCCAGACGGACACGCGGCGATGCGTCGCCAAGATCCTGCTGACCGCGGGCGCAGGGCCACGCGGCTATCGCCGGACCACCGAAGTGCCGGTGACGTTGCTGACGGGTATCTCGGCTGCACGCCGCATCCCTGATGCCTGGTACCGGGACGGGGTCGATCTGCGGCTCTGCAACACGCGCCTGGCCGCGCAGCCCCAGCTGGCAGGAATGAAAACGCTGAACCGGCTGGAGCAGGTGCTCGCCCGCGACGAGTGGCGCGACGAATCCGTGTTCGAAGGGCTTATGCTGGATACTGATGGCCGGGTCATCTGCGGTACCATCAGCAACGTGTTTCTCATCACCGGCCAGCAGCTGATTACACCGGCACTGACGCGTTGCGGCGTGTCCGGTGTGATGCGGCGTCACTTACTCACGCTGCTCGACGAGGCGGGCATCGATTGCCCGGTTCACGACGTGGATGTCCGCGAGTTGTGGGCGGCCGACGGTGTGTTCATCAGCAACAGCCAGTTCGGCATCCTGCCCGCCAGGCGCTGCGGCCGGCATGCATGGCCGCCGCAGGACATCTTCCACGGGCTCAGGACTCTGCTCAGGAGCAGCGGCATCGAAGAGGGACCCGCGTGAGGCCCCTCGTAAAATCGCTCGGCGTCCTTGCGGCTGGGCTGATCCTGATTGCCGCGGCCACGTTGTGGCAGGTGGACCGGTTTCTCAACGGCGCCCTCGATGTGCCGGCGGAAGGCGCAAGTTTCGCGATTGCGCCCGGCACGCCGTTCTCGCGTGTCAGCGAGCGGCTCGCGGAGCAGGGCATCGTCACTTACCCCGCACTGCTGCGCATTTACGCCCGGGTGTCCGGCAAGGCCGGCAAGATACACGCGGGCGAGTATTTCATCGAGCCCGGCACCACCGCGGCGGAACTGCTCGAGCAGTTCACTCGGGGTGACGTAATCCTTTACTCCTTCACGATCGTCGAAGGCTGGAACCACCGGGACCTGTTGCGTGCCCTGCACAAACATCCAGAGATCGATGCGCAGATGAGCGAGGAGGACTGGCCGGCTTTGCTCGAGGAACTCGGCGCCGATACACGCCACCCGGAAGGCCTGTTCCTGCCCGAGACCTATCACTTCCCGCACAATACCAGCGATCGTACCGTGCTCAAGCAGGCCTACCAGCTGATGCAGACCGTTCTCGCCGAGGAGTGGCCCGGGCGCGACCCCGAGACGCCGGTCACTACGCCCTACGAAGCCCTGATTCTCGCGTCGATCGTCGAGAAAGAGACGGCACGTGTCGACGAGCGCAGCCGAATTGCCGGCGTGTTCGCGCGGCGTCTCGAGAAACGCATGCGCCTGCAGACCGACCCGACCGTCATTTACGGCATCGGGCCGGACTTCAACGGCAATCTCACCCGTCGCGACCTGCGCACGGACACGCCCTACAACACCTATACCCGCGGCGGGCTGCCGCCGACCCCCATCGCGATGCCGGGCCGCGATGCCATTCGCGCGGCGCTGCATCCGGCACCCGGGAATGAACTCTATTTCGTCGCGACCGGGCTCGGGGACGGCAGCCACAAATTCTCCGAGACCAAAGCCGAACACGATGCCGCCGTGGCCGAATACCTGCGCCGTCTGCGCGGCAGTCGCAACAAGGGAATGTAGCGTGCGGCGCGGCAAGTTCATCACGTTCGAAGGGATCGAAGGCGTCGGCAAGTCGACGAACATCGACTTTTTCGCGGGCGTCATCGAAGACAACGGCCACCCGGTCATGAAGACCCGGGAGCCTGGCGGCACCCCGATCGCGGAAGACATTCGCCGCATTTTGAAGGAACACGGCGACGAACCGTTGCCGGACGTCGCGGAGCTGCTGTTGATGTTTGCCGCTCGATCGATCAACGTCAATAACGCGATCCGGCCCGCGCTGGAGAACGGAACGTGGGTGATCAGCGACCGTTTCACCGATTCCACTCGCGCCTACCAGGGCGGCGGGCGCGGGTTTCCGCGCGACAGCATCGAACGCCTCGCGCAGCTCGTGCACGGCGACCTGCAGCCCGACCTCACGATCCTGCTGGACGCACCGGTCGCGACCGCCATGCAGCGTGCCGGACGACGCGGCGAACCCGACCGCTTCGAAGTCGAGCAGGCGGAATTTTTCAACCGCGTCCGGCAGGCCTACCTCGACCTCGCGGCCGCCGAGCCACGACGTTTCGCGGTGGTGGACTGCTCGCAGGCCCTCGCGGCGGTGCAGGCTGACATTGGCAGGATCGCGGTGGAATTACTGAATGATAAGTGACATTAATTATGGCCAATAAAGTATTGTTTTAATGGATATTTCTTGGCAAATCGAGTTCGCCCAAGGATGGCTGGACCGGGCCCGACACGGGCGCGTGCCGCATGCCGTGTTGCTGGCGGGGCCGCGGGGGGTCGGCAAACGCGCTGCGGCCGCCTGGATGGCGGGCATGCAACTGGGCATCGGTGATCGGGCAAACCTGCCACAGTATCCGTTCGACAGGCCGGAGCACGCCGACCTGCACTGGCTGGAGCCGCCGGAAGACAAGCAGGGCATCCTGATCGATCAGGTACGCGAGCTCGTCACCAACCTGCAGCTGACCAGCTACGAGGGCCGCGGCAAGGTGGCGGTCATCGAACCCGCCAATACGATGACCACTAGCGCGGCCAACAGCCTGCTGAAGACGCTCGAGGAACCGCCGGGCCACGCATTGCTGATACTGGTCGCGGACCGCATCGGGCGCCTGCCGGCGACCGTGTTCAGCCGCTGCCAGCGCATCGATTTCTCGCCGCCCGCCGAGAGCGTTGGCCTCGCGTGGCTCGACCGACTGCAGCCCGGTGCCCGCTGGGCCGAGGCGCTCCGGGTTGCCGGGAATGCGCCGCTCGCGGCCCTGGGCGCGCTGGACGACCTCGATACGCTCGCGACGATGAGCCGCGAACTGTCTGCGGTCGGCGCCGGCAAGCTGTCGCCGATCGAGGTGGCAGCGCGCTGGAGCAAGCTGGAGCCCGTATTCGTCCTGGACTGGCTCGCGCGGCAGCTGCGCCAGGGGATCCTGGCGCTCACCGGGGGGCGCGACCGGGCGCCGGGACTGACAATTGACGAATCTGTGCTGAAGCGCATGGACAGGCCAAACCTGTTTTGCTATCTAGACAGGATCAATCGGCTGCGGGGCCAGCCAAAGGGGTCGTACAACGTCCAGCTGACGCTGGAATCGCTGTTGATCGACTGGGCAGAAGGCCTCGCCGAAGCCGGCAACGACGGGCAATTGGGCGGCATGCGGCTGATGCCGGCGCAGAGGTAAAGGAATGAGCAAACCGGGACTGCTGACACTTACGATCAAGGACAAGAGCGCGTTGTACCTTGCGTACATGCCCTACGTTATCAACGGCGGCCTGTTCATCCCGACCAACAGCTCGTACCGCCTAGGAGACGAGGTCTTCATGCTGCTCAACCTGATGGGCGAGGACGAGAAGATCCCGGTGGCCGGCACCGTCATCTGGATGACGCCGAAGGGTGCGCAGGGCAAGCGCACGGCGGGTATCGGCGTCCAGTTCAGCGACCAGGACCAGGGCAATACGCAGAAAAAAATCGAGAACTACCTCGCCGGCGCCCTCGGCGGCGACAAGCCGACCCACACGATGTAACAGATCTGCCCGCGGGCATTGACCCGTGATCGCGCGCCTGGGCGCGCTCCTACAGCCTGGTTTGCACTTCGCGGTCCCCGCAGGAGGGGTTCTCCAACCGCGATCGAGGCTGCGGGTGGTGCGGTCTCAGCTCTGTTCCTTGTTGATGCCGCCACGCAGCACGTAGGCATGGAAGCCGCGCTCACTCAGGATATAGGCGCCCGCCGAGCTCCGCCGACCCGTATCGCAGCACACCACGTAGCGCTTGCTCTGGTCGAGCGTGTTGAGCTTGAGGCGGATGAAATACAGCGGGATATTGATTGCGCCATCGAGGTGCTGGTTCTCGAACTCGCTCGGCAGACGCACGTCGAGCCACTGGCCACCTTGCTGGATGATCTGCTGTGCCTCGGAGAAGTCCAGCCAGTCCAGCATCGGCTCGTTCAGCAACTTTTTGAAGTCTTCCTTGCCGAGCCGCATCACGCCGCCGTCCGTGAGCATGGTCACTGTCGCGTTGCGCTTGGCGTCGGAAATCAGCGCTTCTTCGCCGAAGGTGTCGCCGACCCGCAGTTCCGCGAGCTTGATACCGTCCTTCGACAGTGGCGTCTCGCGCGTAACGAGGGCGCTGCCGCGCGTCAGGACGTAGAAATAGTCGCCTTCGGCACCCTGCTTGAGAATGACGTCGCCGGCCTTGTAGTTGATCTGCTGCATGCGCATGAAGATCGCCTGGATGTTGGCCGGCGGGATCTTGTGGAACGCCTTGGTCTGCAGCAGCATCGTCATCCAGTCTTCACTGCCGCTATCCGACTCGCCCTGCAGCTCGGACACTTCGTAGGTGCCCGTCTGGTCCCACGTCAGCATGACGTCGAGGAGGTCGCTGTCGATCGAGATGAACTGCACGCGATCGCGCGCCTTGGCCGATACCCGGCGCGGGAATACCGGCGCCACGGGATTGCGGGCCGCGTCAGTGCCGCCGCGTATGGTCTCGACGGTCTTACCCTGATCCTGAAGCTCCAGCACACCGGCAACGACGTATATCGTACGTTTCTCGGTGTCGCCTTCCTTGAACAACACCTGGCCCGGAGACAACTCACGCACCTGGACCTTGCGGGCAAGCGCCGCGAGGTTATCCCGCTTGAGGCCGTCCAGCGGCGAGAATTGCCGCAGTTGCGCGTTACTTACCGGCTCGTGTGTCATTCGATGTCCTGTTACCGTACTTTGTCGTTCAGTCAGCGGCTACTGGCCTGGCTGGCTGTTGCGCTGCCTAATCCCTCGGCCGACGGTATTCTACCTTCTATTCAATGACTTCCGATACACCCGGCTGTGCGCAGCGTGAAGCGGCGCACAGTTTGCGGGCAGCCTTCCCGAAAATCGTGATCAGATCTTCGAAAAGCCTTCGTGCGGTGTGAACCGCTCCCCATAGCGTTGTGTGAAGTCGTTCAAGCGCGCGACCACGTTGTCGACGCCGCGTTGCCGAGCGTAGTGGAGCGGGCCGCCGCGGAACGGCGCAAAGCCCGTGCCGAAGATGACGCCCGCATCGAGCAGATCGGCATCAAGCACGACGCCGTCGTGCAGGCAAGCGAGCGCTTCGTTGACCATCGGCAATATCAGCCTGTCCTGGATATCTGCGCCACCCGCGTTCCCGGTGGCGGCCGGCTTGACCGGCTTGCCGTTCTCCCAGCGGTAGAAGCCCTGGCCGCTCTTCCGGCCGAGGTGGCCGGCCTCGACCATGTCCGCGAGCTTCTGCGGCACGGGCCTGTTCATTGCGCCGCCGAGCACCTTCGACACGTGCAGCGCGACGTCGATGCCCACGCTATCGACGAGTTCGACCGGCCCCATCGGCATGCCGAACGCCTCCGCCGCGCGATCGATTTCAACCAGGGGCACACCGGCCTCGGCCAGCTCCATCGCTTCCGCCATGTAAGGCGCGAGTATGCGATTGACGACGAATCCCGGCGAACTCCTGCATTCCAGTGGCAACTTGCCGATGCCCTTGACGAAGCCGAAACCGATGTCGAGCGCATCCTGTTCCGTATCCTCGCAGCGAATGACCTCGACGAGCGGCAACTGCGCCACCGGGTTGAAGAAGTGCAGACCAATAAAGCGCTGCGGCGCACGGAGGCCGATACGCAGGTCCTCGAGACGTATGCTCGACGTGTTGGTGGCGAGCAGGGCACCGGCCGACATCTTTTCCTGAAGCGCCGTGTACAACGCCCGCTTGGCTTCGAGATTCTCGAAAATGGCTTCGATAACGAGGTCGGCTTTCGCGGCCCCGGCACCCTCGACGTCGGATTGCAGCCGCTCGACCGCTGCCGCACGATCCGCGTCGTTGCGGATACGCTTCTCGAACAGCTTCGTCGCCCGCTCCATCGCGGGGTCGATGTATTTTTGCTCGCGATCCTGCAGCGTGACGGTATGGCCGCGCAGCGCGCACCACGCCGCAATGTCGCCACCCATCAC
>JBFIHC010000010.1:0-50638 GCA_041601995.1 Woeseiaceae bacterium | reverse complement strand
GTCACGCTGACCTCGATTACTGCTTCCAGGACGCTGGAGCGCTTCGACAATGCCGACAGCGACTTCACGACTGCGGCCCTGCTTTCCGAGACTGCAGCCAACCTGACGGACACGAAGCTGGACACCTTCACGCAGGAATTCAGGCTGTCAGGATCGACCGATAACATGGACTGGCTGGTCGGCGCGTTCTATTTCGATGAGGATGTCGAGCAGAACAGCGGCGTGCTGTTCGATACGGGCGCACGTCCGTATGTCGACACCATGACCAAGCTGCTCGGCGTCCAGAGCGGTGATTACACGTTGCCCGAAGCACTCAACCCGGCCGTTCCTTCGCCGTTGTCTGTACTCGAAGGCGCTCTGAGCCTGCCCCCGGGCACGTTCCTCGCGCCGGGGCAAGGCACGCTCGAAGCGGCGACCATGGACAACCAGGCGCTGTCGCTGTTCGCGCAGGTCGACTTCAATCTCGGCGACCGCTCGACTGTAACGCTGGGCGTCAACTACACGGAAGACGAGAAGGACGTAACGCTCAACACCCTTAACGACAACGTTTTCTCGACGCTGGATCTCGTCGATATCGGGGGACAGTTGATTGCTGCACAGGTGCTTGCCACGTGCGGCGGACCCACGGTTCCGGCCTGTCTGGCTGCCGCACTGGCTGCCGCCGCGGCCGGCCAGGGCCAGTTATGCGCCGGGCTTCCGCCGGGCACGCCCTGCAATCCGTTGTTGCCGCTGCAGGCAGTGCAGATCCTGCCGCAGGTCGTCGGTTACCCGAACAGCGTGGAGTCCGGTCGATCGAAGGATGACCAGACGACCTGGACGGCACGCTTTGCCTACGATATTACCGATCAACTCAATGCCTACGTCAGCGCCGGAACCGGTTTCAAGGCAACCTCCTGGAACCTGTCGCGCGACTCGCGGCCGCTGGCAGCGGACATTCCCGCACTGGAATCCGCCGGCCTCAGCGTGCCGAATCTGGTTCCCGGCACTCGCTTCGCGGACCCGGAGGATTCCACGCTCTACGAGGTGGGACTCAAGGGTGCATTCGACAACTGGACGTTCAACCTCGCCATCTTCGACCAGGAGATCGAGAACTTCCAGGAAAACGTGTTCCAGGGTACGGGCTTCGTGCTGACCAACGCCGGCAAGCAGTCGACAACGGGCGTCGAGATCGACGTGTTGTGGGCACTGACCGACAACGTCGATTGGTTCATCGCGGGTACGTTCCTCGATCCGACGTATGACGACTACACGGGTGCGCCCGGGGTAGGCGGTCCCGTGGACCTGAGCGGCACCAAGGTGCCGGGCGTCAGCGAAACCAGCATCAATACCTGGGCGCGTTATTCCTTCGACCTCGGCGCAACCATGTCCGGTTTCGTGCGTGCCGAGTACTATTACGAGAGCGACGTGCAGGTGATCTCGAACGTACCCGAGAACGTGGCGTCACGCGAAGTCAGCATGATCAATGCGAGCGCCGGTGTGCGCTGGGACAACGGCTTCGAAGTCATGCTCTGGGGCCGCAATCTCACGGACGACGAGTTCCTGCAGAGCGCGTTTCCGACGACGTTCCAGAACCTGGCTGACCCCTTCAGCTACAGCGGCTACCCGAACCAGCCGCGCACCTGGGGCCTCACGCTGCGCAAGTACTTCGACTGATCGTCTACCGCCAGTGGCAAATCAAGCGGGCCCTCATCGAGGGCCCGTTTTTTTCGTCCATAATACGGCCTGACCATGACGGACTTCGATCTCACACCGGTCAGTACCGAAGCGCCGATGGAGCCCGTGCTTCGCAAGGGCATCGGGCTGTGCCTGTCCGGCGGCGGCTATCGCGCGATGCTGTTCCATCTCGGCGTCGTCTGGCGGCTCGCCGAACTCGGCTATCTCGGCAGCGAGCACCGCTGGGGCAAACACGGCGAACTCGGCTCCCTGCAGCGCGTCTCGTCGGTCTCCGGCGGGTCGATCACGGCGGGCGTCCTCGGGCTGGCCTGGGACAGGCTTGACGCGGACTCGCCAGGCATCTCGGAACGTTTCCGCAAGCACGTCGCCGAGCCGATCCAGCTGTTCGCGAGCCGCTCCACGGTGACGATCCTGTCGGGAATCCCGGCCGTCATTTTCAGTACCGTCAACAAGCGCGTCGTGCGTATCTACCGCAAGCGTCTGTTCGGCGAGCTGACGCTGCAGGACCTGCCCGGAACGCCGGACTTCGTCTTCAATACCACCAACCTGCAGTCCGGGGCTCTGTGGAGTTTTTCGAAACGCGCCGCACGCGACTGGCGCGTGGGCCGCATCGAGGAACCGGCCGACACGATCGCGAAAGTGGTCGGCGCCTCGTCGGCCTTCCCGCCGTTCCTGTCCCCCGCCAAGTTCCGCTACCGCGACGAAGAATTCACACCCGGCAGCGGCGACGGGCTGCAGGGGCCGCCTTTCACGACGCGGCCGTTGCTGACCGACGGCGGTGTCTACGACAATCTCGGCCTCGAGACCGTGTTCAAGAACTACAAGACCGTGATCTGCTCGGACGCGGGCGGCGATCTCGCCGCGCAGAAAAAGGTGCCCGGCGACTGGATCCGGCAGACCTACCGGGTGGTCAAGACGATCAACAACCAGGTGCGCAGCCTCCGCAAGCGCATCCTGCTGACGTCGTTCGTCGAGCACGAACGCCACGGCACCTACTGGAGCATGCGAACCGATATCCGCAAGTACCCGGCGAAGGACCGGCTGCCTTGCCCGTTCAACCGCACGCAGGAACTGGCCGGCATCCGCACAGATCTCGAAGCCAAGGACACGATGACGCAGCGGCGCCTGATCAACTGGGGCTACGCGCTCTGTGACGCAGGCATTCGCAGTTGGGTCGAAGACGGGCTGCCGCCGCCGCAGGATTTTCCGTATCCGCAGGAGGGCGTCTGAGCACTGCGGCGTTCGCCGGCCCGCAGTGCCTGCTCACGGCCCTTGCGCTCGCGCCCTCGAGGCGCCTCGGCGATAACTTCCGCGAACCGTCCCTGGTGCCGCCGCGGCGACAGGTCCATGAACGGCGCTACAGCGATCGACGCGGGCGCCGAGTGCTCCACCTGGCTGTCGCGCCGGAAGACATCCGGCGTGAGCTCCGCGGGAAAACTTACCTCGTGTCGATGAAGACGTCACCGCTGCGGACGTCCTCGATCCACAGCGCACGCTCACCGGACGCTTTCGATTTGCCCGCCCGCAGTTCGTAAGTGTGGCCGGGGATCAGTTCGCCGTTGGCGCGCGCCTGCTCGGTACTGGCCAGCACCGGTCGAATCGTGATGCCGATGCTCGCTCCGTCGTGTTCGTAAAGCGTGTACTGGCCGGGCACCAGCAGGACCGTGCCGTATTCCGACCTCGGCAATACCCGCTCGCGAAGAGTGACGTCGCGGACGTCATCGCCGAGGCGCAGCGTGACGATCGACATGTTCGGGCGGTCCGGCCCCACCCAGGTCCTGTAGACGTTCTCGCCTCTCTCCGAGCATCCGGAAAGCAGTAGTCCCAGCACCGCGATTGAGGCATAGTTCCGAAGCATGGCCGCATTATAGGCTTTCCGGCAATTCGTCTCCCGAAATCCAGTCGGAACTGTTTTTGACAAACTGAAATTTCGCGTTGCAATGTCCCATCGACCGTTCCTGATACCCCTGATGTCACTGCTCTCCTCGCTCGCGCTCGCGGACGGGGCCATCGAATTCTGCCTCGTCGGCGAGGCCAACCTCGGCGCCCGTTACCAGGGCATGGAGCCGGGCGTCGACGAATTCGTGCCCACACGCTGGTGCGTCATCACCGAAGACGATTCGGATCGCGCACTGTTCTCGGGCCGCGGCAAATCCAATCCGGACCTGGAAGGCACCTGGACCGTCGCCGCCCTGCCGCCTGATCTCGTACGCATCGTCAACAGGGAAAATCCCCCGGACATCGATTTTCGCGGCGCGGACGCGACCGCCGAGGCAGCACGACTGCGCCGCATCGATCCGCGCCGCCTGCTCGAGGAACACGAGGAGGCGCCGATCGATGGCGTCCGAATCAAGGTCGAGGACGACAAGCCGTTGACGGTGGTGACATCCGCGGATCTGCCCCTGCGCGGCAGCGTCCCGGTGGTCTGGCACTGGGACTGGTCCGACAAGACACGGCCCGGACTGATCCTCGAGGTGGACGGCGACGTGATCTTCCGCGCCCGCGGATCCTGGCGTGAACTCAGCGACGCGGAGGCCAGCACGGCCTGGCACCCGACACCCGAAACCGATCCCGTGTTCGCCAACGGTGAGAACTGGCCGGCGCGCGTCGACATGCGCCTCGTCGATGTAGCCGATGGCGTATACCTCGTTCGCGGCGTTCGCACCGGCTTCCAGCATCTCGTGGTGGAGACCGAGCAGGGCCTGGTCGTTGCCGACGCGCCGGCCGGCTGGGTCGAACTGCACCAGATCCCGCCCACCGATCTCGTGCCGGGTCTCGGCATCAGCGGGCTCTCGGAGAAGCTCATCGATTTCCTCGCCGAGCAATTACCGGGACAGAAGATACGTGCCGTGGCGCTGACCCACGCACACGATGACCATGCGGGCGGCGCCCGGGCATTCGCCGCCGCGCGCGCCGTGATCTTCGCCCCGGCCGAGCACGCCGAGTTCCTCGAAAATGCGCTGAACGGCAACAAGATGCCGCGCGACCGCTTCACCACGGTCAACGGCGAGGTCGACGTCGTGCCCGTGTCCGACGCGGTCACCTTGAGCGACCCGGTCAACACGGTGCGATTGCTGTCCATCGGGGCCGGGCCGCACGCCTCGGCGGCACTCGGCGTGCACGCCGTGGACGCGGGTCTGTTCTTCGTGTCGGACCTGCACGTGCCGAATTCCGAAAGCGACAAGCCGCGCAAGGACCGCACGCAGACCGAGTGCTGGTTCGCGGACTGGGCCGTCGCCAACCTGCCCCCGGAGACGCTCGTCCTCAACTCGCACAGCGCCCCGCAAACGCCGGTTTCGCGGCTCGAGAAATACCGCCAGAGCCCGGCCTGCAAGGCCCTCGCAGATTGAGGCAGAAGCACCCCGTCAAGAATCCGCGACACGAGTGCAACGCCGTGGCCCGCGAAGCGCGCCGCATCCGGCCGCGCAGAACACCTGCCGAGCGTGCCCGTCCACCACGCCCGCGGCTTCGACACGGCCATCCGGTACCGAGGGCCAGGCAGGTATAATCGGCGCATTCGGACCCGGGAGCACGCGTCATGACCGTACGAGCCGTACTTGCAGTAACCGTCTTGTTCTTCTCTGCGCCAGCGTTGGCCGACACCATTGCCGTGATCGGCACCGGCGACGTCGGCGGCGCGCTGGGACCGGCGTTTGCCGCCCAGGGACACACGATCGTCTACGGCTCGCGCGATCCGGAGCGGGGCAAGGTGAAGGACCTGGTCGAGCGCACCGGCGAACTCGCCTCTGCGACGACGCCGGCAGAGGCCGCGGCGGCGGCGGACATCGTGGTGCTGGCCGTGCCTGGCCTGCTCGTGGAGGAGATCACGAAGCGTCTCGGGGACCTGTCCGGCAAGATCATCATCGACCCGACGAATCCGCTGGAACGGCGCATGAACCGTCTCGAACACGCGGTCGACACCTCAAACGCGGAGATCATCCAGGCGACGGCGCCGGACGCCCACGTGGTGAAAGCGTTCAACACCCTCAACTGGAAGACGATGGTGGATCCGGACTCCGCGGGCGGACCGGTTTCGATCCCGCTCGTCGGGGACAACGGCCGTGCCAAGAAGAAGGTCGCCGCACTCGTCGCTGCCATGGGCCTCGAGCCCATCGACGTCGGCCCGCTGCGCGACGCACGCTGGGTGGAAGGCATGTTGATCCTCTGGATCAACAACCGCTACGGCAGCATGCGTCCGTCGTTCGACTACCACCTGCGCACAAACTAGCCCGGTGACACCCGCCGTTGCGGCCATGCGGGCCGTTCAGCGCTCGACGTCGAGCGCCGAGTAGCCCATACCGTCCGGTTCTTTGCCCGCGCGCAGCATTCGGGTGATCGTGCCACTGGCGAGGTCGATTTCCGTGATGACGTCGGCGTTCGCGTGCGCGACCCAGGCCGTTTCACCGCTGTCGTCGACGATAACGCCGATGGGCACCGAACTGTCGCCGAAACGGTCGCCGAACAGGCGTTCCTCGACGTCCATGCTCTCGATGTCGAAGGACACGACCCGCACTTCGTCGAACGTGGCCGCGTCGTAAATGGCGAGGTCGCCTGCCCTCGCGCGCGTGACCAGCACCTTGCCTCCGGGCGTCGCCGTCGCGCGAATCGGGAAGCCTTCGGACGCTATCTCGCCCGCCGGTTTCAGCGTGTCGGCATCGAGTATCGTGATCGTGTCGGCGGCGCGGTTCGTGATCCAGATGTGCTCACCGGATGCCGACACCGCGATGCCTTCCGCACCGTCGCCGGTGGCGATGTTGATTTCACGGACACTCCTGCCGAGATCGAGAACGGTAATGGAACCTGAGCCGATGTTTGCGGTGTAGGCCCGCCCGCGGCCCGGATCGAGGGCCAACATGTGCGAGAGTTCCTGGTCCGTACCGATCGATTGCGTCACCTTCTCGCGGTCCACGTCGACGACGATCAGTGCCCTGTTGCTCTCGACGGTGACGGCCGCGCTCCGATTGTCCAGCCACTCGACGCCGTGGGGCCTGCGGTAGTCGCCGAGATCGATGGTCTTCACGACGCTCGCCGCGGGGATATCGATCAGCGTCAGGCTGTTGCCGTCGCCCTCGCGCGTGCCGTAGTTGGTGACGAGGGCGAGACGGCCGTCGGGCGAGATGCCGATCTCGTGGGGGCCCGCGCCCGTGGGCAGCGTCGCAACGACGTCGCCCCCGTCGAGGTCGATCAGCGACACCGTGGCCTCCGCCTTGTTGGCGACCGCGAGTGTCGCGGCCCGGGCACCGGGGTCGAGCAACAGGGCCGCCGCGAGCACGGCGCTGCATGACCTCAAGAGGTCGAGACGTGTGCGAGAGTTCATTGGGCCTCCTTTGTCAGGAGGCCTATCCTAGCAGGCAGGCCGCGACCGGCGGCTAGTTGATGACGACCGAGCGCTCCACCTCGTTGGAAAAGTCGCTCTCGATGCCCGCCGCGTTGAACGCAGTCGCCGTGAAGTAATACGTCGCCGGGCGCAGGCCATCGACGACGTAGGCCGTCAGACCGACGTTGTCGATGGTCACCTGCTGGTCGTAGCTGCCCGGGTCCGTGCCCCAGTAGATCACATAGCCTGAGAGGTCGGTGGCGGTCGAACCGTCGGTGTTGGCCTGCGGCGGCAGCCATTCCAGGGTCACCGCACCCAGCGCATCCTGGCTCACGGCAATGGAGAACGGCGCCAGCGACGCGGTCGCGGTGCCGTCGCTGACCGAGATCTCGATGCCGTCGTAATTGCCGAGGTCGCCGAACTGCGGAATCCCGTCGAGCTGACCCGTGGCGGCGTCGAACGAGGCCCAGGACGGCTTGTTACGGATGCGGAAGGTGAGCGGATCCCCATCGCCGTCGGACGCGGCAGGCCTGAAGGTGTAGGCATCGCTCATGACGGCGACCTTTTGCGGGCTGCCGCTGATCCGCGGCGCAGCATTGTCGGCACTGTCGGCGGCAAGACCGCCCCCGCCGGGCGGTGATTCTGATCCGAGGCAGCCGCTCAGGAGGGCTGTCGCGATCACGGCGCTGGTGAGTCTCGTTGTTCCCGGAAATCGTGTTCCTTGCTTGCTTGGTTCCTGAGTTTTCATTCCACAATAGTCGGCCAGGCAGTCCGTACGCTGCGGACCGCGTTTCAGTCAGTGAGCATGGGTACTGCCGCGCGGCAGATTGCCGCGGCAGTAACGAGTCGGTGGTCACGCCCCTGCGCAGCGGCCCAAATTGACCATCCGGCTCACGATGCTACATAAAGCAAGAGCCGTGCCAACTTTGGGATTACGTTGAAAACCGCACAGCTATGCGGTGTCCGGGATGGCCCCGAAGCGTTATTGACCGGTTGGTCTGTCTCCGAACGGGGACAGATTGCTGCTACGCAACATTATCTAAGCGCTGTAACAGCCCGACAGGCAAGCGTTTTTCGTGCGTCGCCAGGTTGCGACAGCGCTGTCAGTCTTGTCGCCGTTACGGGACGGCGCCGCCGGCCGCGCAAACGGGCACGAAAAAGCCCCTCGACGGGGGCTTTCCGGACAGCTGGATGGTGCCGAAGAGAAGACTCGAACTTCCGACCCACGCATTACGAATGCGTTGCTCTACCAACTGAGCTACTTCGGCATTTGCAGAGGGCGCGCAGTATAGCGACACGCGCCGGATTGGGAAAGTCCCGCGAGCGCGCCCCGTCAGCCCTCGCCGCGGACGCGGATTAGCACCTCGATGCTCTCGCTGCGGGTGCCCTCGGGCATCGGCGGCAGCTCGCTGAAGCGAACCTGCTGGTCCGGGATATCGCGCAGCTCGCCCGTGTCGACGTTGTAGAAGTGGTGGTGCGGCCGCGTCGTCGAATCGTAGAACTTGCGCGTCGGATCGACCATCACCTCTTTAACGATGCCGCGCTCGCCGAACAGGTTCAGTGTGTTGTAGACGGTCGCCTTGGAGACGCCGCTGCCGGCGTCGCGCAGCCGGTCGATGATCTGGTCTGCCGACATATGCTGCGGCTTTTCCAGAAGAATTTCAGCAACTTCGAGGCGTTGCGGCGTCAAGAGAATGCCGAATTGATCGAACAATGCGAGGATATCGGAACGCGACATCGGTGTTTCCCGGGGACTTGAATCTGGACTGAGTATAAACGAAATACCCCGGCTTAGAACCACCGGCGAGCAGGCCCGGGCCAGGAATCCCGGCGTTTTGGCGCAATTCCCGGGCGGCACGGGCCGTCCCCGCCTGTCAGGGTGTGCCCCCTGCACCGGAGACCATCGATGCACGCCAGGGATTGCGGCTATTCACTCCTCGAGCTCGTCATGACGATCGCCGTCGCGGCGCTCGTCCTGACGCTCGGCCTGCCCTCGTTCTCCGCGCTGAAGGCGCGCAGCGCCCAGCGCGTGGAGCTCGACGCCCTGTTCCACGCCGTCCATCGCGCGCGCAAGGCCTCGATCATGCGCAAGCAGGTGGTGTCCCTGTGCCCGACCGCCGACGGTACCACCTGCCGTCCGGGCACGGACTGGTCCGGCGGCTTCCTGGTGTTCGTCAACACCGACCGTGACGAGCCGCCAGAGCTCGATGACGGCGAAATCCTGCTCGACCGGCACCTGGCCGGCCGATACGCGAAAATCACGGCAAACCGGCGTGGATTCACGCTCAGAGCCACGTTCCTGAGGGCCACCAACGGCACGCTGGTAGTCTGCGACCGCGCCGGCCGCGTGGCGCCGCGGGCGCTCGTCGTCAGCTACACGGGCCGGCCGCGGGTGGCCGACCGGAGCCCCCGCGGAGCGGCGTATTCCTGTGCGGATTAAGTCAAACCGGCGCCCCCGAAATCGACCGCTCATCGGACGTGACAGACCGCTCGTCGGATACAGCGGAGCGCCCTCTCCCGAGCCTTTATATTGCCTGCATGAACAAGCGACAGCAGACCGGCTTCACGCTCTACGAACTCATGATCACGTTGATGGTCGTGGCCGTCATCCTGGGTTTCGGCATTCCGAATATGCGGAACTTCACGCTGAACAGCCGGATGACGAGCACGGCCAACGACCTGCACGCCGCATTCCTGATGGCGCGCAGCGAGGCCGCGCATGCCAAGACCAACGTCACGATCTGCGCAAGCGCCGACCCGATGGGCGCCGCGAATTGCGGCGGCACCTGGGACCAGGGCTACGTCGTGTTCATCGACAACAACGCAGACCTCGTGCGCGATGCCGGCGAGGCGGTCTTGCGGGCGCACCCCCCGGCCGATACCGGCGTGCTGCTGCGCATCGCCAATGGCGCGAGCTATTTCATGTACGCACCGAGCGGCCTCGGGCGTCTCGACACCGGCGGTAATCCGGCCCTGTCGCAGGTCGTGATATGCGACGAGCGCGGCAACGTCGACGGTCCGGGAGGCGGTTCGGCCGCCCGGCTGTTCGTCTCCACGCCGCTCGGCCGCGCCACCATCGTGCGTGACAAGGCGATGATCGGTAATGCATTGACGGCAATGGGAGCGACCTGCCCATGACCGGCCGGACCACGGAAATCCAGGAACGAACGGCTATGCCAGTGATTTCGAAATTGCAAAAGGGCTTCTCTTTGATCGAGGTTCTGATCGCATTGATCGTCATGTCGGTCGGCATGCTCGGTATCGCGGGACTGTACGTACAGAGCCTGCAGGCCGGGCGTACGTCGATGTTCCGCCACCAGGCGGTGGCGCTCGCGGGCGACGTGGCCGACCGCATCCGCGCCAACCCCAGGGCAGGGATCTCGTACATGGACCCCAACGGCGCGGACAACAGCTGCGTGGCCGCCGATGTCGACTGCGACGCAGCCGGCATGGCGCTGCACGACGTCTTCCTGTGGAAGCAGCAGGCGGGTAACTCACTGCCCGGCTCCGCGCCGACGGGGGGTGGCGACGTAACCGTTACGTTCGACAACGCGGTCACGCCGCCGATATACACCATAACCGTGAGCTGGGAAGAGCCCGGAATCACCGCTCTGGACGTGGCGCCCAGCTACGTCGTCACCATCCCGGTCAATCCGTTCTAGGAGCGATGGATATGCGCACCACCACCACAAGTATCGGCGGACGGCAGCACGGTATCACCCTCGTCGAGCTGATGGTCGCGCTGGCGATCGGCTCGTTCCTGATGATCGGCGCGATCCAGATCTACTCGCAAAGCCGCCAGGCGTTCGTCATCAACGAATCGATCGCGCGCGTCCAGGAAACCGCACAGTTCGCGCTGGACACCATCGAGGCCGACCTGCGCATGGCGAGCAACTGGGGGCGTACGAGCCGCGCGCTTTCGATCGATGGCCGCTCGCTGATCGGCCAGCCCAACCCGAAGGTGCTCGCGGTACCGCTCGATTGCAGTGAGGACTGGTCGATCGAGCTCGGCACGCCGGTGGACGGCTTCGACAACGTCATGGGATTGACCTGCCCGGCCCAGAATGCCGCGCAGCCCAATTCCGACGTGCTGACCGTGCGGCGTGCCTCCGTCAATCCGGTGCCGTTGCAGGCCGGCCGCCTGCAGATCCAGACGACGCGCACCCAGGGCGAGATCTTCGACGACGGCATCATTCCGCCGCAGTTCGACCCGGCGACGTCGGGGACCCACAACCTGATGGTCTCGAGCTACTACGTGGACGGAAATTCCGACCTGATCCCTGGCATACCGACGCTGCGGCGCAAGGTGCTCGGCATCCAGGGGGCGAATTCGGCGATCTTCGACCAGGAGATCGCGCCCGGTGTCGAGAACCTGCAGGTGCAGTTCGGCATCGACGTGAACGAGGACAACACGGTCGACCGCTATGTCAATCCGGGCGACCAGAGCTACAACCCCGAAGCGCCGGGCTACATTCCGGGCGCGCGCGTACTCACGGCGCGAGTCTGGCTTGTCGTACGCGGGCTGAGTCGCGAGGTGGGCGTCGACGACACGAGTGTCTACACACCCGGCAACGTCAATCTCGGCACGTTCAACGACGAGGTAAGGCGCATGCAGGTGTCGAAGACCATCCTCCTGCGCAATACCAGGACCTGATTCGAGAGAACGCACAATGACCAGGCAAATAAATACCAGGACACAATCGGGCGCGGCGCTCATCGTCGGGCTGCTGCTGCTCGTCGTCATCACGGTGCTCGCCGTCTCCGGCATGAGCACGGCGACGACCGAACTGGCGATGGCACGCAACGATCAGAACTACGAGAACGCGTTCCAGGCCGCCGAAACCGGCCTGGAGGCGGCGCTCGCCCAGGGGCAGTTCAATGCCGTGGGCACCGTCAGCGTGACGCAGTACATCAATTCAAACGACTCGGTGACGGCGCAGATCATGCCCGACGGCGACCCCACGATCGTGCCGGACCGGGCCTTCAGCCTCGGCGTCGGCAGCGGCGTCGTTGCCTACCATTTTCTCGCCACGGCGACGGCCGTATCGGAGCGCACGCCGGGCACCCCGAGTGATCGCGACTCCAACGCGGTACACACCCAGGCTTTTTACATTGTCGGGCCCCAGGGGCCGCAACTCTAAGCGGTAGCAGGAACGGAGTATTCCCATGAAATTCAAAGTATTGATCGCCGCCACCCTAGTTGGACTCGCGCTGCCCGTGGCAGCCCAGTTCCGCACCGTCGAAGAGGCGTACGAGGTGCGCCTCTCGGACCTGCGCCTGCCCCGGAACGACGGCGGCACGGTGGCCTACAAGCCCTGTGACAGCTGTCCGTACCAGACCAAGCGAGTCAGCAGCGACGCGCAGTGGGTTTTCGACGGCAAGACCATGTCGCTCGACAAGTTTCGTCGCAGCCTGGTGTCCATCGCGGACCGCGAGAATACAGCGGTTACGGTATTGCACCATCTCGAGTCCGATCGCGTAACGCGCGTTTCGGTACACCCGATCCGCCGGGCTGACGACTGATTGCCCTCGCACGGAACTATGAGGACAGAATGATGAAAACGGTATTTCAAAAGACAACATGGACGTTCGCCGGCCTGCTGCTGGCGCTTACCTGCGGTGGATCCGCGCTGGCCGACGACACGGAACTGTTGCTGATCAACCCCGACCAGGCACAGCAGGTACCGAACGTGATGCTGATCATCGACTCCTCCGGCAGTATGGGCAATACGGAGGAAACGAAGGAAATCTACGATTACACGCTGGCCTACACCGGCGGCGCAACGCCCTGCGACCCCAATTACCTGTACTGGACCGAATTCAAGAACGTCGTACCGAGTTGCGGCAGCGCGACCAAGCGCTTCCTGAAGAGCGCGTTCGTCTGTGAGGACGCGACCCGGAGGCTGCAGGGCATCGGTAGCTACCGGGGCCGGATGGCGCAGCACCGCGACGGCGCGTCGGGCATCTTCAGTATTCTCCTCGGGCTGGTCGACAGCGTGCACTGGCAAAAGGTCGAACCCGGTAACGAGACGGATCTCGTCGAGTGCTCGAAAGACAACGGCCAGCACGGCGATGGCTCCGGTGGTCTCGTCTACGCCCGGCGGGGCCAGAACCAGGCACCGTTTACGAGCCAGAAGAAAGACGGCATCAACTGGGGTTCGTGGCCGACCAGCCAGTCCATCACGGTGTTCGACGGCAACTACCTCAACTATCTCGAGAACCCTGTCACGATCATGGACTCGCGCATCAACATCGTGCAGAACACTGCGACCGCGATTCTGAACTCGATCGAAGGCATCAATGTCGGCATCATGCGCTTCAACAATCAGGAAGGTGGCCCTGTACTGCAGGATTTGAAGAGCCTCGATGCCAACCGCACGGAAATCATCAACACGATCAACGCGATTCCGTCCGGTGGCTGGACCCCTGTATCAGAGACGGTGTTTGAATCGGCCCTTTACTGGCGCGGTCTGCCGGCTCACTACGGCAACCTGATCAACGAGCATACGACGGACCCCCTGGCCCTCGTCTCGACGAATCCGCCGATCTACGAGCAGCCCACCAGTGTCGCGTGTGCCAAGAACTTCAACGTCGTGCTTACTGACGGCGCGCCGACACAGGACGTTGGGGCGGCAGCGCTCGTGGACGGTCTGCCGAACTGGGGCACGACGCTCGGCTATAGCGGCTGCACCGGAACGGGCGACGGCGCATGCCTGGACGATATCGCCGCCTATCTGTTCAACGACGATATCGATCCGGACCTGCCGGGCACGCAGACCGTGACCACGCACACGATCGGATTTGCGATCGACCTGCCGATTCTCGAGGAGGCGGCGCTGCGCGGTGGCGGCAGCTACTTCAGGGCGGACGACGTGACGAGCCTCGCACAGGCATTGCTGGAGATCGTGAACGACATCCAGGATCGCAACCTGTCATTCGCGGCGCCCGCGGTCGCGGTCAACGCCTTCAATCGCACGCAGAACCTGAACGATCTGTACCTCACGACCTTCAAGGCGAGCGAAAGCGTGCGCTGGCCGGGCAACTTGAAGAAGTATCGCATTTCGGGCGGCCAGATCGTTGATCGCAATGACGTGCCCGCGGTCGACCCCAACACCGGCCTGTTCTACGATTCCGCGGCCAGCTTCTGGACCACGGGTGCGGACGGCAACAACATCACCATCGGCGGTGCGGTCGAGAACCTGCCGGCGCCGGCAAGCCGCAGGATGTTCACTAACAATACCGCCAACAACGACCTGACCGTGGCGGCGAACGCCTTGACACCGTCGAACGCCACCTCGTTCACTCAGGCTGATTTCGGGCTGACGGGCTCCGCTGGCGAACCGACGGTCGAGGAACTTATTCGCTGGGTACGTGGCGAGGACGTGCGCGACGAGGACCTGGATCCGGCAACGACGACGATCAAGCAAATGGGCGACCCCCTGCACTCGCAGCCCGCTGCCGTGGTATACGGCGGTACGGAGGCAAGTCCCGACGTTGTCGTATTCACCGCAACGAACCAGGGGTCGGTGCACGCCATTCGCGGCGATACTGGCGAGGAGCTCTGGTCCTTCTTACCGAAGGAGCACCTTGCAAACTTGCCGATGTACTACTTTAACGCGGAAGCGCCCTTCAAGTTCTACGGCGTGGACGGTGACATCGTTCCGGTCGTGGCCGACCGCGATGACGATGGCGTTATCGAACCGGGTGATGGCGACTTCGTCTACATCATCTTCGGCATGCGCCGCGGCGGCAATGCGTACTATGCGCTGGATGTCACCGACAAGAACAACCCGGTCGTTAAATGGCGCATCAGCACGCCCGACTTCGGCCAGACCTGGTCGCGCCCGACCGTGGCGAAGGTCGACATGAACTACCCCGGCCTGAATAACGACAAGGCCGTGGTCATATTCGGTGCAGGATACGACACGGTACACGACAACATGTCGCACCCGTCTACGCCGGACGTAGACGGCGCCGGCATCTATATGCTGGATCTTCAGACCGGCGAGGTATTGTGGCGCGCCGGGCGTGATGCCGGTGCCAGCCTGCAGCTCCCCGGCCTCACCCGTTCGATCGCGACTCAGGTTCGCGTCATCGACCTGACCGGCGACGGCTTCGCGGATCGTATGTACGCGTCGGACATGGGTGGGCAGATCCTGCGTTTCGATATTTTCAACGGCAAGGCGCCGAGTGGAACCGGCACCAATGCACTCGTGACCGGCGGCGTCGTCGCGCAGCTCGGAGCCGAGGGCACGGTGTCTCCGACGGACGCCGATACCCGGCGCTTCTATGCGGCGCCGGACGTGTCGATCTTCAATGACAACATCCAGAACCGGCGCTTCATCGCGATCAGCCTCGGCAGCGGCTACCGCGCTCACCCGCTCGACGACACCAACACGGATCGTTTTTATTCGATTCGTGACAAGAACGTGTTCAACGCGCTGACACAGGCCGAGTACGATGCCTTAACGCCGATCAACGAATCCAACCTTGTCGAAATCAGCGGCCAGGTCGGTACCGCGATCGGCGCTGCCAGCGCCGGCTGGAAGTTCACGCTGCCCGCCGACCAGAAGGTGTTCTCGAACTCGGTTACGTTCAACAACGAGGTCTTCTTCGTCGCCTTTTCCGCCGACACTGCGGGCGCCGCCGTCTGCTCGGCCGGCGTAGGACGCAACTTCCTGTACCGCGTTTCCGTCGTGAATGGCGATCCCATCGCCGACCTCGATGCGATCGTTCCTGGCCAAGAAGACAACGAGCGTGTTGAAGAACTGGCACAGGGCGGTATCGCGCCGTCGCCGTCGTTCCTGTTCCCGAGCCCCGATCCGGGCTGCACGGGCGAGGAATGTTCGCCGCCGCCGATCGGCTGTATCGGTGTCGAGTGTTTCGATCCTGGCTTCGAGAACTTCCCGGTGCGCACGCTCTGGACCCAGGACGGAGTTGAATGATGATAGCCGGTTGGCGAATGCAGGCGAAGCTCATGCACACGATGCGTGGCATCACGCTCATCGAACTGATGATCGTGGTCGTGATCATCGGTTTCATGGCGGTGATCGCGTACCCGAACTACCGCGAGTTCGCGGCGCGTGCAAAGCGCAACGAGGCGAGAGCGGCCTTGCTGCAGATCGCGACCAACCAGGAGCGCTTCTACCTGCAGAACAACACCTACACCTGCGACATGACCCGACTCGGGTTTCCCGTCGCGGCCGGCTTCGTGACCGAATCGGGCACGTACACCGTGGACGTCACGGCCTGCAATGCGGACAACTTCAACGCGCAGGCAGTGTTCAACGTTCCGGGCGACCCGGAAGCCGGCAAGTGCGGGTCGTTCAATATCAATGGGCGCAACGTGAAGACGTCCGGACCCTATACGGACTGCTGGACACGCACCCGCTGATACTGCAGTTGGCTACTCGGGCGGCGCCTCTTCGGGCGCCGCCTTTTCTTTGCCCGACAAGAACAGCGAGTCGATAATCAGGAGCGCTGCGCCGACAGTAATTGCCGAATCGGCGACATTGAAGGATGGAAACGCCCAGCTGCCGAACCACACCTGGATGAAGTCCGTCACGTAACCCAGCCTGATCCGGTCGACGAGATTGCCGACAGCACCGCCGAGCACGAGCGTAAGCCCCGCCGCGAGCACCAGCAGGCTGCCCGTGCGGATGCGCCACAGCCACACGACGAGTGCGGCGCTCACCGTCGTGGCGAGCACGACGAAAAACCAGCGCTGCCAGCCGCCCGCGCCGGCCAGGAAACTGAATGCCGCGCCGGTATTCTGCTGGTGCGTCAGGTTGATGAAGTCGTTGATGGGCACGTCCCCGTACAGGGGTACCCAGCGGATAATCGCGGCCTTCGTCGCCTGGTCGGCGAGCACAATGATGGCGGCGAAGATCATCCAGACGACGAACCGCCTGATTCCCGGTTTCGATTCCAAGCTTTCCCGTCCCTCAGGTTTCTTCAGCAAGCGCGAACCTCGCATTGTCGGCATCGACGTCCATTTGCGCAACCAGGTCCTCCACGAGGTCGAATTTCACCTGCGCGCGCAGCCAGGCGACGAAGTCGACATGGATGTACTCGCCGTAGATATCCTCGTCGAAATCGAAAATATGCACTTCCAGGATGGGCTTGGTGCCCGCAAAGGTCGGCCGCGACCCGACACTCGCAACGGCATCATGCGGGCCGCCTTCGAGTCCATGCACGCGCGCCGCAAAAATCCCCATCACCGCGCTCTGCCGGCGCCGCAGATCCACGTTTGCCGTCGGATAGCCGAGCGTCCGGCCTACCCGATCGCCCTTCACGATCTTGCCTGACATCCGGTACGGCCGCCCCAGCAGCTTGGCCGCAGTCTGCATGTCGCCGCGGCCCAGTGCATCGCGGATCGCCGTGCTGCTCACCCGCACGCCATTGACGACCACGCTTGGCACCTGCTCGACATCGTATTCGAGCAGGCCGGCGACGGCGTTCAGGTCCTCGACCGAACCTTCGCGACGCCGCGCAAAATGGAAATCATCGCCGACCACGAGATAGCGCGCGTTCAACCCGTGAATAAGAACCCGGCGAATGAAATCGGCGGCCGAGATGTCGCGCATCGGCGCAGCAAACCGCGGGCAATAAAACAGATCAATGCCGTGAGCCTCGAGGCTCTCGAATTTCTCGCGAAACCGCATCAGCCGCGCCGGCGGGCTGGCGCCACCGAAGAACTCCTTCGGTGTCGGCTCGAAACTCATCACGATCGCCGTCAGGCCTTTGGCTTCCGCGACGTGGAGAACACGCTCGAGCAGCTGCTGGTGACCAAGATGAATGCCGTCGTAGGCGCCGATCGTGACGACGCTGCCCGCGTCGAGATCCGGGTACGGCAAGTCTTCGAGATGCCTCACGAGCCGCATGTCAGGCCTGCCTCAGGCGGAAATCGGCGGTGCGCATGCCGAGCACGAACAACACCGCGAAGTACGCCGCGACTGCGGCGAGAATCTCTATCGAGAGCCAGGCCACGCGCTCGAATATTCCGCTGTCCAGCCACCAGCCCAGCGGCCGCTGCAGCGCGAAGAGCGCCCCGCTCATGACGAGATTCGCGACGCCCGTGCGGATCAGCAGCAGCCCCCAACCCTTGCCGTGACGCACCACACCCTCCCTTCTCAACCCACGGTAAAGCAGGAACGCGTTGAGCAATGCAGCAACGGATATGGCCAGCGCGAGGCCGGCATGCGAGCCCGCGAAGCCAATGCGGGTCAGGTACCAGGCGAGAATTATGCTCAACAGGAAATTGACGGCCAGCGCTATCAGCCCGATCCGCACCGGCGTCCTCGTATCCTCGCGCGCGAAATAGGCCGGCGCCAGGATCTTCACGTAGGAAAACCCGATCAACCCCACGGCGAATGCCTGCAATGCCAGCGCAGTCATGCGCACGTCGTCGGCAGTGAACACGCCGCCGTAGAAGATCGTGCCGACAAGCGGCCCGGCGAGGACGACAAGCCCGATCGCCGCCGGCACGGCGATGAGGAATACGAGCTTCATCGACCAGTCCAGCGTATCCGAGAATTCCTCGTGAGACCCGTTCGCGGCCTGGCGGGCGAGATACGGCAATGTCACCGTCGCCAATGCGATTCCGAACAGGCCGAGCGGAAACTCCATCAGCCGATCCGAGTAATACAGCAGGCTGATCTTCCCGACGCCGAGCATCGACGCGATGATTCCGCCGAGCAGCACGTTGATCTGCGCTACCGAAGAACCGAATATCGCCGGCAACATCAGCCGTGTGACACGTCTTACGCCCTCGTGCTGCAGACCCCATTTCGGCCGCGGCAACGCGCGGATGCGCATCAGGAACGGCACCTGGAACAACAGCTGGCACAACCCGGCGACAAACACGGCATACGCAAGCGCCATGCCGGGTTCCTCGAACTTCGGTGATACCCAGACGGCGCCCGCGATCAGCACCACGTTGAGAATGACCGGCGTGAACGCCGGCACGCCGAAGCGGCCGTAAGTGTTTAGGATGCCGCCCGCGAAAGCCG
The DNA here is from genome assembly GCA_041601995.1 of Woeseiaceae bacterium. Taxonomy (GTDB): domain Bacteria; phylum Pseudomonadota; class Gammaproteobacteria; order Steroidobacterales; family Woeseiaceae; genus UBA1847. Next base: position 31,636 of record JBFIHC010000010.1, on the reverse strand, counting down.
TGAGCGACACGAAGAACAGGTAGGGGAACGTAAACCGCAACATCAGCGTCGCCAGGTCGAATCGGCCGTCCTCGCCGATGAACCCCGGCGCGACGATTGCCACCAGCACGGGGGCCGCTACGACGCCCGCGAGCGTCACAAGGAACAGGATCAGGCCGAACGTGCCCGCAACGGCGTCGACGAACTCGCGCGCTTCCTCGTGGTCGTGCCGTTCGCGGTACCGAGCCATGACCGGGACGAAGCCCTGCGAGAAGGCCCCCTCGGCGAAAAAGCGGCGCAACATGTTCGGGATCCGGTTCGCGACGAGAAAGGCGTCCATGACCAGCGATGCGCCGAAATAGCGCGCAAATACGACGTCGCGGACGAGCCCGAGCACGCGTGACAGCAGCGTCATGCCGCTGACGATCGAGGTCTTGGCGATCAGGCGCTGCCCGGAAACCCGGCTGGGGTGAATGCCGGCGCCGGCGGGCGCCGCGTCGGGAGCTTCTTTTTCGGTCGTCATCAGGCCGCCCAGTTTAGCCCAGAAAATTCATGGAATCAGGCATTTAGGGGCCACGCGCGGCGCCGCCGGGGAGCCCCGATCAGGCGTTGACATTCATACCCCGGGCACGAATAATACGCGGCTCTTCGAGAGCAGGACACGGACATACCAGTGGCTAACATCAAGTCAGCACAGAAGCGCGCCCGGCAGGCGGAAAAGACCCGCAAGCACAACATGGGCTTGCGCTCGCGCATGCGCACCAAGATCAAGGACGTCCTCAAGGCCTGTGAGGCCGGCGACAAGGAAGCGGCGCAGGCCGCTTACAAGGAGGCCATGCCGGTCATCGACACGATGGTCAACAAGGGCATCGTCAACAGGAACAAGGCCGCCAGGCACAAGAGCCGCCTGAACAAGCGCGTCAAGGCGCTTTCGGCCTGAGCGAGTTTCGGATCCGGTCAAAAAAAATGCCGCCATCGAGGCGGCATTTTTTTGGCGCGGTCCGGCTATTTCCAGCAGTCGCCGTCCCCGCCGCTGCTGCCTTTCACCAGGGTCTGGTTCAGCGTCAGCGAACCGCACTTCGTATCCCGTGACGCCTGGCCGTTCAATGGCGCGGCCGTGACGGTATAGGTGGTCGCCGTGACGTTTGAAAGCGCCACCGAATAGGTGCTGTCCACACTGGCGGCGCTGGCCATCGGCCGGCCGTCGTCGGCGATCACCAGCGGATTCGCCGTGAAGCCCAGGTTCGTGAGGTCATTCGTGAATCGCTTGTTGTCCATGAAGAACTGCTGCTGGCGGTCGGCCACCTGCAGGAGTATCGACGTCGCCGCCGTGCGCTTGGTGTCCACGACATAGTTCATGTAGGACGGGTACGCGAAACTCGCCACCACGGCCAGGATGACGATCACGATCATCAGCTCGATGAGCGTTATGCCGCGTTGCTGCTGACCTGCTTTTTGAAAATGCATCGAAAGTCTCCTGGCTAGCCTAAGGCTGCGTCGGGGTACCGGTGGGCGCCGTGTTCTGGATATCGCCGTCCTCACCGAGGAACCAGTAGGTACGCCAGCGCGTCGTCGCGTTGACATCGTCGATCTGAAGGTCCGGCCGCAGGATCTTGTTCGGCGGGATCGACACGACCTCGGCCGGTATACCCGCGGAGATCAGTTCGACGCTGCGGTCGGCCTTCGAATTCGGCGCATCCGGATCGTCCGAAGTATCGTCACTGGTATCGTAGTTCATGACGGCCGTGCCATCCTGCAGCGCCACGGCGTACAGGCGGCCCGCACCTTCGGACGGCGCACAGGCCGTCGCGGAGCTACCACCGCGCGGAAGGTACGAGGTAAAGAACACCTTGCCGGTCACAGTGAGTGCAGTCGCGAGTATCTTCTCACCCGGATCTTCCATGTTCAGGCGCCAGCCGTTCGTCAGGTTGACCGTACAGGTGCCGCCGTTCTGCAGGCAATTGCTCGTGACATCGCCGAAGTCGGCGTGCTGAATTGCCGAGTCGGTGCCGCTGCCGACGGCCGTGGCCCGATCCTTGATCATGTACAGGTAGTCGGACGTCGTGCCTCCAACGTCGAGCGGGTTGGCGCGGTTGCCGGAACCGATGACGACACCGTCGAACAGCCCGAAGCCGTCCTTGCTCGGCACCAGGTCCGGCCGGTGGAAGAACCGGCGGTCCGTTGCAATGCCGGAACTCCCTGACGAGTGACGGCCCACCGTTGCGAGCAGCGAGAGCTTCCATTTCGAGGTATCGTCACCGCCGATATCGGCGCGCCAGATGTTGCCGCCGGTATCGCCGACAACCATGCGGTCGGTGAAACCATCACCATCCATGTCCGCAACCGTCAGGGTCGACGGGATACTGTCCGTCAGACGCGGATGTTCGAATACCGTGCTGCCCGCGCCGCCCGCGCCGCGACGCGCCTTCCAGATCAGGCTCCCGGTAACCGCGTCTACGATGAACAGCGCGTTGCCCTCGCTGTCGTCGGTTCCGACGCTGCCGCGCGTGTCCTTGTTGGTATCGTAGCCGCCCGCGAACATGACCGCGGGCCGCGGACCGGTGGGCGTCTTGACCAGCCCTACGCGGGGATTCGAGAACGTGTAGCCGAGTTCGGCGAAGTCGCCGCCTTTCTCGATCGTCCACATCAGCCGGGGCGATTCCGGGTACGTGACGTCGAACGCGTAATAGGCCTTGCCGCCGCGGCGCATGCCGACGTAAAGGAATACCCGGTCACCCTCGCTGGCCACGATATTGCCGTCGAAGTTCTTGTCCCAGATGAATGAGACCGGCGCACCGTCGAGCGTGTACGGGTGCTTCATGCCCGTCCCGTTCGCGCGCAGGACTTTCTGCGCCGCCATCGACTTGCGCGGCATGAACGCCCACACTTCCTCGCCGGTATCCTGTCCGCTCGTGCGCGTGTTGCGGAGCATGCGCAGCATGCCGTCGTTGGACGCTACCGCGACATAGATCGCCGGGTTGTTCGGTTCGCTGAATCCGCCGATTGCGCCGTAGTTGATGGGCAGCGGCCGCGAGTGCAGCGGATCGCCGAATATCCATTCCCGCGCTTCGTCCGTATCGCTGTCGCCATCGAGGTCATCGACGTCCAGACCGCGCGCGTACGCAATCAGTTCTGCCGCCTCGGTCGGGTCCGCTGCACCGAGGTCCGATTGCAGTGCCGTGGCGGTTGCCAGGTCCGCATTCAGAGGTGCAAGCGTCGATGAGGTCAGGTCGAAGTAGATGCGGCGGCCGCCAAGACCGTTGGCTGCCCGCGGTCCATTGCCGAGTACGCCCGGTATGCGCTGCCCGGCGCCGCCGCGTGCGACCGTACGCCCGTCGCGCGCAACGACCTCGCCGGCGTCTTCGTCAGGCGGCGGCAGCGTACCGGGGTCTGTCCAGCTGGTCAGCGCGTCGAACCGGATTCGGCCGTCGGCAGCGACGGCCGGGTCACCGAACGCATCGACGATCGTGCCGGCCGCCGATGAGCTATTCGCCCCGGCAATCTTGAGTTTCTTGACATTGCCGACCCAGTACGGGCGAGCCTGGGCGTCAACCTGGAACAGGGCGATATAGACATTGTCGGTGATCTCGGCCCGGTTGAAGACATTTACCGGAACCGACGCGGCGACGAAGGTCGTGCTGACGCTGAGGATCTGCTTGAAGATCTCGCTCAGCGTTGCCACGAGTTCGTCGGGGTTTTCGCTCAGTGCAAGCGGCACACCCGTGCCGCCGGCACGCGCGTAGCTCAGCGTGGTCGTATTGATCTTGCTGCCGTCGACGATGAAATACGAAATGACGTTCTGCTTGTCCTCGAGGTCCGGCACGGAGCCGTAGCTGCCGTTGGCAAGGTCCGCGTCGTACAGGTACTGGATCACGTCGGGGAAGGTTCGTTGCGGCGAACCGAAGCCGCCGCTGGCGACGGGTTCAGCGATTGCCGCGTCCGAATCGTCTTCCTGGTTCGAGACCTGGAACATCACGTTGACGCTATACACTTTCGAACACGCGCCTGCGTTCTCGAGCGGGCTGACATACGACGGTTTGGTCTTCGGCCCCGTTTCGATGAGCGAATCCCAGGCGATAGCGGGGTAGTCGGTGTCGAGGTTGAACGTGTTCTTCGTGCCGAAGTCGGTGTATCCGTTGTGCGCGTTATAAACACCCTGGCCGGTGAGATAGCGGAAAAACTCGAAGAACAACTCCTTACCCTGGTAAGAATGGCTCAGGTTGCCCTGCGGCGTAGGCATCGAATCGAGTATGCCGTGGAAGCGCGCCTTCGCCCCGTTGATATCGCCGTTCTCCAGGCGTTCGAAGCCCATCGCGATGTAGCCGCCGTTGCTGCAATTGCTGCGCCCGAAGCCCTCGCAGCTATTGTTGTCATTATGGTTGAGCATCAGGCCGACGCGCACGCCCTCGAGCGGTTCGAACACTTTCCGTAGCGCGCCGCGCAATACGTCGAAGAACGTGTACGGACCGGTGGCGCTCATGTAGCCCTCACTGATCAGGGTGTCGCACTCGCCGCCGGTACAGGCCGTCGATCCCAGGTTCGGACGGTAGTCGAGCGAGAACATCACCATTGGCTCGCTGCCCGCGGGCAGCCCTGAACCCGGGTTAATGTAGACGTCCGTGTCGTCAGCGTGAGCCGATCCGACAGTACAAACGAGCGCCGCAAGCGCCGTGGTCAGTACGATCTTTCTGATGATGGTGTCCATACCTGCTTACTCCCGATCCGGGGATTGCTATTTGGCTACGAGGACGAGCACGCCCTGGGATACCTGCTGTCGTCCCAGACCCTCGTCCGTGCGGTCGTAGGTCGTCGTGACCCGGAATCCCGCACTGGTGAATTTGTCGATGCTCGACTCGACGACGCGCGGCGGCGGCCGGAAAATCGGGCCCACGCGTTCGACGCGAGCGCTGATGTGACCAGAGGCGATCTCGGCATCCAGTACCGGATCTCCCACCGGGAGGTCGTAGCGATCACAGCCCGTCTGGCCGGTCGTGCAGGCTGTGTAACCCTGCAGGCCGTAAACCGGCGTCGCGCCCGGATTCGCGACGATAGCGTCCGCGAGTGCCTGTGCCGCCTGCTCTGCCGCGATCCGCGACTCCTCGTTTTGCGCCATGTACAGGCCGATATTCGTGGCCCGCATGGACGAGAGCGTCAACAGCGTGATTGCAATGAGGAACATCAGAGCGACCACCAGTATGGCGCCCCGCTGCCTGTCTCCCGACATCATGGAATACCTGCTCATATCAAAACCCCATCATGTTCATGCTGCGGATGTTCTGGATCGCCACCGTCGTCGAGTAGACGCGGCGATGGAAAGAGTCGTTCGGCGTGTAGTCGGGCGCATTGCCGATCGAAAAGGTTTTCTGGTTCGTGTGACGCACGTCAATATCAGTGGTCCGCGCCAGCAGGTGAATCCTCGCCGACACGATCCCCTGCAGGTCCGCGAGCGTGGGTGTCGACATGTACACGTTCGGATTGCCGTCATTGCTGGTATCGATGCCGTATTCGATCTGCAGATTTTCGATGCCTGTCGCAATACACTCCGTCAGCATGCTGGGCCCGGGTCCGCCAAGGATCTTGCGGCACAGCGTCGGGATGTTGTCGCCGAGGTCGTATGCCCATTGCCGGACGTAATAGATTGCCGGGCGGTACTCCCATTCCGTGCGCGGTAACGGGATGCCGACGGTTGGTGAACCGGTCAGCGGCTGTCGATAGAGCAGCCCGACGGTGCCGTTGGTGCGGAGGTAAACGGCGCCGTCCCTGAACGCGGTCGCTTCCGCACCCGCGACACGCTTGATCGACACCACGTCCGTTCCCGCCGCTACTTCGTCGGCCAGGAAACAGGTATGACCGGCCACGACCTGGGCGCTGGTGACGTTGTCGATTGCGATCACCGACAGTGAGTCGCCTGTCGCGGGTTGAGTTGTCTGATAGGCCCAGTTCGAAACCCCGGCGGGGCCGCAATCCAGCCCTATCGTCAGGTTGGCATCCGGGGTCACGGCCGCCGGCGACAGGAGTTCCGCGTAATGCCCGGCCATACTGAGGTCGAAGGCGATCTGCTGCAAGGCGAAACGCGCATCGTCCTGCATCCGCATCACGTTGTCGTCCTGGGTGAAGCTGTGACTGTTGTTGACGAATACGGTCACGATTGCAACGCCGAGTAAGAGCGACAGAAGCATCGCCACCATGATTTCGACCAGCGTGAATCCGGATTGCGTTTTCATGTCGAATCTCTGCATTACACTGTGCTCAGAAATTAGGATCGATGTAAGTTGGAATCGCGAGGACGCGCCGGAATTCGTTTTGCGCACCGTAGTTTCCGCTGGCGGCTCCGCAGGGATTCGCGACGTTGGACGTAATCGAAGCCGTGCCGCGCCAGACGATCGTCACCGTGTAGACGCCGGCGCCACCCCCGACGGGACCGGTTACACAGAGTGTCGGCAGCACAAGGCCGCCGGCACCGATCCCGCCGTTCGTCTCGAGGTTGCCGTCGAGGACCTGCTCCCAGAACCAGAGATCGTGCGCGGCTTTCTGCGGCGCATTGCACTCGTTGCCATCGCGGCAGTTGGGCACGGGCTCCGCGCCGGCGACGCCGCCGCCCAGGTCCGGCGCCGCGGCGTAGATATCGATGCCGTTTCCGTTGGTGCGCATGTCCTCGAGGAGGCCATTGGCCACCTGTGCCGCGGTCGTGCGTTGTACGGCCTCGAAATTCGCCTGTTTTGAAACGGTCTGCAGACCTGCTATCGCCAGCAGGCCGATGCTGAACACAATCAGGGCGATCAGCAGTTCGAGCAGCGAGAAGCCATCCAATTTGCGGTGTACGTTCGGCACGTTCAGTCTCCGTGGTCCCGGGGCTTCAGATACAGTTCGGAGGGGCGCCGTTCGCCCTCGTTTCCGACATTCTCGGACGGCCCGACAGCTCGACAAGGATGACCTTGGCATGCTCGGCGCCGCGGAAGTCGCAGACCGCGAACTCGCCGGAGTTACCCGTGAGCGCATTGGTCATCGCACGGCCGTTCGGCCGGTACATGAGCAACGCGGGGAATTCGCCCGACCGGATGTCCAGGCCCTCGACCGCCGCGGACGCCGACACGATCGTCTCACCGACATCGCGACTGCCGTTGGCGTTGAGATCGCCAAAGACGATCCAGCCGCTGTCCCAGGCCGTCAACTCGCAATTCGTGCCCGAGGCGCTGGCGCACATAGTGACGCGGGAGTTGGTCGTAATCGCGGTATTGCGCGCCAGGTGTATGGCCGCTACGAAGTCGTTAATCGCACCGGTCTGCCTGGCATCGTTGGTGAAGTCCTGGAGCGCGGGAACTGCCGTCGCCAGCAATATGGCAACGAGCGAGATCGCGATCATCAGTTCTATGAGCGTAAATCCGCTGTTCCTTCGCATAACATAATCCCGGCTTCGGCTATTCCCGGAGCGTGGCTCCGGGTTACGCCCGGATATCCACTTTCCTGAACAAATGCTAACAACGACGCGGGTTTCAGGCTGAGAACCACGTCCGATTTGGGTAATCGCGATGGGACCCCGATGACGGAACTGTGACGCTTGTCGGCCCTTATGTCCGGTTACGGAACCGATGGAGGGACGGGCGCAGCGGGTAGCGCCCGGGCGGCGGATCAGGCCTCCGTCTCGTCCTGTTCACGGCGCGACTCCAGCTCGCGCATGATGGCCTGCGCCAGCTGCCCGGTGCCTTCGCCGGTTGCGGCACTGACTTCGAAAACAGGGCCTTCCCAGTCGAGCTTATCGATCAAGTCCTGCTTCATCAGTGCCAGCGTCTCGCCATCGAGGAGGTCGATCTTGTTGATCACCAGCCAGCGCGGCTTTCCGGCGAGCTCCTCGGAGAATTTCTCGAGCTCCCGCTGCAGGGCCCGTACCGCGTGGACGGGGTCTTCCCTGGCATCCACCGGTGCGATGTCGACGACGTGCAGCAGCAGCCCGGTGCGCTGCAGATGCTTGAGGAAGCGGATGCCGAGCCCCGCTCCTTCGGCCGCACCCTCTATCAGTCCCGGGATGTCCGCCATCACGAAATTTTGCAGCATGCCGACGCGGACCACGCCGAGGTTCGGGTGCAACGTCGTAAACGGATAATCCGCGATGCGCGGCCTGGCTTCCGACATCGCACTGATCAGGGTCGACTTGCCGGCATTCGGCATACCGAGCAAGCCCACGTCGGCCAGCACCTTGAGTTCGAGTTTCAGGTGCCGGCCTTCGCCGGGTGTGCCATGGGTGGTCTTGCGCGGCGCCCGGTTCGTGCTGCTCTTGAAGCGCGTATTCCCGAGGCCGCCGCGGCCGCCGGCGGCCACCATCTGCCGCTGGCCGTCCTCGGTGAGATCGCAGATCAGTTCACCGGTGTCGACGTCGTGCACCACCGTGCCGCAGGGTACGCGCACATCGAGATCGTTGCCCGAGCGCCCGGTCATGTTCCTGCCGCCCCCGCCCTGCCCGCTCTCGGCCCTGAATTTCCGCGCAACCCGGAAATCGGCCAGCGTATTCATGGCCGCGTCCGCGACCAGGTAAACGCTGCCGCCATGGCCGCCGTCACCGCCGTCGGGGCCGCCTCTCTCGACGTATTTCTCGCGCCGGAAGCTCAGGCAGCCGTGCCCGCCGTTGCCGGCCTGCACGCGAATGGTCGCTTCGTCGACGAACTTCATGGCGGGATTGTAGCTCCGAAAACGAAAAACCCCGCGACCGCGGGGTTTTCCTGGAAATTGTCGATCACGCGCTGCGCGTGTCGGCAGCGCTTATTCGACGCTCACGAACTGCCGGTTCTTGGGGCCCTTCTTCTCGAACCTGACCTGGCCGTCCTTCTTGGCAAACAGCGTATGATCGCGGCCGATGCCGACGTTAACGCCGGGATGAAACCGGGTGCCGCGCTGACGCACGATGATGTTGCCCGCGGTAACCTGCTGGCCGCCGAAAATCTTAACGCCCAGTCGTTTACTTTCTGAATCGCGGCCGTTCTTACTGCTGCCGCCTGCCTTTTTGTGTGCCATTGATCTGTACCTGTCCTGTTAAGAAGTCTTCTTTGCCGCCTTCTTTTTCGCCGCGGTCTTCTTGGCAGCGGTTTTCTTCTTGCTGGTCTTCTTCGGTGCAGCCTTTTTCGCGGCCGGCTTCTTGGCGACCTTCTTCTTCGCCGCCGGCTTTTCGGTTGCCTCGGTCTCCGCCGCCTTGTCCACCGCAGCCGCTTCCTTCGGCGCAGCCTTCTTCGCGCCGGATCCGCTGATACCGGTGATCTCCACCTCGGTGTAGAACTGCCGATGCGATGCCATGCGGAGATAATTCTGGCGCCGCTTGAACTTGATGACGTTGACCTTTTTGGTCTTGCCCTGACTCAGAACCTTGCCGCTGACGGTACCGCCGGCAAGCAGCGGATCGCCGACTTTCACGTCCGCACCCTCGCCGATCAGCAGGACCTCGTCGAACGTAACCGTCGCGCCCTCGTCAGCCTCGATTTTTTCGAGACGCAGGACGTCACCCTTTGCCGCGCGGTACTGTTTGCCGCCGGTGCGAAAAACCGCATACATCGTGTTTGCTCCGTTGCGTAAGCCGCTCGAATCACGCAACTTACTGAGAATAAAGTACTTTTTGCGGGCGCCTCGAGTTCCAACCGGATCTCTCGTGCGGCGGGCATCGCAAAAGAGCGGGAATTCTATAGATTCCACCGCCCGGGGTCAACGCCGGGCGGCCGCCATTTCCGGCTTCTTTTCAAAGGCTTGCGGGGCCGAAAGCGGCGCCGTATATGGGATTTCCCGGGTCGCTTAGAACGATTCTTTCAGGCATTATCCGAATCCTATGCACGCGGCACAACAACCACTCGAAACCGTCAGCTTCGACGCCGTCAGCAACCTCGCCCGGGATGACATGCAGGCGGTCGATCGCCTGATCTCCGCCAGTCTCGAAAGCGATGTTGCACTCGTATCGCAGGTGTCCCGGTACATCCTCGCGAGCGGCGGCAAGCGGCTGCGGCCACTCATCGTGCTGCTGGCGGCGCGTGCTTTCAGCTACAAGGGCGAACAACACGTCCGGGCAGCGGCCATCATCGAGTTCATCCACACGGCGACACTCCTGCACGACGACGTGGTGGACTCTTCCTCGCGGCGACGCGGCAGGGACTCGGCCAACACCGTCTTCGGCAACCAGGCGAGCGTGCTGGTCGGCGACTTCCTGTACTCGCGCTCGTTCCAGATGATGGTCGACATCGGCAGCATGCGCGTAATGCAGATCCTCGCGGATGCGACCAATACGATCGCCGCAGGCGAGGTGCTGCAGCTCATGAACGTGCACGATCCGGACACCACGGAGGATTCCTACCGCCAGGTCATTTATCGCAAGACGGCCCGGCTGTTCGAGGCCGGCGCACAGATCGCCGCGGTGCTCGCCGATCGGCAGGAGTCCGAGGAAGCGGCGATGATCGAATACGGCCGTAACCTGGGCGTGGCCTTCCAGCTCGTGGACGATGCGCTCGATTTCGACGCATCACCCGATGAACTCGGCAAGAACCTGGGCGACGACCTGGCGGAGGGCAAAGCCACCCTGCCGCTGATTTACGCAATGCAGCGAGGCGATTCGGCACAGCGTGAGCTGATCCGGAACGCGATCACGGAGGGGGGTCTTGACGATCTCGAAAGTGTCCGGTCAATCATTGAATCCACGGGGGCGCTCCAGTACACTGCGGCGCGCGCTCAGGAAGCCGCCGACGTGGCGATCGGCGCCTTGTCCGTAATTCCCGACTCGGACTACAAGCAGGCCCTCATTGCCATTGCCGAATTCGCGGTACGGCGCCGCTCCTGAGACCCGCATCGGGGTATAGCTCAGCCTGGTAGAGCGCTATCTTCGGGAGGTAGAAGTCGCTGGTTCAAATCCAGTTACCCCGACCAATCCCGGAACAAAAATCGCCTCCCTCACCCGTCAGGGGGAGGCGATTTTTTTTCGATCGCAGGTCGGACAGATGGAACCAGCCCACGGGTTCATCCGAGCGCGACAAAGTCGCACGACAGGCGTGCGCAGCACACCCGATCCAGTTACGCCGACCGCTAAAAAGAAAAACGACCGCCCTCACAAATGCGGGTTCGCCGTCTTTCGTTGGCGTGGTCGTTCCTGGAATGCAGGAGCGGGCCGGGTCCCGCGATCGGACCCACGCAGATCGCGCTTCGAGAAGCGCTTTTGAGCTACACGCTCGGTCTTGCCAGGGTCTCAACTGCGGCTGAGCAAATTGCTGACCACGTGCCCGGCAATATTGGGGTTTTCCCGCAGTCGCCGCATCGAGTAGGCGTACCAGCGGTCGCCGAACGGCACGTACACGCGCATCGGGTGGCCACGTGCGACGAGTTCGCGACGCAGCGTGCCGGCAACGCCCAGCAACATCTGGAACTCGTAGCGATCCCTGGGCACCGCCATCTTGTCGATAAGCGCTTCCGCATGCTCGACGAGCAGCGGGTCGTGCGTGGCGATGGCAACCCGCTGCGCACCACCGTCGAAGAGCTGTTCCAGCAAGCTATTGAATGAGCTGCGGATTTCGTCAGCATCGACAAACGCGACTTCCTCGGGCTCGATGTAGATGCCCTTGCAGAGGCGCACATCCGTTGCGCCCTCATCCATCAGCCGGGCGATGTCCTGCGCACTGCGACGCAGGCAGGACTGGATGACGATGCCGATGTTGTCGAAGTCGCGCCGCATTGCTCGATAGACGTCCAGCGTCACGGACGTCACGCCAGAGTCTTCCATATCGATTCGAACGAACTGACCATGCTCCGCGGCGCTTGCCGCCAGCGCACGGGTCGCTTCCCGGCACCGCCCAACATCAATACGCAGTCCCAGCTCGGACAGCTTCACCGAGATACCGCATTGCAGGGATTTTTCGTGTATGCCGTGGATGGCATCCAGGTACAGATCGACCGCGGATTGCACCTCGCCGGGATCGGTTACGTCTTCACCGAGCACGTCGATGGTTGCCTTGCAGCCCGACGCGTTCAACTCGCCCACCGTGCGGAAGGCGTCGTGCAGGCCGACGCCGGCGATGTAACGGCGCGAGAAGCGCCAGACCAGCGGCCGCGGCACCAGCGGCATTGCCGAAGCGATCGCACGATTGAATAGCCCCACTGCCATGGAAAAACTCCGCCGGAATGTAGCGAGATAATACGAGTTTCGGCGATCGGGAGCGCTCTGTCAGTCCGCAGATTCCGAGACGGCGAGCGCGAACCGCCTAGGCCAGGCGGTCGACGGTCAGCGACTGGCGGCGCCGCCACTCGGGCAGCGGATTCGGGAAGTCCTCGCGGTAATGCGCGCCACGACTCTCTTCGCGGTCGAGAGCCGCCAGGGCAACGAGCCGTGCCACGAGTAACAGGTTGCGTGCCTCGCTCCACCGCAAGACATTGTCGAATGATGACGCCGCGTCGCTCACCGGGCACACAGCCATCTTCCGGAGCCGCGCATCGAGTACGCGAAACTGTTGCAGCGCACGCTGCAGGCCCACCCCGGAACGCACGATACCGACGTGCCGCGACACCGTGCTGCGTGTCGCCGCGATGATCAGGTCGAGTGATTTCTCTGTGCCGGGAAACGGCGCCTCGGGCATTTCCTGTATCGCCAGCGGCTGCTCATCGCGCAATGCCGGCGCGCGCCGAATGCCGGCCGCCACCCTTCTCGCGTACACCACGGCTTCGAGCAACGAGTTACTGGCGAGCCGGTTGGCACCATGGACGCCGGTGTTTGCGACTTCTCCGCAAGCCCACAACCCTTCGAGCGACGTGTGGCCATCATCGTCAACGTGGATGCCGCCCATGTGGTAGTGGGCCGCCGGTACGATCGGCAACAGGTCATTTGCGGGATCGAGCCCCGCCTCGCGGCAGGCGTGCACGGCTTCGGGAAACTCGCCGGCAAGCCCGTTCGCAACGACGGGCCGCATGTCGAGATACACGCTCCCACCCGCTGTTATCTTCTGTTCGATGGCGCGCGCCACGACGTCGCGCGGGGCCAGTTCGGCCGCCGGATGAACCGAGGTCATGAACCGTTTGCCCGCCTGGTCGACGAGCAGGGCTCCTGCCCCGCGCAGCGCCTCCGTCAGCAGCGGCAAGTTCGCATTTCCGACTTCCGTGTTCACAGCGAGCGCCGTCGGATGGAACTGCATGAACTCGAGATCGGTCAGTTTGGCACCGGCCCGCGCCGCGATGGCCAGGCCATCACCCGTGGATTCTGCCGGGTTGGTGGTGTGCCACCAGGCCATGCCGATGCCGCCCGTCGCCAGCACCACGTGCGACGCGTGTCGCTGGCTCCAGCCTTTGCCTTGCTCGAAGACCAACAAGCCGCGAACCGCGCCGTCCTGAACGACGAGCTCGTGCGCGAAAGCACTCCGGAGAATGTTGATGGACGGGGTTCTGCGGGCCCGTTCGATCAGCGCGCTCATGATCACCCGGCCGGTCGCGTCGCCGCCCGCGTGCACGATGCGGGGCCGACCATGCGCGGCCTCCCGGGCCAGTTCGAGCGTGCCGTCGAGCGCCCTGTCGAACGGCACGCCTTCGTGAATCAAAAGCCGCAGGCTATCGGCACCTTCTCGCGTCAGCGCGAGCGCCCGGCGCCGGTCGCTCAGCCCCGCACCCGCGGTCAGGGTGTCTTGCGCATGAGCCTCCGGTGAATCGCCCGGCCCCACGGCTGCGGCAATGCCGCCCTTTGCCCACAGGCTCGATCCGCTCTCGAGCGTTGATGTCTTCGTGATCAGCGTCACCGGCCGCGGTGCCAGCGACAATGCGGTGATCAGCCCCGCCATGCCTGTGCCGACAACCACGATGTCATCAGCTGCAACTCTGAGGGACCGTTGTTCCGGCATCGATGTACTCCTAACCATGCTCGAGCATGCGTTCCACGGCGCGGCGCGCTTTTTCCGCAACGCGGGGATCAATCTCGACGCGCGGCTGCAGTTTGTCGAGCGATTCGTAAATCTTCGCCAGCGTAATACGCTTCATGTGCGGGCAAAGATTGCAGGGGCGTATGAACTGCACGTCGGTGACATCGGCAGCGACGTTATCGCTCATCGAGCACTCCGTGACCATCAACACCCGCCTCGGCCGCCGGGTCTCGACGAAGCGGCTCATCTGTGCCGTCGAGCCGACGAAATCCGCCACTTCGAGCACATCCGGCGGGCACTCCGGGTGTGCGATGATCGTCAGGTCCTCGTAGCTCGCCCGGTAGTCCAGCAGCTCCTGCGCGGTGAACCGCTCGTGCACCTCGCAATGTCCTTTCCAGGTGATGATCCGGACATCGGTCTGCTGGGCGACGTAATTCGCGAGGTACTCGTCGGGCAGGAAGATGACTTCTTCCCTGCCGAGCGATTCGACGATTTCGACCGCATTGCCCGAGGTGCAGCAAATGTCCGACGCGGCCTTGACCTCGGCGGACGTGTTCACGTAAGTGACAACCGGTACTCCCGGGTGCCTCTCGCGCAGCTTGCGGATATCTGCCGCGGTTATCGACTCGGCAAGCGAGCAGCCCGCGCGCATGTCCGGCATCAGCACCGTCTTCCCGGGGTTGAGCAGTTTCGCGGTCTCTGCCATGAAGTGCACGCCGGCGAGGACGATGACCTCGGCGTCGGTTTCGGCAGCGCGGCGCGCCAGCGCAAGCGAGTCGCCGGTGATGTCGGCGACGCAATGGAAGATCTCCGGCGTCATGTAGTTGTGGGCCAGCACGACGGCGTTGCGCTCCTTCTTGAGCGCGTTGATCGCGGCGACATACGGCGCGTGGACCGGCCACTCGAGCGCGGGAATAACGTCTTTCACGTGCGCGTAGAGCGAGTCGGTCGCGGCAGCGACGTCCGGCGTATAGTCAGGATTGGCAACCATGATTCACCCGCGTTTCGCGGTCCTGTCCTCTGTGCATGCGAGCAATTTATTTATGCTCTAATTGAGCATATTGGGTTATACTCACTCAGAGCATATAGTGTGTCAAGCCCGCGACCATCCCTGCGGGCGGCGGGACAAAAAAACATAAGTGAAACAGAACGTTACGGAAACTGTCATCAACCTGATCGCCGTTATCGTCGCCGTCACCGACGAGACGCCGCGCCTCGTAATCGTCGATCAGGGCCAAGCCTCGACACCCGGCCACACGCCGCTCGCCCTGCCGAACGGCCCGTTCGAGCCCGCCAGCCATCCCAGCCTGGAAAGCAGCCTGCGGCGCTGGATCGAGGCGCAGACCGGCCTGGATCTCTATTACGTCGAGCAGCTGTATACGTTCGGCAACCGTTTCCGCGATCCCGTGGAGCTCGAGGGCGGCCCGCGCGTGGTTTCGGTCGCCTACATCGCACTGACGCACGAGGATGCGGTCGAGTCCTACGACGCCGAATGGCACGACTGGTACAGCTTCATGCCCTGGGAGGACTGGCGCCTCGGCCGGCCGGCGGTGCTCGACAAACATATCCAGCCTTCACTGCAGGCCTGGGTGAACAAAACGAAAAAAGAACCGAAACGCAGGGAGCGGCAGGAACGCGTCAACGTGACCTTCGGCGGCGCGGAAGCATCGGACATGGATTCGGTTCTTGCGCACGAGCGTTACGAACTGCTTTACGAAGCAGGGTTGGTCTACGAAGCCGCCCGGGATGCCTCTGCAGCGCGGCACGAGGCCTGCCACGCAGACGTTTCGGCTTACGCCGACATGGGCATTCCACTCGCCTCGGACCATCGTCGTATACTGGCGACCGCGCTCGGGCGGCTGCGCGGCAAGCTGGCATACCGCCCCGTCGTTTTCGACCTGATGCCCGGCGAATTCACGCTGCTGCAGCTGCAGCGGGTTGTCGAAGCCCTGTCCGGCGCGAAACTGCACAAGCAGAATTTCCGGCGGCTGGTTACGTCGGCGGATCTTGTCGAACCCGTCGGACGTACATCCACCGTGGGCCGGGGGCGGCCGGCAGAGCTGTTCCGCTTCCGCCGCGAGGTGCTCGGCGAGAAGCTCACGGTTGGCGTGGCGCGACCGATCATGCGCAGCCGCGAGGGCTGACTCGTGTTCGGGGCCGAGGCCTGTCTCGTCGTAGACCCCGATCTTCGCGCTCGGCGTGTGCATGACAGACGCATCACTTCGAAAGTGCATTAGACAACCAATGCTGCCCACACCCGGAGCCAGCCCGGGTGCCGTCGCCGCGGCACCGACGCCTGGTTGCTCGTCATAATCGGTCTCCGTCCTGGCCGATGGGGCGTATCGGCGGCTGTCGATGTTCCGGATCGCGGCCTGCACGCGCGTGTCCCGTTGCGCCCGAATTCGGTTATTTCCCGTCATCTGTCCGGGTTCGCACTTCCAAAACGGCGTTCGACGTAACAGAATGCGCCCCCATGACTCACGCGCTCGCGCCCGTCGCCGCCCTCCTCATCGGCGTCTCCATCTTGCTGACCGGTCAGGGGCTGCAGGGCACGCTGCTGCCCGTGCGTGCGGCGCTCGAGCAATTCTCGACGGTATCGATCGGCGTCATGGGCGCCGCTTATTTCTTCGGCTTTACGCTCGGCTGCCTGCGCGGCGGCGAACTGGTCCGGCGGGTCGGCCATGTGCGCGTATTTCTCGCAATGACCGCGCTCGGCTCTGCCGCGCCGCTGGTGCATGGCCTGTTCCTGAGCCCTGTCGGGTGGGCCTTCTTGCGGATGGTCTCGGGGTTCTGCTTCGCGGTGCTCTACGTCGTCATCGAAAGCTGGCTGAACGAGGCCTCGACCAACGAGAACCGCGGCGCCATCTTCTCGCTTTACGCGATGATCTCCCTGACCGTGCTGGCCGCCGGCCAAATGATGACCCTGCTGTACGATCCATTCGGCCTGCAGCTGTTCGCGATTGCGTCCGTGCTGGTGTCGCTGGGCGCATTGCCCGTCGCCTTGTCGACGTCGCCTTCGCCCGAAATTCCGCAGTCCGTCGACCTCGATCTGCGTCGCCTGTTCCGGATATCGCCGGCAGCGACCATCGGGTGCCTCGCGACCGGACTGGCCAACGGCGCGTTCTGGTCGCTGGCGCCGGTGTTCGCGGTCACGCTGGGTGGCGACCCGTCGCTACCGGCCTGGTTCATGACGGCAAGCGTGGTCGGCGGCGCACTGCTGCAGTGGCCGCTGGGCTACCTGTCCGACCGGATCGGACGCCGCAAGATCATCATCGCTGCCGCCGTAATCGGCGTCGGTGTGTCCGTCGGGATCGTGACCTGGGTCGACAGCCTCGACTTCGTCACGGCCTGTATCGCGGGCCTGATGTGGGGCGCGGTGGCGTTTCCCCTGTACGCGATCGCGGTGGCCCATGCCAACGATTACGCGCAAGCCAACGAATACGTCATGATATCCAGCGGGCTCTTGCTGATGTACGGCGTCGGTGCGATCGCAGGGCCGTTCGTCGCCTCTGCGATCATGACCTGGACGAACGCCGCGGGACTGTATGCATTCACCGGCATCGTGCACCTGTGCCTGGTCGCATTCGTCGGCTACCGCATGCAGCGGCGTGACAGCGCTCCCGACGAGGCGCACATGTCCTTCGGCGACGCGCTCGCAAGCGCGCACACGGCATCGCAGATCTACGAGGAAGAAATGCAGCACCTCGGCAAGGAGAATGAGTAGATGGAGAGAATCGAGTGGCGCGACTTCGAGCGCGTCGAGCTGCGCGCGGGAACGATAGTCAGCGCCGCGGTTTTCCCCGAGGCGCACGTCCCGGCCTACAAGCTAGTTATCGATTTCGGCCCCGAACTCGGCCGCAGGAAATCGAGCGCGCAGATCACCGATCTTTATTACGCCGAAGAACTCGTCGGCAAGCAGGTCATCGCGGTCGTCAATTTCCCGCCGAAACAGATCGGCCCGTTCATGTCGGAATGCCTCGTGACCGGATTCCATCGCGACGACGGCAATGTGGTGCTTGCCACCGTGGACAGCGCGGTCCCGAATGGCGCCAGGCTGGCGTAAGCGGTCAGGACTGGTAGCTCTCGTAGGACTCCAGCCGTTTCCGCAGGTTTTCGAGTTCGTCCACCAGCGTAAGCATCTGTTCTCGCATCCGAACGACGGAGTCGCGGATGTGCATCATCTCCGTTTCAGTAAGCGAATCGACGGGACTGCCGCCGGCTCCGGTCAGCAACCACGTTGGACTCACGTTGAGCATACCGGCCAGCGTCAGCAGGCGATTCGAGCGCGGCTCTGCGCGATCTGTCTCCCAGTCCTGAAGGGTATGGGTCTTGATGCCCATGCGCCGGGCGAGCTGGGCTGTCGTCAGGTCCTGCGCTTCACGCGCGTAGACGATTCGTCCGCCGAGTGTGTCGGCCGATCCGGAGTGTTCTTTTTCTTGCGTCAGAAACATGTGCGACCACCTTGTCGTCCTCGACACGATTAATCCGTGTGCCGTATGGTAACAAAAGAGGAGAAGCTCCGGAGGCAACAGCGTTGCCGAGGATCTTCGATGCGGTGGAAGGATCCTAGAAGAAAGCGCGCGAATTGCCGTGCGAACCCGCTGAGATTTCCGAGTGAGCCTTGCACATCGTTCACGTTCCGCAGACCTCCGCGGCGAAACGCGTCATGGCGCTCAGACAGCAGATGGCCGCGCGCCGCCGCGGCGCTCGCTGCTCGGTGCGTAACCATACAGTTCCTTGTAGCTCTTGCTGAAATGTGAACTCGATACGAACCCGGTCTGCGCCGCGATCTCCACCAGACCGAGGTCAGTCTGTAACAAGAGCTCGCGTGCCCGCTGTAATCGCAGTTGCAGGTAGTATCGCGACGGTGTGCACAGCAGGTATTTCTGGAAAAGCCGCTGCAGTTGTCGGCGCGAGAGGTCGACGTAGTTGGCCAGCTCCACCTGGCTGATCGGTTCCCTGATGTTCGCCTCCATAAGCTCGACGGTCGTAACCAGTTTCATCGACTGCTTGCCCACGAAGTGACGCAGCGGTACCCGCTGCAAGTCATCCGGGTTGCGCACACGCTCGTAAACAAATTGTTCGGCGACACCTGCCGTGATCTCGGGACCGCATTGCCTGCGGACGAGGTACAGCATCATGTCGATCGGTGTCGTGCCGCCCGAACTGGTCAGCCGGTCCCGGTCGATCGTATAAATGCTGCGCCGGACCTGGACCTTCGGAAACATGTCTGTCAAAGATGCAATGTTCTCCCAGTGAATGCTGCAACGATAGCCGTCTAGCAATCCCGCCTTCGCAAGCACGTAGCTGCCCGTGCACGTCGAGCCGAGCTGCGCACCCGCATTCGCAGCCTTCTTCAGCCACCGGAGCAGCGGGTCCGTCACTTGCGTCTCGACTCGTCTTCCGCCACAGACGATGATTGCGCCGACATCCTGCAACGCGTCGGGATCGTCTATGCCGCAGTTGGCGTTGATACAGATGCCATCGCTCGCACAAACCGCCTCGCCCGTCTCCGATATGGTTTTCCAGGTGTAGAACTGTCGTCCCATGAGACGGTTGGCCATGCGCAGCGTCTCGATCGCGGACGACATCGAGATCAGCGTGAAGTCCTCGATCAGGAGGAAACCGAAGCGTGTCGGCAGCTGTGACGGCGCGATGACCTTCTTCGGGCTCGAACCCTCATTCATCGACCGAAGTATGAATTGAGGTCTGGCGGAACTCAATGCCGCAGCAGCGGCGGGCAGCCCACCTCAGGCGGCCGTAAACACGATCCGCTGGTCCCGCCCCGCATGTGCCAGCCATCGGCAGAGGTAATCCGCAAAGCTGCGCCGTACGACGATCATGAACGTTGGTGAATCGTCGACCAGCGCCAGCAGGACATTGGCCTTCGCAAGCCCGCTTTGCGCGCAGTTGCCCACCACGAACTCGCGCGTATGCAAATCGAGCGTGCAGCCCCTCGCCAGCAGCTCGCGGCACTGCGGCCCGCGGAGCATGAGCGCGACCTGGCCACCGCTGACGTCGTTAATTGCCGCGTGGGTGTTTGCCAGTGCACGCGTCAGGCGCTCCGACAGGTCCGCCGCGCCGGAAACCGGCGTGATGACGAGCCACTCGTCGGGACCGAGCCAGCAGACATGGTGCTCGCCGGCGGAAAACGTGTTCGCCTCCACCGGCAATGCCTGACCCAGTGCCTGCTTTGCCGCCTGGACGAAACCCGCGTCCGATGCGCAGCCCCGAAGGTTGATATGTCCGAGGTCGCCCCGGACCGTGAGCGACACGACGCCGGAATCCGACGCAGGGGCCTCACGAGGTTCCGTCAGGAGCACCTCGAGACCGTGGCGTCGCAGGAGAGACTCAGACATGCTGCCGCTCCCCCTTCGCGTCATAGAATACCGGCGAGGCGATGGTCACCGGCAAGGCTTCCCGGCCGGGCAAGGCCGCGAAGATCGTCTCGCCCTTGCGCCCTCGCCCGCCCTCGACGAGCGCCAGCGCGATCGGCTGCTCCAGGCAGGCGCTCATGTAGCTCGACGTCACGTGACCACACATCGGAACGGGCGGCGACGCGTCGACCGCCTCCACGAGTTGCGTGCCTTCCGGAAGCACGGTGCTGTTGTCCGATGACAGTAAGCCGACGAGTTGCTTGCGGTCGCTGCGTTGACAGTCGGGCCGGGCCAGTGAACGCCTGCCGAGATAGTCCTTTTCCTGCGACAGCAGCCAGTTCATGCCGAGATCGACCGGCGTCACCGAGCCGTCGGTATCCTGGCCGATGATGACGAAGCCCTTCTCTGCGCGCAGCACGTGCATGGTCTCGGTGCCATACGGCGTTATGCCGAATTCTTCGCCAGCATCCATCGCGGTCTGCCACATCGCGAGGGCATAATTGCTATCGACGTTGATCTCGAACGCGAGCTCGCCCGAGAAACTCACGCGAAAAAGCTGCACCGGGTAACCGCCGAGTTCGGCGTCTCTTACCGCCATGAATGGAAAGCCGTCCCTGGAGAGATCGATACTGCAGCCGATCTTCTCCAGCAGCTTGCGGCTGTTCGGGCCGACAACAGCGATCGTCGAGAAATGGTCGGTCAGCGACGTGAGAAACACCTCGAGTTCAGGCCACTCGGTCTGCAGCCATGACTCGAGCCACGCCAGTACGTTTGCCGCTCCGCCTGTCGTCGTCGTCAGGTAGAAGCGTTGCTCGCCCAGCCGCGCCATCACCCCGTCGTCCATGACCATGCCGTCCTCGCCGAGCATGATTCCGTAGGCACAGCGACCAATCTTCATCTTGCCGACATTGTGCGTGTAGATCCGCTCCAGAAACTCGACCACGTCGGGCCCGCTGGCGTCGATCTTGCCGAGCGTGGATGCGTCCATGATGCCCAGCGACTGGCGCGCTGCGCGGCATTCGCGCGCGACGGCCGCGTGAATGTCCTCGCCCTCGCGCGGGAAATACCATGGCCGGTGCCACTGCCCCACGTTCTCCATCGGGGCACCGGCAGCAACGTGCCATTCGTGGATCGCTGTCTTGCGCACGGGATCGTAAAGCTCACCGACATGTTCGCCGGCAACGACGCCGAACGCGACCGGTGTATAAGCCGGCCTGAACGTAGTCGTGCCGGTTTCCGGGATCGACCTGCCGAGACACTCGGCAAGTACCGCCATGCCGTTGATGTTGCCCAGCTTGCCCTGATCGGTTCCGAAGCCGAGCGCTGTATAGCGCTTGACGTGCTCGACGTTCCGGTAGCCCTCACGGGCGGCCAGGCGTATGTCCGCAACGCAGGTGTCATTCTGAAAGTCGAGGAACTGCTTGGGACAGCGCTCCGGCTCTTCATCCGCGGGCACGCGCCAGAGCGGCTGCAGCGGATTGTCGTGACCGTCCCTCGTCCGGGGCTGGTCGATCTCCGGGGAGTGGAAACCGCACAGCGATGCCGCTCTGCCGCCCGCATCGAAACCTTCGCGCAGACAATCCCGCAGCGCCCAGCGGCCGTTGCACGCGCCGACCGAGACATTTGCCTGCATCGTTGCGCCCGGCACGAAACAATGCCGCGACGTGTCCCAGTCGTTCCTGCCGCCTGCCTGCGAATGCAGGTGCACGGCCGGACTCCAGCCGCCCGACATGGCAAGCAGGTCACAATCGACGTGTATCGTACTCTCGACGACGTGAGACGGATCGCCCGACCAGCCGGCAACCCGCACGCCGCGCACGTGTCGGCGACCCACGACATCCGTAACGACGTGCCCGGTAAGAACCGAGACGCCCTTTTGCGCCGCCTGCTCTGCGATCGAGCCTGCGCCGCCCGGGCGGCTGTCGACGACCACCACGGTCGACCCAGCGCCAACGAGATCGATCGCCGTCTCGTAGGCCGAATCGTTATTGGTGAATACGACAGCGCGCTTGCAGAGCCGGACCGCGTAGCGATTGATATAGGCCGACACCGCGGACGCAAGCATCACACCCGGTCGGTCGTTGTTACAGAAAGCCAATGGCCGCTCGAATGCACCTTGTGCGAGGATCACCTGCTTCGCCCGCACCCGCCACAGTCGCTGCCGCACGCCCGCACGGCGTTGCTCCGGCCGGTGGTCTGTGCACCGTTCGGCGATCGCCAGGAAGTTGTGATCGTAGTAGCCGAAAACCGTACTGCGTGGCAGAAGCGTGACGTTGTCGAACGATTCCAGTGATTGGACCGTCTGCCTGACCCAGTCGACGGCGGGCGCGCCATCGATGCGTTGTCTGCCGGCCAGCAATGAGCCGCCGAATTCGTTTTGCTCGTCGGCCAGAATTACCCGCGCCCCCGACTGCCCTGCCGCAAGCGCCGCCGCGAGCCCTGCCGGACCGCCGCCCGCGATCAGTACGTCGCAATGCGCGTTGAAGTGTTCGTAATGATCGGGGTCCCTTTCCGTAGGTGCACGCCCGAATCCCGCGGATGCGCGGATGAAGCGCTCGTACAGATGCCACCAGGACTTCGGCCGCAGGAATGTCTTGTAGTAGAAGCCCGCGCTGAGCACTTTGCCGAACAGGTCGTTCACGGCACCGAAGTCGAGCCTGGCGCCAGGCCAGCCCCTGGTCGTCCGCGCGACCAGGCCATCGTACAGCTCCACCTCGGTTGCACGCAGGTTGGGCTGGGCATGCGCGCCCTCGCCAATCTGCATGATCGCGTTCGGTTCCTCCGCACCGCTTCCCACGATGCCGCGCGGTCGCCGCAGCTTGAAGCTGCGGCCGACGATCTTTACGCCGTTCGCGAGCAATGCGGACGCCAGCGTGTCGCCTTCGAAGCCCACGTAGTTTCGGCCATCGAATCGGAAACGGAGCGGCTTCGACCGGTCGATGCGGCCGCCGCCCGGCAATCGCCCCTGCTGCCTGCGCACCTAGTTCTCCTCTCCTTCGGTAACGTCGTACAGCCGGTAGCTGCCGGAGATCCGGTAGGTCACGGTATCGCGTTCGACGCCGAACCAGCGGCGGCAACCCTGGGCGTGATTCCAGAGTTCCCGATGCGCGCCACGCGGGTTACTGCGGTTGAACAGATAGTCCGCCCATTCCGCATCGCTGAGTGCATCCGGGTCCGGCGGCCGCGCAATGCCGGCTTCGCCGCCGTAGCTGAATTCGGTTTCCGCGCGTTCACCGCACCAGGGACATTCGATCAGCAACATCAACGTCTCCTCAGTGGGCCACCGCCGCGGCGCCATGTTCGTCAATCAGTGCGCCCGTCGTAAAGCGTTCGAGATCGAACGGTGCATTGAGTTCGTGCGGGCGATCCTGCGCGATCGTGTGCGCGAAGACCCAGCCGGAGCCCGGCGTCGCCTTGAACCCGCCCGTGCCCCAGCCGCAATTGAAGTACAGCCCCCGGACAGGCGTTTTCGAGATGATCGGACAGGCGTCCGGGCACACATCGACGATGCCACCCCACTGACGCAGCATTCGCACTCGGCTAAATACAGGGAACAACTCGATGATCGCCTGCAGCGTGTGCTCGATGGTCTGGAAGCTGCCGCGCTGGCCGTACCCGTTGTACGCATCGATACCCGCGCCGATGACGAGCTCGCCCTTGTCCGACTGGCTGATGTACCCGTGAACGGCGTTCGACATGACCACCGTATCCAGTACGGGCCTGAGCGACTCCGATACGAACGCCTGCAGCGGATGGCTCTCGATTGGCAGGCGCAATCCCGCCATCGCGGCAAGCACGCTCGCGTTGCCCGCCACGACCACACCGACCTTGGGCGCCCGCATCGTGCCTCGCGTCGTCTCGACCCCGGTCACGCCGCCGCCGTCGCGGACGATTCCCGTCACCTCGCACTGTTCGATGATGTCGACGCCGCGGGCGTCGGCGGCACGCGCGAAACCCCAGGCGACCGCATCGTGGCGGGCGACACCCGCGCGGCGCTGCAGCGATGCCCCGAGAATCGGGTAACGCGCATCGCGAGAGGTGTTTATCCAGGGAATGGCTGTCGCGACCTGTTCGGCGCTGACCACTTCGGCATCGATGCCATTCAGGCGATTCGCGTTGACCCGGCGCTCGATGTCGCGCATGTCCTGCAGCGTATGGCCGAGATTGTAAACGCCGCGCTGGCTGAACATGACGTTGTAATTGAGTTTCTGGCTCAGGCCCTCCCAGAGTTTCATGGAATGCTCGTAGAGCAGCGAGGCCTCGGTCCACAGGTAATTGGATCGGACGATGGTCGTATTACGTCCGGTATTGCCGCCCCCTATCCAGCCTTTCTCGAGTACCGCCACATTGCGAATACCGTGCTCTTTTGCGAGGTAATAGGCCGTCGCGAGCCCGTGCCCGCCGCCGCCGACGATAATGACGTCATACTCACGCTTCGGCTCCGGGCTGCGCCACGCCTCGCGCCATTTGCGATTATGGCTCAATGCATTGCGGACAAGGCTGAATGCCGAGTACTTCTTCACGTCACACGCTCCGGCTCCGTATCGCCCTCGAATCGAGGAAGTCCGTCGTTGATCGTATAGTAATCGGCCGCGCTGTCGACATGGATGTGCTCGACGGCCGAAAGTCCGGTGGGCAAGTCGATCGAGCCCGCCATTATACTGATGTGCCTACCGTCGTCGGGACGCCAGAACAGGCTCGATCCACAGTGTTTGCAGAAGCCGCGCTGTGCAGTCGGCGACGACCGGTGCCAGCGCAGCCCGTCGTCCACCAGAACCAGCAGATGTTCGGCGGCGCACGCGCTCGCCGCCACGAAATGACCGCTGGTCCTGCGGCATTGCGAGCAATGGCAGTAGCTTACGTCGCGCAGCGGGCCCGTCACGGCATAGCGTGTTGCGCCGCAGAGGCAGCCGCCCGTGCCCCTACTCATTGGCGCCGTTCACGTCGCGCAGCCTCTCGTTCTTCGGGTCGAACGGGCTGTCGGGGATGACAGTGGCGGCGTAGGTTTTGCCGAGAATCTCTATCTCGAGCTGCGAACCCGGCTCGGCAAACTCGGTCCTCACCATGCCGAGCGCCAGCGATTTGCCAACGCGAAAGCCGAAGCCACCGCTCGTCGCACGCCCCGCCAGCTCGCCATCTTTGAGCAGCGCATTGTTGCCCAGTGCGTCGGCATCATCCACGTCGTGCACATCGAGCGTGACGAGCCGGTTCTTCATTCCCGCCTGCCGCGACGCGAGCAAGGCGCCGCGGCCCAGGAAATCGCCCTTGTCGGCTTTCACGAAGCGGTCCATCGCCGATTCATAGGCCGAGTACTCGATCGACAGTTCCGTGCCGACCATCCTGTAGGACTTTTCTAGCCGCATGGAGTCCATGGCGCGAATGCCGAACGGCTTGAGCCCGAGATCTTCGCCGGCCGTGAGTAGCGTGTCGAAGATATGGTTCTGGTACTCGATCGGATGGTGAAGTTCCCAACCGAGTTCGCCGACGAAGTTAACGCGCATCGCGTTGACGGGGGCCATACCGACAATGATGTCTTGCGCCGTGAGCCAGCGAAACGCTTCGTTGGAGAGATCGGCATCCGTGACGCGTTCGAGGAGCAAACGCGCTTTCGGGCCGGCCAGCACGAGCACCCCCTGCGTGCCGGTAAGTTGCGCAAACTGCACGGAGCCGTCGCGCGGCATGTGCTTCTTAAGGTAGTCGTGATCGAGCCGCTGCAGCGCGCCGGCGGATACAAGATAGAATGAATCCGCGGATTCCCGGCGGATCGTGAACTCGGAATGCACTCCGCCCTTGCCATTGAGCGCGTGCGCAAGGCTGAGTCCGCCAACGTTTTTTGGCAGGCTGTTGGCGACAAACCAGTCGAGGAATGCCTCGGCGCCGGGACCCGAAACTCGGCACTTCGCGAACGCGGTCATGTCCAGCAGGCCGACGTTCTCCGTCGTATTCGCCACTTCCCTGCGAATCGCCTCGAACCATCGCGATCGCCGAAACGACCAGTCGTCCTCCTGCGGCATTCCGTCGGTTGCGAAGAAATTCGGACGCTCCCAGCCGAACTTCTGACCGAACACCGCGCCATGCGCCTTCATGCGCTCATAGCACGGAGCTGTCCTGAGCGGCCTTGCGGCCGGTCGCTCTTCATCCGGGTAGTGGATGATGAAGACGTGCGAATAGGCTTCTTCGTTCTTTTCGATGAGATATTTCTTCGTCGCGTAGTCGCCGAAACGCCGCGGTTCGACGCCCAGCATGTCGATCGTCGGTTCGCCTTCCACGATCCATTCCGCCAACTGCCAGCCGGCTCCGCCAGCCGCGGTAATACCGAAACTGTGTCCCTCGCTGAGCCAGAAGTTATCGAGGTCCCAGGCCGGACCGATGATCGGGTTGCCGTCAGGGGTATAGGCAATTGCACCGTTGTAGACCTTCTTGATGCCGACCTCGGCGAAAGCCGGAACCCGATTCATTGCGGCCTCAATGTGCGGCTCGAGTCGCTCGATGTCCTCCTGGAAGAGTTCGTACTCGGCGCACGGATCGGGCCCGTCGACGTAACAAGCCGGCGCCCCCTTTTCGTAAGGGCCAAGGATGAAGCCGTTGTTCTCCTCGCGCAGGTACCAGGAACCGTCTGACTCGCGCAACACGCCCATCTCGGGCAGGCCGTCCCGTTTGCGCTGCTGCAACGCCGGGTGTGGCTCCGTCACGATGTACTGGTGCTCGACCGGGATCACGGGGATGTCGAGGCCCACCATCGCGCCGGTCCTGCGCGCGTAGTTGCCGGTCGCCGAAATGACATGGTCGCAGGTAATGCGGCCTTTTTCGGTCTCTATCACCCAGCCGCCCGACGTCGACTGCTCGATATTCAGCGCCGCGGTGTTGCGGTAGATCGTCGCGCCGCGCGCCCGCGCGCCCTTCGCCAGTGCCTGCGTCAGGTCCGCGGACTGGATGTAGCCGTCCTCCGGGTGCAAGATGCCGCCGACGAGACCTTCCGTATTGCAGAGCGGCCACAGTTTTCCGATCTCCGCCGGCGTCAGGAATCTGACGTCGATTCCGATGGTGCGCGCGGTCGCTGCGTACTGGTAATACTCGTCCATGCGATCGTCGTTCATCGCAAGGCGCAGATTGCCGACCTGCGCGAATCCGACCGGCTGGCCGGTCTCTTGCTCGAGCTGCTGGTAGAGGTTCACCGAGTACTTGTGTACCTGGCCGACGCTGTAACTCATATTGAAAAGCGGTAACAGGCCGGCCGCGTGCCACGTCGAACCGGAGGTCAGCTCCGCTTTCTCGAGCAATACGACATCCTCGCCCCAGCCTTTCTTCGCCAGATGATAGAGCGCGCTGACACCCACCACGCCACCGCCGATCACCACTACCTTTGCCTGCTCTTTCATGCGCTTGCTTCCCGTAATCCGTCTTCGCGGCGCAAATCCCCGGCGCACCAGTCTAATTCAGCCGCCGCGGGGCGATTAGCCCGGAAGCGACCCGTGATGTCGGGATTGCGCCTACCCATATTCTTCATTGCCTTCAGACAAACGGCTTCGGCTCCTTCGCAAACAAGGCGCGCAAACGGGGCTCGAAGTGTTCCAGGGGAAAAGTCTCGTAATCGGGGTCGAACGAAACCTGGTCCCACCGGTTGCAGAAATTCACGCACGCATCGAAGTGCTCGTGTCCGCGGAACCGGTCGCGGGCGGCACGATCTCCACCGTAATGATGGAAGTAGTAATAGCCCTGAAACAGGCCGTGGTGCCGAACGATCCACTCGTTCTTCTCGCTGACGAACGGGGCGAGCAGATCGGCAGCCACGGCCGAATGATTGTTGGGTGCCAGCACGTCTCCGATATCGTGCAGCAGTGCACAGATGATCGTCTCGTCGTCTGCGCCGTCTCGCTCTGCTCGGGTTGCCGTCTGCAGGCAGTGCTCGAGGCGGCTTATCCGATACGGGGACGCGCCGTCCATCTGGAGCAACCATTGCAGAACCCTGTCCGCCAGCTGTGCGGCATTTTCCCGGTCGTGGCGCGCGATGAGTTCATAGTCTTCACGGGTGCCGTGTTCCATTGCCGTAAATGAGACCTTGTCAGCCATGAATTCCCAACCCCTTGCGTTTCAGTACGACGAGGTGATTCCTGACGTTGTCGAGATCGAAGTAGGCGTCCTGCAGGTGTCGCCGGCCCGTCGGCTCGAAGGCTCTCCGTCCGTGCAGCACCCGGTGGGCTGCCACGATCAGAATGTCACCGCCGTCGAGACGGAACTTCGCCTGCACCTCATCGGCCGCAACCAGGTCACAAAGAGCATGATATGCACGATAGAAATCCCCGATGCCGGGCGCCGCCGGATCCAGCGTCTGCATGAGTTGGTTCGAAAAACGCAGCGACATGATGTTGCCGTCCAGATCGCAGCGCACCAAAGGTGCGACCGCGTACGTCTCGTTGTCTTCATCAAATTCCCGGAACGGCACGGGCATTTCGCACAGCGCCTGGAAGTGGCCAGGATGGCGCTCGCGCAGTGCGGCGAGCACGTGCCAGCCGTCGACGATGACGGACTCGCCACCGCGCGCCTCATTAACGAGCATGTGCAATGCCTGCACGCTCGGCGGCCACGAGTAGCTTGCAAAATCGTTGTGTGGCGGCAACGCAATGGATGTGTGCGCAACGTTGTAGCCGCTCGGGTCTACCTGCACATCGTGAATCCGCGCGAACAAGACCTCGCGTATCGGCCCCAGCCGCGGCGAGAGCAACTCGAGCGTTCCGGGCCGGGCCGGCGCCTGCTGCAGGATGACCGCTCCTTTGTCGAGGAATTCGGCGATCATGGCTGATGCAACCGAATCGTCGTCGAGGAACGCCCGGTATGGATAACGCAGTGGCGAAAAGCTCCCATCCCAGGGCGCCCATTCCGAGGTCTCCGCCTTCCGCAGAGCCTCGATATCCTTGCCGCTATAAACCGTCCGATGGCCATCCGGCCACACGATTACGAGCCGATTGCCTTCGAGGCTCACTGCAAGCGGCGCAATATCGACCGGCACATCGCTGATCATGAATCGTTTTTCGGTCGTCTGTGCGACACGGCACTCCTCACAATCACAGTTATCTCGCAACCAAAGGTAATGCAGGTGGCTCACCCGTCCGGTCGGCCACCGTACTTCCAGCTCGTCGCCATGACGCATGACTGCTTCGTCAGCTTTAGTCACCGGGCATCACCTCGCACGTCGGCGTCCGCGGCGGCGGGGACGCCCGTTGTCGCTCGCGACCGTTCCTGTTTTGGATGGCGGGCCGCTCATCACGGAAAACAGCTTCGGAAACGCGTCGCTCTTGTTCGGTATCGCCATGGCATCGACGAAATATTCCTGGAATCTGGGCTCCACCGCCGTTTCGATCTTCTCGATTTCACGAACGGTAGCCTCGATCTCGTTACGGGCGGACGTGTTCAGCAATGCGATGGCTGCACCCGTTCCCGCGGCATTGCCGGCCGACTCCACGGCGCCGAGATCACAATCCGGAATGAGTCCGAGCACCATCGCATACATCGGATCGATATGGCTGCCGAAAGCGCCCGCAAGCCGAATCCTGTCCACGCTATCGACGCCGGCGTGGTCGAGCAGCAGCTTCACGCCGGCATAGAGGGCCGCTTTCGCGAGCTGGATCTGCCTTACGTCGTTCTGGGTTACGGCGATCGTCTGCTGACCCTCGTAGAGCAGAAACGTCCAGGTCCTGCCGTCGGGTACGAGTCGCGAGCTGCGCTCCGCAAGCCTCCCGTCGATGACGCCGTCTTCACCGACAATCCCCGCGAGATACATCTCGGCGACCGCCTCGATGATGCCGGAGCCGCAGATGCCGGTAACGCCAACTGCCTGCGCGGACTCGGCGAAACCCGGTTCGTCCGACCAGAGTCCCGAGCCGATCACGCTAAAGCGGACATCGAGCGTCTCGTGGTCGATGCGCACGCGCTCGATGGCACCCGCGGCAGCGCGCTGGCCGCAGCTGATCTGGGCGCCCTCGAAGGCCGGGCCGGTTGGACTCGAGCAAGCGAACAGGCGGTCGCGATTGCCGAGCACGATCTCCGCGTTCGTGCCCACGTCGACGACGAGCGAGATTTCCTCGAGGAGATGTGGCTCCTCGGACAGCACCATGGCCGCCGCATCGGCTCCGACATGACCGGCGATGCAAGGCAGCACGTAGACCGTCGCTCCGGCGTTTACTCGCAAGCCGAGGTCGCGCGCGTGGAGATTCAACGCAGCATCGGTCGCCAGCGCAAAAGGCGCCCCGCCGAGTTCCACGGGGCTGATGCCGAGGAACAGGTGATGCATGATGGGATTGCCCGCAACGGTGACGTCCAGGATCTCCTCGGGACCGATGCCGCCCTCGCGCGCGACGTCCGCGATGAGATCGTTGATGCCTTTGCGAACGACATCCGTGAGTCCGCTCGATGCTTCGGGGTGCATGAGCACGTACGACACGCGGCTCATGAGGTCTTCGCCGAAGCGAATCTGTGGATTCATGATCCCGCCCGTCGCCCGGTTTTCGCCCGTCGTGAGGTTATAGAGATGCGCGGCAATCGTCGTGGAGCCGATATCGACCGCGAGGCCGTATGCATGGCTTTTGATTCCCGGCCAGATCGCGACGATGCGGGACTGGCGATGTACCGCGACGGTTACCTGCCAATCGCCCTCGCGCAGCACCCGCTGCAGTTCCGGGAGTACGGCGGGATCGCAGTCGAGTCCGGTCAGCTGCCACTCCCGGTTGAGTGCGTCGCAGAGCCTCTGCAGGTCGCCGGTCGCTTCGCGCAGGTCGGCCCGCTGCACCTCGACAAAATGCAGGCGCATGCTGGTATCGAGCGTGATGTCGCGATATTCGGCTCTCTTCCGCACGACCTGGCGATGCATCTGGCTTTCGGCGGGCACGTCGATGACCAGGTCGCCGCGAATGAGCGCCTGGCAGCTCAGCCGGTGGTTGTCTTCGAGCGGTATCCGTTCGCTGAAGCGCCGCTCCGCCTCGCCCGGCGGCGAGAGATGTTCCGCACGCGAGCGAATCGCATGCTTGCTGAAGTCTCCGACGGCGCAGACGACCCGGCAGCGGCCGCACAAGCCGCGGCCGCCGCACACCGAATCGACATCCACGCCGATACTGCGCGCCGCATCGAGCAGCGGCGTGCCGTGCGAGAATACGCCGCGGCGCCCCGACGGCAGAAAGACGATCTTTGCGTCCTGCCCGGCCAACGGCCTCAGCCCGACCTTCGGCGCCGGCGTCGCGCGCCACGCCCGCCGCGGCCCTCGCCGTCGGCCGACGGTTCGCGATACCTGCGTATCCAGTTCGTGCAGTCCGGATCGTGCCCCATCATGACGTCCGCACCCAGCACAGCCTGCATCACCTCCGCATGCAGCGGGCTCGTGATGGCCGATGTCAATCCCGCGCCTATGGCCATCGTAAGGAACGCGGCGTTGATGCC
>JBFIHC010000009.1:0-54174 GCA_041601995.1 Woeseiaceae bacterium | reverse complement strand
TCTTTCGTTACCCACAGACCCATATCGGTACCGCCCGCGAGTATCAGGGCATCCGGGTGCTGGTCGAGGAGACCGGCGAGGTCGTCGATGGTCCGCGGCGCATAAAACGCGCGGTCCCCTCGATGCAGTTCGAGCAAACCCTTGCGCGCGATGGCACGCAGCCGCTCTACCCGGTCGTCCGCCGCGTCGCTGCTGCCGAAGGGCTGCCGCAGCCAGTCGCCATCGGTTCCCGGGATCGCGTACATCGCCCGCGCGGCGGCAATGATCGGGCGGTAGCCGGTGCAGCGGCACAGGTTGCCCGCGAGCGCGTCGTCGATTTCGCGCCGTGTTGGATCGCTCTGCGACTTGTACAGTGCGAACAGCGACATCACGAAACCCGGTGTGCAGAAACCGCACTGCGAACCATGGCAGTCGACCATCGCCTGCTGTACGGGATGCAGCCCCGCGCCACCGCCGCAGAGGCTCTCGACCGTGATCAGTTCCTTGCCGTCCAGCGTCGGCAGGAACCGGATGCAGGCATTGACCGCTTTCAGGGACAGGCCGTCGCCGCTGTGATCCAGTTCCGCCAGCACGACCGTGCACGCACCACAATCGCCTTCGGCGCAGCCCTCCTTGGTCCCGGTACGGCGCAGGTCCTCGCGCAGGAATTGCAATACGGTACGCGTCGGATCGACGTCGTCGAGTTCGATGATCTCACCGTCGAGCACGAAGCGAACGGTCCCGCTCACTGATGCTTCCTTTGAGGACTTTGCGGTCACCGCGCTCAGCTGCCCCGGTACGTCGAATAGCTCCACGGGGTCGCAAGCAGTGGCACGTGATAGTGCTCGCCAGCCGCGACCGAGAAACGAATCACCACCGTGTCGAGAAATGCCGGCTTGCCCGTCTTCAAACCACCGTCCGCGAAATAGGCACCGATGTCGAACTCGAGTTCGTAGCAGCCGCTTGCCATGGCATCGCCCTCGACCAGCGGCCGGTCCGTGCGACCGTCGGCATTCGACACGGTGGACGCGACCAGCCGGCGGTCACCGGCGACCGCGAACAGCCGGATACCGACGCCGGCGGCGGGACATCCCTGTGCCGTGTCCAGGATGTGTGTCGTCAGTCGTCCCATCGATTCTCCGGCTTGCGCGCCGCGCGACAATGCCCGCATTATACGTCGCCAGCCTCGGCATGACGCCTGAAACCCCAATAAATACGACGCGTTGCGGTGCCGGCTCTCCGCTGCCGCCAAGTCGTTCCCTGCCCTGTGATCTCGGAGGAAGAAAGATGGAAAGAATTGCCTTATTCCTTGCAGTTTTGCTGGCCTGCGGCTGCGAAGTGCACGTAAACCAGGGCTCGGACATCGAATACCTGCAGGCGCCCGGCACCGCGGATCTCGACCTGCCGTTCTCATCCGCGGTCCGGGTGGACAACATGCTGTACCTGTCGGGCAGCATCGGCATCATCCCGGGCACGATGGATCTCGCCGAAGGTGGCATCCAGGGCGAGACGCGCCAGACGATGGAGAACATCAAGACGACCGTCGAGACCTTTGGATCGTCGCTGAACCGGGTCGTGAAATGCACGGTATTCCTCGCCGACATGGCGGAATGGGGCGCGATGAACGAGGTGTACCGAACGTACTTCGTGAACCCGCCGGCACGCAGCGCGCTCGGCGCCAGCGGCCTGGCGCTGGATGCCCGGGTAGAAATCGAGTGCATCGCCGTGGTGGGCGACGCCGGGGACGCGTAGGGTCTACTCCGCCAGCAGCGCGTCGCGTCGCGTCGCGAGCGCCGCGCGACGCCGTCTGTCGAGGATGCCGTCGAATTCCTGCTCGATGACGGCGTCCGTCAGGGCGTTCAATGCGTTCTTCCAGCCGTCCCCGACTTCCAGCTCCACACCCTGCAGGTGCCGCGGCCGGTCCTTGCTGTTTCCGAAGGCGCGGTCGTGGCCGAGGAGGATCAGCTGCCAGTCGTCGGGATCGTAGGCGATGCGCTCGGGGGTCCTGCCCTCGTTGGAGACCAGGACGTCGAACACGTACATCGCCGACCACTGCTGCGGCAAAGGGCAATTCGCGGATCCGCCGCGGCCATCCTCGGATCGTTGCAGCTCGTTCACGAGCTTCGGTGGCAGGAACTGCAGCGATCCCTCGCGACGGCCGAGCCTTCGCTGCACGGTCACGGGAACCATCTCCAGTTCCAGCAGACGATCCAGCCGGTATGCCGCCAGGTCCGGGTAGGTCTCCCTGTTCTCGCGCTTGACGAAAACTGCATCGATGCGCCGCTTGCCGTCGCTGACCGTAACGATCGTCCGGCCCTGCGCATCCTCGCGCTCGTTCGTTATGTCCCCGGACGCCAGCAGCACCTCGGTCGCATCC
This sequence comes from Woeseiaceae bacterium, assembly GCA_041601995.1. Taxonomy (GTDB): domain Bacteria; phylum Pseudomonadota; class Gammaproteobacteria; order Steroidobacterales; family Woeseiaceae; genus UBA1847. The sequence goes on along the minus strand of JBFIHC010000009.1, from coordinate 51,818 downwards.
GCCGACAGGAAGCCGCCGGGCCGATTTCCCACCTGCCGTGGGTGCGGCTGCGGCGTCGTGACCTCACGGCTGTCCTCGGTAACGACAGCAAGGCGATCGCCCTCGATGATCAGCGCGTTGCCGCTGCCGCCGTACCGCTCGCTGAGCATGCCGGTGTCGACCTCGATGATGTCGCCATCGAATCGTTCGAGTATCCGGCGTCCCAGCGTCGGCGTATGTCCGATTACTACCCGGGTCGCGCCGATCGCGTCCAGCGCCGCCCGCAGGCGCTCTTCCTCGACGAGGCGGCAACACGCCACGTTGCCGCGATACCAGAGCGGGCCGTCCGGCGAATGGACATCGGATTCGAAGAGCTTGCGCGTTTCGGTGACCGTGTCCATCAACGTCGCCTCGGCGTCCATCGAGGGCATGTAGTACTGCAGGATTCGAGGGTGCTGGTAAAAATTGTCCATCGGGGTGAGCACACCGGACTCGTTCAGCCGCTCCAGATTCTCGACGTATTGCTGCAACTCGCCGGCAAGTGTGCCGTTCACGCCCTCGAGACCGATGTCGGCGATCATTGGCGACAGGCCGCCGTGGACGAAGGCCGTGCCGTTAACAACCACGACAACCGGCTTTGCCAGCAACCAGGCGCCGTACTGGCCGTCTGCCGCGAACGCCCGCCGGTGCGCGAAAAAGCCATCGGGATACCGCTCGTCGAATTCGCGTCGCAGCTCGTCGCTGATATCGATGTCCGCACCTTTCCGCTTTGCATACTCGGCCAGCCATTTGTCGCGCTCCTCGCCGGTCTCCTCATCGGCGAACGCCTCGAACTCGGCTCTGGCGACGTAGCGCAGGTCGCCGACCAGGTTCATGGCCTCATGGTTACCGATCAGCACGTGCACCATGCCGCCCGCCGCTTCGGCTTGCCGCTCGACGCGCATGAGCAGGTCCATCGCGGCACGGGAGCGCGGCCCCCTGTCCAGGATGTCGCCGACGATAACGAGATGGGCTGCGCCGCCGGACCAGCCCAGCCCATCATCCAGGACCCCCGCATTCTGCAGCGTGGCGACCATGGCATCGTAGGCGCCGTGAATATCGGAGACGGCGACGATGCGCTCGACGCCGCTGTACTGCCAGCTGCTCGCACCCGCCGCCAGGGGCAGCACGCAAGCCAGGAGGAGCGCGAGCAATCGGGTCAGGTATCGAGTCATTTATTCGGCCGGGCGGTTCCAGGCACCAGTGTAGTTTCCCGCAATGCGCGCGGCAATTTGCCGCTTTTTGCCGGCGCTCACCGCCTGTCCCTGCGTGCTAGACTTTTGCAGATTCGATGTTGACCGAAGCCGGGTGAACCCATGCTGAACTGCCGCAAGCCGTTGATTGCCATCGCCTTGTTGTTCGCGCCTGCGCTGGCTGTTGCGGGCGAGGCCGATCCCCTGTTCCAGGACGACGCGCTCATCGAGGTGACGATTACGGCGCCGATGAAGGCGTTGCTCGGGCACCGTCCGGACGAGGAATACCTGCCGGGTACCCTGTCCTACCGCGAAGCCGACGGCCGCATCGTCGAATTCGACATCGGCATACGCACACGCGGCAATTTCCGGCGGCAACCGCGCGTCTGCCCGTTCCCGCCGCTGCGCCTGAACATCAAGAAATCGCAGGCCGAGGGCAGCCTGTTCCACGAGCAGGACAAGCTGAAGCTCGTGGCGCATTGCCGCGACAACTCCGAGCGCTACGAGCAGAACCTGCTTCGGGAGTACCTCGCCTACCGCATCCTCAACACACTGACCGACATCAGCTACCGCGTCAGGCTGGCCCGGGTTACCTATGTCGACAGCGAGCGCAGGGACAAAGACCGTGTCCGCTACGCGTTCTTCATCGAGCACAACAGCCGTTTGTCCAGACGGCTGGGGCTGGAGGAGATTTCGACGAGCAGGATAGGCGTAGCCGACCTCGAGGGCCCGTACTCCGATCTCACGTCGCTGTTCGAGTTCATGATCGGCAATACGGACTTCTCGCCGGTAGCGGGCGCCGAGGGTGAGGACTGCTGCCACAACACGACCCTGTTCGGCAACGAAGTAGAGGCGATCTACGCGATACCGTACGATTTCGATATGTCGGGCCTTGTGGACGCGCCTTACGCCGAACCCAACCCGAGATTCAGGATCAAGCGCGTTACCCAGCGACTGTACCGCGGCCGCTGCGACTACAACGACCACCTGCAAACGTCCATTCAGCTGTTCCAGGACAGCCGCGACGCCATCTACGGTCTGATCGATCAGCAAGCAGGGCTGGAAGATTCGACGCGCAAGAAAGTGAGGAAATTCGTGGACCGTTTCTTCGATGTGATCGACAACCCGAAGAAAGTGCATCGCGAAATATCTTCGAAGTGTATCTGATCATATCGCGTCGTCCGGCGCCTCGATCCAGTCGACGACGATCTTCGCGACGCGCGGGTGGATGAAGTACCCGAGGGAACAATGCGGGTTCGACTTGCCGTAGCGCAACGCATGGTTGTAGACCCGGTAGTCGTTGATGGAGCTGATGACGTGCTCCCTCATCATCGCTTTCAGGTCATCCGCCACGGTCTTGTCGTGACAATAGTAGTCGTCTTCGGCGGAGACGTTTTCCCACGTGATGATGTTCGTCGGGAACCGCTCGGTCGACCTTCGCTTTGCACCGAGCAGGCGCCGGCGCACCATGTCGTCGCTGATCGGCGAACCGAGCGTAACGAACACCTCGATCTTCGAGCCGCTGAACTCGTCGCGGTAGCTCTCGCCGTGCGATAGTTGCCACAGCACGTCGTACGCAACGGCGCAACCCGTACCGTGGCTCATCAGCATGACCTTGTCGCCGCGGCGCAGCAGCGCCATCAGCTTGTTGCGGACACGCTCGCGCACCCGCTTGGTGAATTCCGTGTTGCCGCTCAGGTACAGCGCGAAATCCTTTGCGACCATTGACACCAGCACCGTCGTCAGGCCCAGCAGCCCGAACAACGGCGAGGCGACGTCGGCGATCGCCTCCGGCACCGCCGATTTACCGCGCAGCTTGTCGTACTGCTGCAGGCCGAACTTCTTCCGCTGCGGGATCTTTTTCAGGCCCTCCAGCGCGTTGCGACGGTCCCCGATATCGAGCTGTTCGTCATAACGACGGCCTTTCGATCGCAGGTACTCGTTGCCGAGGTCGCCGTAGTACGCGAGTTCGATGCCAACCTTGCCAAAAGCGTCGACGTGGTCCGGGAAATCCCGCTGCACGCCGGTGCTCAGTGCCGTGGTTGCCTCGTCGAAATACACGTCTTCGGGCGGCTTGAAGTCGCCCCCGTGCACAATGAGTATGCTGCGCCGCGCGCTTTTGTCTGCTTCTGTCATCGAGGGCTCGCAGCCGAACGCGGCCGGCTAGTATTCGTCTTCTTCTATGTTCCGTCGTGTCAGCATGGTCAGGAACGAGCCGGACATCGACTTGCCGTACTCGAGCTTCCATATCATCAGCGTCGCCATGACGAACGTGAACGATACCACCACCGATATTGCCACCGCACCGATGCCGGACCCGAGGCCGATACCGATCGCGACGAATATGTACATTGCGTCGGACGGAAGCGCCAGCGAAAACCGAAACCGAACCGCTGCCACGACGCCGGCGAGACTGAAAGCGAGCGCGATACTGTTTATTACGATCATCGCGATGCCGGTCACGACGATCGGCAGTATAACGATCGTCTGCAGGAACGACTGGTCCAGCTTGCGCGCCCGGCTGGTGATGAAATAGACCCAGGACACGGGTACGACGGCGATGATCGAGCCGACGATCGCGAAAAGCAGCTTGATCGGGGCGCTCGGGGCCAGGATCGTGCGCTCGGCACGCGAGTAGACCGGCTCGAAGGTGTCGTAACCCGCGTCCGCCAGCTCGCTGATGCCGCCAACCGGAAAATATTCGGCCAACGCCGGGAAACGGCGCAACGCAAACCACGCGAGGCCGATCCAGAAAACGTAGTAGGCCAGGATTATTGTTATCGGAATCAGCAGCCCCGCCGACCGTCTCATCGTGATCTCCGCCTCCCCGGGGTGGTCAAGATACCCCGACGGGGATCAGGACGCCACACGGGAACAAGGCAAGGGGGGACACACGATGGTAGGCTATGCGCCGCATCCACCTGGGAGAGCCTGATAAATGAGCAATGATGTCCAGCTTCTCGGCATCAGCAACGCAATCGTGGACGTGCTGGCGCACGTGGACCACGAACTCATCGAGAAGATCGGCGTCGTGCCGGGATCGATGAACCTCATCGACGAACGGCGCGCGAGAGAGATCTACGACATGATGGGCCCGGCCACGGAAATGTCGGGCGGCTCCGTCGCGAACACGATCGCGGGATTTGCCAATCTCGGCGGCCGCGCAGCCTATATCGGCCGAGTTCGAGATGACCAGCTCGGGGAGATTTTCAATCACGACATGCGCTCCCTGGGTGTCGACGTACGGCTCAAACCCTCACCGGACGGCGCGCCGACGGCACGCAGCCACATCATGATTACCGCGGACGGCCAGCGAACCATGAACACCTACCTCGGCGCCTGCACGGAACTCGGCGTCGCGGACATCACGCCCGAAACCTTCGGCAAGCCCAAGGCCGTATTGATCGAAGGTTATGTATGGGATATCGCGGAAGGACCGGCGCTCGCGAAACAGGCCATGAGTCTCGCCGCCAAGGCCCGCAGCAAAGTTGCCCTGTCGCTGTCCGATTCCCTCTGCGTCGAGCGGCACAGGGAATCTTTCTCGGAAGCGATCCGCGACGGCGTGCACATCGTCGTTGCCGACGAAGACGAGATCAACGCCCTGATGGGCACCGATAACTTCGATGACACTCTCGACGCCATTCGCAAGTACGACAATCTTTTTGTAATGACACGCTCCGACAAGGGGTCGGTCATCGTCCACCGCGGCGAGCATCATGAACAGGAAGCAACGCCCGTCGAAAAAGTGATCGATACGACCGGAGCCGGAGACGCCTATTGCGCGGGATTCCTCTACGGCTGGGTGCACGACAAGTCGCTCGCCGAGTGCGCACGCGCAGGCACGTTGTGCGCGACGGCGGTGATCCAGCAGGTCGGCGCGAGGATCGAGAAAGGCGTGATGGACTAGGGCTGCTATCGGGTCCTAGGTGCCGATCGGGTGCCAGGTTGTTTTGACTTCCTGCGTATCCCGTATCAGGTATGGGTGCTGCGACGAGTCGCTGTGCCAGTCGATGTCGCCGCGCGCGACAACCCGCTTGATATTGTCCGCCGCCAGCTCCTGGATCATTTTGGCCGTGTCCCTCTTGCCGTCGCAGAAAACGACCGCATTGACGTCCATGTGCGATGCGAACTGCTCAGTCAGCTCGGAACGCAGTCCCGTGAGTATGTTGACGACACCCGCGGGCACGTCCGAGGCGTGCAGGACTTCCGCGAAACTCACCGCCGACAGCGGCATCGACTCCGAGGCCAGCACGATACAGGTGTTGCCACCCACGATTGTCGGCGCGACGTTCGAAACGAGGCCCAGCAGGCCGCTCTCGTCGGGCGCAATGATCGACACCACGCCGGTGGGCTCCAGTACCGAGAAATTGAAGTGCGATGACGCGACGGGGTTCACGGCGCTGAACACCTGCTGGTACTTGTCGGCCCAGCCCGCGAAATAGATGAGACGGTCGATCGATGCGTCCACCTCGTTCAGCGCGGCGCGCCGGGTCATTCCCTGCAGCTTGAGCTCGGCGATGAACTGCTCACGCCGCCCTTCCAGCATCTCTGCGATGCGATACAGGATCTGTCCCCGCAGGTAGGCGTTGACGCCGGCCCAGCCCGCCTGCGCCTTGCGCGCCGCCACGGTTGCGTTGCGAAAGTCCTTGCGGCTGCCGCGGCAGACATTGGCGATTACCCGACCCTTGTCGTCTTCGAGGGTGAAATACCGCCCGGACTCGGTGCGCGGGAACTTGCCGTCGATGTAGATCTTGTAGGTCTTCGCCACCGGCACGCGTGCACCCTCACGTTTGGCTTTCGTCGCCATGATTACGCCTCCAGCACCAGGTAGGCATCGAGCCCGTGCAGGCCGCCTTCACGGCCGACGCCCGATTCCTTGTAGCCGCCGAATGGCGACGTCGGGTCGAACTTGTTGAAGGTGTTCGCCCAGATGACGCCGGCACGGACGCTCTGTGTCATCCTGAAGATCTTCGCGCCCTTGTCCGTCCATACGCCGCCGGACAAGCCGTACGGTGTATTGTTCGCTTTCGACACGGCCTCGTCGAAGGTCCTGAAGGTCTGAATCGCAAGCACCGGCCCGAAGATCTCTTCCTGCACGACACGATTCGACTGCGATACGCCCGTGAAGATCGTGGGCCGACACCAGTAGCCACTGGCGGGCACCGCGCAGGAACTCTGGTGGATTTCTCCGCCCTCCTGCTTGCCGATATCGAGATACGATTCGATCTTTTCCAGTTGCGCCTTCGAGTTGATCGCACCGATGTCCGTGTTCTTGTCGAGCGGGTCGCCGACGATCAGCGTCTCCATGCGGTCCTTCAGTTTCTGGATGACCTCCTCCGCGACCGATTCCTGCACGAACAGGCGCGAGCCGGCACAACACACGTGACCCTGGTTGAAGAAAATTCCGTTCACGATGCCCTCGACCGCCTGGTCGATGGCCGCGTCGGCGAAGATGATATTGGCCGCCTTGCCGCCCAGTTCGAGCGTGTACTTCTTGTTGCTGCCGGCCAGCGCCTTCTGAATGATGCGGCCGACTTCCGTCGAGCCGGTAAACGCGATCTTGTCGACGCCCGGGTGCGACACGATGGCGGCCCCGGTGTCCCCGGCACCGGTTACGATATTGACGACACCTTCCGGCAGCCCCGCGTCCGCAATGGCCTCGGCGAGCTTCATGGCCGTCAGCGGCGTGGTCTCGGCGGGCTTCAGCACGACCGTGTTGCCGCAGGCCAGCGCCGGCGCCAGCTTCCACGCCGCCATCAGCAGCGGGAAGTTCCACGGGATGATCTGGCCGGCGACACCCATCGAACGCGCGCGGCGCCCCGGGAATGCGTACTCCAGCTTGTCGGCCCAGCCCGCGTAATAGAAGAAATGGGCAGCGGCCAGCGGCACATCCACGTCGCGCGCCTCGCGGATCGGCTTGCCGCCGTCCAGCGATTCGATCGCCGCGAATTCGCGGGCCCGCTCCTGGATGATGCGCGCGATGCGATAGATGTACTTGCCGCGATCGGCGGGCTTCATCTTCGACCAGGCGCCGTTGTAGGCCTTGCGAGCCGCTTTAACCGCCTTGTCGACGTCGGCGTCGCTGGCCAGCGCCACGCGGGAGAGCCGCTCCTCCGTCGCCGGGTTGATCGTGTCGAAGTACTTGCCGGACGCAGGCGCAACGAAATCACCGCCGATGAAAAGTTCGTACTTTTTCGCGACCTTTATGTGGTCCGTACTCTCCGGCGCGGGCGAGTATTCCCAGCCGCCATCGAACGCGAGTTTGTTTTCGGGAGTCGCCATTGTTTCCAACCTGTAAGAGCGCGCCTCGGCGCCCGATCTAGTCCTTCGAAAAATAGTCCGCCGACTGGTACACACCGGTCTGCTGTTTAACGATCTGCATCAACACGTCGTTTGCGAGCGAACTCGCCCCGAAGCGGAACCACTCGGGGGTCATCCACGCATTGCCCACGGTCTCGTGCAGCATCACGAGGTAATGGATCGCGAGCTTCGCGCTGGAGATGCCGCCGGCGGGTTTCATGCCGACCATGCGGCCGGTGTCGTAGAAATAGTCGCGGATTGCCTGCAGCATGACGAGCGTCACCTGCATGGTCGCCGCGGGCTGGATCTTGCCCGTCGACGTCTTGATGAAATCCGCGCCCGCATGCATGGCCAGAACGCTCGCACGCCGCACGCGGTCCAGCGTACCGAGTTCCCCGGTCTCGAGAATGACCTTGAGGTGCGCGTCGCCGCAGGCCTCCTTGATGGCGGCGATTTCGTCGAACACGAAAGCACAGTCGCCGGCCAGGAACGCGCCGCGTGAAATCACCATGTCGATCTCGTCTGCGCCCTGCTCGACGGCCATGCGCGTGTCTTCGAGTTTCACGCTGAGCGGCGCCTGCCCGCTGGGGAAAGCGGTCGCAACCGAGGCGATGTGAATGCCGCGGCCCTCGAGAGCCTTGCGTGCGACGCCGACCATCGTCGGATACACGCACACCGCAGCAACGTGCGGCAGGCCCGGCACCGAATCGTGCAGGTGCATCGCTTTCTGGCACAGCTGCCGCACCTTGCCGGGCGTGTCCTGACCCTCGAGCGTGGTCAGGTCGATCATCGACAGCACCATTCTCAGTGCTGCGAGCTTGGATTCCTTCTTGATCGAGCGGCTCTGGAAACGGGCGACACGCTCGTTCACGCCAACCTCGTCGACGCGCGGCACGCGGTCCAGGTCGGGCAGTTTCCTCTTGGTGTCGACGGCAGCCAGGCTCATGCTCAGTCCTCCGCGATCGTGGTCTCGAGCGCGACCTTGATCATCTCGTCGAACGTGGTCGCCCGATCCTCGACCGACAGCGCGTTGCCGGAGGGGATGTCGTCGCTGACCGTGCAGATGGCGAGCGCCTCAACGCCATGCTCGGCCGCAATCGGGTAAATCCCGGCCGCCTCCATCTCGATGCCGTAGACATTGTATTTCGCCATCGTTTCGAACATGTCCGGATCCGGGGTGTAGAAGAGATCCGCGGAGAAGATGTTGCCGACGTGATAGCGAACCCCGTGCGCTTCGGCTGCCGCTACGGCCTTGCGCACGAGATCGAAGGTCGCGAGCGCCGCGTAATCGTAACCGCCGAAGCGCATGCGGTTGACCGCCGAATCCGTCGACGCGCCCTGCGCGATTATCAGGTCGCGCAGCCGGACGTCCGGATGCGAGGTGCCGCAGCTGCCGACCCGAATTACCCGCTTCACGCCGTAGTCGACGATCAGCTCCGTGCAGTAAATCGAGGCGGACGGAATGCCCATACCGTGGGCCATGACGGACATCGGCGTGCCCTGGTACGTGCCGGTGAACCCCCACATGTTGCGAACGTCCGTAACGCGGCGAGGATTGTCGAGGTAGGTCTCCGCAATGTACTGTGCGCGCAGCGGGTCACCCGGCATCAGCACCGTATCGGCGAAGTCGCCGGGCGCGGCGTTCATATGTTTGGTGGCCATGAATTATTCTTTGCCCTGTCCGACCTGAAACAATACCGCGAACCTTGACCGACTACCAACGACAACCCTGTCCCGCGCGCGTCGCGCTGCCGCTGGCGTGCATCGCGTTGTCCCTCTGCGCGTGTTCGTCGCCTGCCGACGAGCCGGGCGCCACGGAGGTCACGCGCAGCCGGCTCATCGTGGCGGGCCAGCTGGAGTCTGACGAGCTCGTCGAGGCCAGCGGGCTGGCGCGCTCGCAGCGCAACCCGGAGCTGCTGTGGTCGATGAATGACGGCGGTTCGAAACCGCGCCTGTACGCGTTCGACGGTTCCGGATTCCACCGCGGCCGGATCAGGCTCGACGATGTGAAGAACCAAGACTGGGAAGACCTGGCTTCTTTCACGGTCAACGGCACGCCCTACCTGCTGGTCGCCGACACGGGAGACAACGACGCCAGGCGCGACGATGTGTCGCTGTATGTCGTTCTCGAGCCCGACCTTGCCGAAGATGACAAGGTCAGGATCGAACCCGCCTGGAGCATCGATTTTCGCTACCCGGACGGCCCGCGCGACGTCGAGGCCGTGACGGTGGACCCGTCAGGCGAGCGCGTGCTGCTGCTGAGCAAGCGCGAATGGCCGCCGGTTCTTTACGAAGTGCCGCTTTTCCCGCCATCCGACGATGCGATCGTCGCGAAACGCCTCGGGCCCGTCGAAAGCCTTCCCGCGCCGACGCGGCAGGACCGCGAGCACGCCGTTTTCACCAAGGTGTGGCACTGGCAGCCGACGGGCATGGACCTGTCGCCCGACGGCCGGCTCGCGGTGATACTGACCTATCGCGGCGTCTACCTGTATCGTGTCGAGCGTGGCAGGAGCCTCTACGAATCGCTGTCCGGTCAGGCTTACGGCTTCGGCCTGGGCAACTTCCGCGAGGCTGAATCCGTTACCTTCAGTGCCGACGGCGATGCAATCTACGTGACGCTCGAGGGCCGCCACGCACCGCTGCTTCGAATCGACATCAGTGGAGCGCTTCCCGAATGAACATGATGAGCTCGTCATTAAAGCTCCTGGCCGTGCTCTGCCTGGCGGCACTTGCCGCCTGCGATCATTACGCGACCCGGGAGGAACCGCGGCCGGGCGGGGCCTCACTGACGATCATGACGTTCAACGTCGAAAACCTGTTCGACAACCTCGACGACCCCGGCAAGGAAGACCGCACCTACCTCGCGCTGGCCGACAAGCAGACACGCGAACACAAGGCGGCGTGCGCCGAGATCGAGGTGGATCGCTGGCGCGCACAGTGTCTCGAATGGGACTGGAACGACGCGGTCATCGAGAAAAAACTCGGCGTCCTCGCGAACGTGATCCTGCAGGTCGGTGACGGGCGCGGGCCCGACATCATCGCGCTGCAGGAGGTCGAGAACCTCGGCATCCTGGAACGCCTGCGCACGGAGTACCTCGCCACGGCCGACTATGGGCCGGGTATCCTCATCGAAGGCGACGACCGGCGCGGCATCGACGTGGCGTTCCTGACGCGGCTGAACCTCGCTGGACCGCCGACGCTGCATCGTATCGATTTTTCGGGCGCCGGTGAGGAGCGTGCCTACGACACCCGCGGCATCCTCGAGGCCACCTTCGTACGCCCCGACGGCACGCTGCTTACCGGCTACTCGGTGCACTTCCCCGCGCCGTTCCACCCGACCGAAATGCGCGAGGCCGCGTACCGCCGCCTCAACGAGCTGCGCGCCGGGCTGCCGCCGGACCGCGACGCGTTTGCTGCCGGCGACTTCAACACGACCTCGGTCGAGGACCGGCAGAAGGACATGCTGGCGCGCTTCGCGCGGCCCCACTGGACGGTGGCGCATGACGTCGGCTGCGACGGCTGCAAGGGCACGTCGTATTACGCACCGCGCGATGACTGGTCGTTTCTCGACATGATCCTGTGGTCGCCGGCGAGCGATCGTGGTGAAAAAGCAACATGGAATTTGCGCGCGGATTCGGTGCGGATCGCGAGCGCGGCGTCCGGCCAGCTGCGTCCCGACGGCACCCCGTGGCGCTTCGAGATGCCCGGCGCCGCCGGCGTATCCGATCACCTGCCCATGGTCGTTACGATCGAATCCAAGTAGAAACAAACCCTTGTAACGCTATCGTAACCCGGTTTCGACTGGCTGCCTGTCGAGCGCCTTTGCGAATCTTCCGGCGGCTCAAATATTCGATATAAGCCCTTTATTGAATTAGCTTTTTTGCAGGGGTAGATTAGCTCCAAAAGAACCGGCGGGAGCGGCCGGAAGTACGCTCCCCGGCTTCGTCCCAGCAATCGAATCGGCGCAATAAGACGGTCACGCTCGTGGCCTATTATGGCGCCCTTTATCCAAACCCTCGGGGAATAACAATGCGAAACAAGCGAACGATCCTCGGCGTACCGCTCAGCTGGCGTCGAAAGTTGACGCGATTTGCGGCTATCGCCTCTCTCCTCATTACCCTCCCTGTTGCGGGATTCGCACAGGAAACGACCTCCGCGATTCGCGGCAAGGTTCTCGACCCGACCGGCAACCCGGTCGCCAACGCCACGGTCGTGGTGCTGGATACGCGCAGTGGCGCCGAGCGAACGGTTACCTCCGGCAGCGACGGCACCTTCTTCGCGACGCGGCTGCTGCCTGGCGGCCCCTACAAGCTGACGGTCAACAGCGTCAAGACGATCGAGGTGCCGTTGATCAGCGTCGGCGACACCTACAACCTGACCGTCAATCTGCAGACCGAGGCCGAGATCGAGGAAATCGTGACTATCGGCCAGACCGCCGACATCGTCGAGGTTGCGGCCGGCCCGTCAGCGACGTTCTCGCTGGGTGATATCGAGAATTCCGTCTCGTTCAGTCGCGATATCTCTGACGTCTACGGCATCGACCCGCGCATGATGATCGACAATGACGAAGACGGCTTCGGCGTGAACTGCGCCGGCAAGCATCCGCGCTTCAATAACGTCACGCTGGACGGCGTCAGCCAGACGGACCGCTTCGGCCTGAATGAAAACGGCTATTCGACGGCCGTCGGCATGCCGTTCCCGTACGACGCGATCGAGCAGATCGCGGTGGAACTCGCCCCGTTCGACGTCACCTACGGCGGCTTCTCGGCCTGCAACATCAACTCGGTCACGAAGTCCGGCACGAACGAATGGGAAGGCAAGGCTTTCTACGAGTACTCGAATAACGACTTCCGCGGCGACAGCATTGCCAACGACGACCGCGATTTCTCCCGCGAGTCTTACGACAAGACCTATTACGGCTTGAACATCGGCGGCCCGATCATCAAGGACAAGCTGTTCTTTTTCGCCGCCTACGAAGAATCCGACGAGCCGCGCTTCCTCAAACGCGGGTACGCGGGCTCCGGCAACGGCGAGGAGAGGGATTGGCTGAGCCAGGCGGACTACGAGCGCATCGAGTCGATCGCCCGCAACGTCTACAACTACGAGCCCGGCGGCCAGCCCGGCGATGGCAAGCAGGAATCCGAGAAATACATGTTGCGCCTCGACTGGGACGTAAACGACCAGCATCGCGCATCGTTCATCTATAACTACTTCGACGGCTTCCAGGCCCGCGATTCCGACGGCGACGACGACGAGTTCGAATTCGCCAATCACTTCTACACCAAGGGTGCGGAAGCCGAGACCTTTACGCTCAAGCTGACGTCACAGTGGACGGACGCCCTGTCGACCGAGATCTTCTACAGCTCGAGCGAAATGAATGACTCGCAGGTCACCGTGGGCGAGAGGGAATTCGCCGACATGCAAATCAGCGTCGGCGGCCGCGACGGTGTCGTGTATCTTGGCGCCGACGATTCGCGTCAGTCGAACAAGCTCGACACACAGTCGGATTATTTCAAGGTCTCTGCCAACTATTTCGTCGGCAACCACATCATCACCGCCGGTTACGACCGCGAGGATCTCGAGATCTTCAACCTTTTCGTGCAGCACTCGCGCGGTGGCGAGTACGACTTCTTCGACGATTCCGACGCAAACGATCCGTCCTGTGCGCTCCTGACTCCGCAGGAGCGCATGGATAACGTCAATGGTTGCGAACCGTCTGGTATCGATCGCTTCGAGCTGGGCCGGCCGAGCCGCATTTACTACGGTAGCGGCGGCGGAACCAATGACCCTAACGATGCAGCGGCAAACTTCACGAACTCGCTGAACGCGCTGTACATCCAGGACGAGATCTTCTTCGATCGGTATGACCTGACGGTCGTTGCCGGCCTGCGCTACGAGTTCTTCACGTCCAGCGACAGCCCGCGCTTCAACCAGACGTTCACGGATGCCAATGGCGGCCTGCGCAACGATGCCAACATCGACGGTCTCGATCTGCTGATGCCGCGTCTCGGCTTTACCTGGGGCGCGCGTGATGACCTGACGCTGCGCGGCGGCGTAGGCCTGTACTCGGGCGGCAACCCGAACGTCTGGATCTCCAATGCCTGGAGCAACGACGGACTGACGAACGCACAGTTCCGCAACAACTACTTCGACTCGGCAACGGTCCTCCCGGGCTTCGCCGACTCGCTGCAGTTGTCCGGCCAGCAGCGCCCGGGGTTCGACGTGCCCCAGGAACTCGTGGATGACGTCCTGGCGGTCACCGAAGCGGATGCGAACGACTCTTTCCTCGTGCTCATCGACCCCGACTACGATCAGCCGAGCGAATGGAAGTTCGCCCTCGGCGGCACCTGGGATATCAACTGGCTCGGCGGCATGACGCTGGATTTCGACTACCTGCATACGCGCGGCAATGACCCTGCGTACTACGTGGACCTCTCGCAGTCGATCGTCGGCACAACGGCGGCAGGCACGCCGATTTACGACTACACCAACGGCCGTGACAACTTCATGCTGACGAACTCGGGTGAGACTCCGGTATCGAATGTCGTATCCCTGGTCCTGCAGAAGGAGTTCGACTTCGGCCTCGACGTCCTGCTCGGTTATGCCTGGACGGAAGCCGAAGACGTGAGCCCGATGACCTCGTCGGTCGCCGGTTCGAATTTCGACAACACGGCACTGCTGGATATCAACAACCCGTCAGCAGCCAACTCGAACTACGTGGTGCCGCAGCGCCTCACGCTGCGCCTCGGCTATGAGCGGGCCTTCTTCGGCGACAACCTTACGCAGATCACGCTGTTCGGCTACTTCAACGAGGGTCAGCCGCAGAGCTACGCGATGAACAGCGGCGACCTCGAGGGCGACGGCTTCTTCGGCCGCCACCTGCTGTACATTCCGGACGGGCCGACCGATCCCAACGTGGTCTTCGACCCCGGCTTCGACCAGGCTGCATTCTTCGCCTGGGCGGCCGACAAGGGCCTCGGCCCCGGCTTCACGGAGCGAAACGGCTACAATACGGGCTGGAGCAGCCGCTTCGACCTGCGCATCAGCCAGGAAATCCCGCTGCCCGCCGACCTCGTCGGACGCATTTACTTCAAGGTCTACAACCTGGGTAACCTGCTGAACGACGACTGGGGCGAGATCGTGGACGCGCAGTTCTTCACGCCTGAAATCGTTGGATCAAGCGTCGACGCCCAGGGCCGCTTCGTCTTCGAGAACTTCAATGATCGCTCGATCGAGCGGACTTACGTCAACCGCAGCCTTTGGGAAGCCCGTCTCGGCTTCGACATCAAGTTCAGCGGCTTCTAGGCAGCGCGACGAGCACTACGGGAAAGGCGGCCTCCGGGCCGCCTTTTTCTTTCCCTGAAAAGAACCTCCCGGAACGCCCGTCGCAGTGGGGCGTTCTGCGCCGACGCACCGAGGTCTGAGCGGGTCGCCGGGTATTCCTCGACGGAAGTAAAGCGCAGCGCAGCGAGCCATGACGGAGAGGAGTACCCGGCGACCCGCGCAGGGTGAGCATTCGAGGCGGCCGCCGCGGTTGTTATTTCAAGGCCAGCAGGGCGCGCCGGGTTCGTCGAGGATCACGATGCGCGGGTTTTCCGGGTCGACGGGCTCGCCGATCGCCCGCCCTTCTGCCTGTGCGCTGATGATGGCATCGAGCACGAGGTAAACGAGCTCGGAACCGGGTCGCGACGCCACTACTTCGGTCGGGAAGTTGTAGCCGTCCCCGCCCCGAAACAGGAAGTCGGGCGCCACCACGCCGTAGCTGCGGCCCGCGTCGATCTCGGCCCAGCCCGCCTCTCCGGGTAGCTGCAAGCTCACGATGCGTTCGCCTTCCGGCCGCGAACGGTCGACACAGACCCGGAAGCCGGATACCTGCGGGAAATAGCCCTTGCTCGGCCCCGTGCCGCGGTAACCCGCCTCCAGCACGGTGCGGAACTGCCCGCCCGTCATCGTCATGTAACGCAGGTAGGAAGAATACCCGAAGGTCCGGCCGATGTCCTCGAACGCGATGTTGCCGATGATGTAGTCGTCGATGCGCAACGTGCCGCTGTTGATGAACGCGAGCTGCGCTTGCGGCTTGCCGAAAGCGCCGCGCATCTGGTCGACGACGAAGTTGCCCCAGCTGCTCTCCCGGTTGCGGATCGTGACCTCCCGCGCGTCGAGCGGCACGGCAGCCTTGCCGACCCGCGCTTCGAGGAACGGGAAACGCTCGAGGAGTTGCGTGCGCCACTTCTCCTCGATCCGCGCATATTCCGCATCCGGTGCGACGCTTTCATCGAGATCGACCAGCTTCGCATCGATGGCCGGCATACCGCCGGCATCGAAGCTCACGTCGATTCGCCACACCCTGCGGGCATTCGATGCGCCTTTCATGATGGCCGCCTGGTCGTGACGCAGCGCGCTGTACTCGGGCTCGTGCTCGTGTCCGCCGACGATGAACATGAACTGCGGGTACTCCGCGCGCAGCGAGGCGATCGCCTTGTCCGTCCACAAATGCAAATGGGTCAGGCCGATGATGAGGTCGGCACCCGCCACGTCCAGCGCCTCGACGGCGCGCCGGGCGCGGTCGAGATAGTCGGGTTCGACGGGCGCGTAGCTGCGGTCTTCGCCACCGTCGTCGGCGTGCAACAGCAGGCCGAAGATGCCTATCTTGCGACCACCCGCCTCGAACATGAATTGCTCGTGCAGCGCCCGGTCCACTTCCGCGTCGCCGGTCGCAAAGCGGTAGTTGTCGCCGACCCAGTCGAAATCCGACGCCCTGACGGCGTCGACCAGGTGGTCCGGCGTCCTCGGGTCGAACTCGTGATTGCCGGCGACGACGTACATTGGCGCCACCGCGTCCATGAAATTAAAGGCATCGACGATCTGCATGCCGTGCCAGATCTGGCTCTCGAGCGACGGGTACAGGAAATCGCCACCGTGCAGTATGCGCACGTCGCGCCCTTCCGCCTGCAGTTCGCGCACCAGCGTCACGACGCGCCCGAAGCCGCCGGCCGTGCCGTCCTCGACGGCGCCGACCCGGTAGGTATCGTTCAGGTGAACGAACGTGATGCCCGGTACCGGTGCAGGGCGTTCCTGCGGGGTCGTGCTGCAGGCGACGACGAACAACAGACAGACAACAGCGAGCGACGCTTTTCGATTCATGGGCATACCCTTTTTTTCGAGTTTCGGAGATTCTGCCGAATGGCCGCGGCCAATGCGATTGCGGATTCTACGGGCTGCTACAATGCGCGCATGAAAAATCATCACCTGCTGGCATTCAGCTGCCTGTTCCTCCACGCATGCGCAAGCGCACCGACCGAACCCGAGCACCCGCGGACCCGAGACGGGGGCTTGTTGTGGGTGAAGTACTCCGCCGAATACCGCGCCATCACCGAACAGGTCTACGCGGATGCAACCCGGGACCTGCAGGGTTTCATCGAAGACACCGCATGGAGCGTGATTCCGGGGCAGGATAATGCGGCACACCTGCCGGTTGCGGTCATCCTCGACGTCGACGAGACCGTGGTCAGCAACATCGATTTCCAGATGACCTTCGAACCGCCGTTCGAGAACTGGAAACTCGACCAATGGACCAGCAACACCGTAGCAACGCCCGTGCACGGCGTGAAAGCGTTCGTCGAAGCAGCCCGCGCGGCAGGCGTCACGGTCTTCTTCGTCACCAACCGCCCTTGCGAGCCTCTCGCTGACGTGGATGATCCCTGTCCGCAAAAGCAGTCGACGATCGATGACATCGCGGAAGTCGGCATTGAAACGGATGCGAACCACGTGTTCCTGTCGGAAGAGCGTGGCTGGAATCGCGAGAAGTCGACGCGCCGCAACCACCTCGCGCAGACGCACCGCATCGTCATGTTGATCGGCGACGATCTCGGCGACTTCCTGCCCTGCGTCCGCAGGAAGCCGTACGCCCCCTGCTCCGCGAGCGCAACGGGCGACGACCGCATGAGGATGGTCGAGAACACGCGACATCTCTGGGGCAACGGCTGGTACATCCTGCCGAACCCGATGCACGGCTCGTGGACGTCGGCCCTCCCGCGCTGACGGTGTTTTTTGCGCCCTAAAAGGCGTATGCTGTAGCACCATAAAGCCCGGTAACACCTTGAAAAGAATAAGAACTAACGGCTATGAGCCGGGCCGGGCCGCCACCAGCTAGCGAGGTTTTTCATGGCCAGAGTGACGTGTGGTCTGATCCAGATGGGTCTCAAGGGGGACGGCTCGATGGAGCCCCTGGCGATTCGCGACAGGATGATCGAGGCGCACATCCCGTTCATCGAAGATGCCGCGAACCGGGGTGTGCAGGTGCTGTGCTTCCAGGAAGTCTTCACCCAGCCCTACTTCTGCCCGAGCCAGGACCGGAAGTGGTACGCCGCCGCCGAAAGAGTCCCCGACGGGCACACGACGCAACTCATGCAGGAGTACGCGAAGAAGCACGGCATGGTGATCGTCGTCCCGGTCTACGAAGAGCACATGACCGGCGTTTACTACAATACCGCCGCCGTCATCGACGCCGACGGCACGTTTCTCGGAAAGTACCGCAAGACGCACATACCGCAGGTCGATCCCGGTTTTTACGAGAAATTCTTCTTCAAGCCGGGTGACACCGGCTACCCCGTCTTCGACACAGCCTACGTCAAGCTTGGCGTCTACATCTGTTACGACCGACACTTCCCGGAGGGCTGGCGGGCACTCGCACTGAACGGCGCCGAGTACATCGTCAATCCGTCGGCGACCGTTGCGGGCCTCAGCAAATACCTCTGGGAACTCGAACAGCCGGCTTCCGCCGCCGCCAACGGCGTGTTCATCGGCGCCATCAACCGGATCGGATCGGAAGAACCCTGGGCCACGACCATGAACATGGGCGAGTTCTACGGCTCGAGCTACATCGTCAATCCGCGCGGCAGCATCGAGGCACAAGCGAGCTACGACAAGGACGAGCTGCTCGTGCACGAAATCGATCTCGATAGGGTAAGGGAAGTGCGCGACCAGTGGCAGTTCTTCCGCGACCGGAGACCCGAAACGTACTGGCCGCTCACGGAAGACTGATCGATTTGCGGCCCGGAGGCAGCCATGTCCGAACTCCCACCGGTCAGTAAGCTCCGCACCGTCGGTGCCCACGTCGAGCTGGAGCTCGGCCAGGACCTTGCCGACAGCCCGCGTTACAACGACGACATCGCGCCAACGCGGGCATCGCAGCGCACCTGGTCGCGCTGGCACGTCGCCGCGCTGTGGGTCGGCATGGCGATCTGCGTGCCGACCTATACCCTCGGCGGCGTCCTCACGGCGTACTTCGGGCTGTCCGTGAGCGAGGCCCTGTGGACGATACTGATTGCCAACATCGTCGTGCTCGTGCCGCTGACTCTGAACGCCTTCCCCGGTACGCGCTACGGCATCCCGTGCCCCGTCGTTTTACGTGCTTCCTTCGGCATCATCGGCTCGAACGTACCGTCGCTGATCCGCGCCATCGTCGCCTGCGGCTGGTTCGGCATCCAGACGCTGTTCGGCGGCATCGCCATCCACCTGCTGCTCTCTGCCGTGTCCGATTCCTGGGCTGCGCTGGGCGGTACCGGCGAAGTCATCGGCTTCTTCATTTTCTGGGTCGCAAACGTCCTCGTCGTCATTCGCGGCTCGGAAGCCATCAAGCGCCTCGAATCGCTGGCCGCGCCGATGCTGCTCGTGGTTGCCTTCGGCCTCATGTTCTGGGCGATGCCCAAGGTCTCGATGAGCGAAGTGCTGGCCGCGCCTGCCCACCGGCCCGAGGATGCCCCGTTCCTGCCCTATTTCATGGCGGCATTGACCGCGATGGTGGGATTCTGGGCCACGCTGTCGCTCAACATCCCGGACTTCAGCCGCTTCGCGCGCTCACAGCGCTCGCAGGTCATCGGCCAGATCATCGGCCTGCCGCTGACCATGCTGCTGTTCGCGGGCCTCGGCGTCGTACTTACGGCCGCATCGGCGGAACTCGTCGGTGAGACGATCTCCGACCCGATCAACCTCATCGGCAAGATCGACAGCCCGCTGTGGGTGGTCCTCTCGATGCTGATGATCATCCTGGCCACGATCTCCACCAACACGGCCGCGAACATCGTCTCGCCCACCAACGTGTTCCAGAACGTGGCACCCAAGTACATCAACGAGAACAAGGGTGTGATCATCACCGGCATTATCGGTATCGTGTTGATGAGCTGGGAACTGCTCAAGAAGCTCGGTTGGCTGGCAACCGACGTGAGCGTCGAGAGCCTCTATTCGAACTGGCTGATCGGCTACTCGAGCCTGCTCGGTCCGATCGCCGGCATCATGGTGGTGGATTACTTCCTCGTGAAAAACCAGGCCTACGACGTACTGGCCCTGTACAAGGACAACGCCGGTTATCCCGCCTGGAACACGGCGGGGTTCATCGCCTTCCTGGTCCCGGTCGGCCTCACGCTGATCGCGATCACGACCGGGGCGCTCGGCTGGTTCTACACTTACGGCTGGTTCACGGGCTCGATACTCGGCGGGCTCATCTATTACGTCGTCGCACGTCGCGGCGCGAGGAGATCCTCATGACTGTACTCATCAAGGGCGGCACGGTCGTCAATGCGGACCGCACGCTGCGGGCAGACGTGCTGTGCCGCGACGGCCTGATCGCCGCCGTGGGCGAAGGACTGGACGCACCGAAGGGCGCCACCGTCATCGACGCCGGCGGCCAGTACGTCATGCCGGGCGGCATCGACCCGCACACCCACATGCAACTGCCGTTCATGGGCACGGTGGCGAGCGAGGACTTCGAGACCGGCACGGCGGCGGGGCTCGCCGGCGGCACGACAACGATCATCGACTTCGTGATCCCCGGCCCGCAGCAGGACATCATGGAAGCCTACCACCAGTGGCGCGAGTGGGCCGAGAAGTCGGTGGCCGACTACACGTTCCACGTCGCGATCACCTGGTGGGACGACTCGGTGCACAAGACCATGGGCACGCTCGTCAACGAGCACGGCGTCAACAGCTTCAAACACTTCATGGCGTACAAAGGCGCCATCATGGCCGACGACGAGATCCTGGTGAACAGCTTCTCGCGCGCCATCGAGCTGGGCGCGATCGTCACGGTTCACGCCGAGAACGGCGAGCTCGTGTTCCGCCTGCAGCAGGCGCTGTACGACAAGGGCATCACGGGACCCGAGGGACATCCCCTGTCGCGGCCGCCGCAGTGCGAGGGCGAAGCCGCCAATCGCGCGATACGCATCGCCGAAGTGCTTAATGTGCCTCTTTACATCGTGCACAACTCCTGCCGCCAGGCGCTGGAAGCGATCACCCGGGCCCGCAGCGAGGGGCAGCGTGTATTCGGCGAGGTGCTCGCGGGTCACCTGCTCATCGACGATTCGGTCTACCGCCACGAGGATTTCGAGGTTGCAGCCGCGCACGTCATGAGCCCGCCGTTCCGCGCGCCCGAACACCAGGAGGCGCTGTGGCGCGGCCTGCAGTCCGGCAACCTGCAGACCACGGCGACGGACCACTGCTGCTTCTGCGCGGACCAGAAGGCCGCCGGGAAGGACGATTTCCGCAAGATCCCGAACGGCACCGGCGGCATCGAGAACCGCATGGAGGTGCTGTGGCACCACGGCGTGAGTACCGGCCGCCTCACGATGAACGAGTTCGTCGCCGTCACCTCGACGAATGCGGCACAGATCTTCAATATCTACCCGCGCAAGGGCAGCATCGTGGTCGGCGCGGACGCCGACATCGTCGTGTGGGACCCGGAGGCGAGCAAGACCATCTCGGCAAAGACGCACTTCCAGAAAGTGGACTACAACATCTTCGAGGGCATGACGGTCAAGGGCTGCGCGTCGCATACGCTGAGCCAGGGCAAGGTCGTTTACGCCGGCGGCAAGCTCGACATCGAGCGCGGCGCCGGGCGCTACGTGCACCGCCCGCCGTTCGCGTCCTATTACGAAGCGCTGAAGATCCGGGCTCAGCGCAACGAACCGACGCCCGTCAGGCGCTGAGACGACGATGCCCGATATTCGCCCCAACCGCCTGAGCCACGAGGAGATCGCCAGGAACTTCAGCGAACTCCACCCGCCGCTGTCCCGTTCGGAAGCGCTCATCGAGGCGGACCGATGCTACTTCTGTTTCGATGCGCCGTGCACCACGGCCTGCCCGACCGGCATCGATATTCCGTTGTTCATCCAGAAGATCCGCAGCGGCAACCTGCGCGGCTCCGCGCACACGATCCTCGCCGAGAACATCATGGGCGGCATGTGCGCGCGCGTCTGCCCGACGGAGGTGCTCTGCGAAGAGGCCTGCGTCCGCAACACGCACGAGGACAAACCGGTGGAAATCGGGCTGCTGCAGCGCTATGCCACCGACCCGGTCGTCGATGACGGGGTGCAGCTGTTCTCACGGGGTGAGGCCAGCGGACACCGCGTCGCGGTTGTCGGCGGCGGCCCCGCAGGACTGTCCTGTGCGCATCGCCTCGCGATGCTCGGCCACGAGGTCGCGCTGTTCGACCGCGACGAGAAGCTCGGCGGACTGAACGAATACGGTATAGCGGCCTACAAGACGGTCAACGATTTCGCACAGCGCGAGATCCAGTACATCCTGTCGATCGGCGGCATCGAGGTGCATGCCGGTGTTGCGCTCGGCAAGGATACGACGATCACGCGCCTGAGAGACGAGTACGATGCGGTGTTCCTCGGCGTCGGTCTCGCGGGCGTCAACCAGCTCGGTATCGAGGGCGAAGAGCTGCCGGGCGTGAAGAACGCGGTCGAATACATCGCCGAGTTGCGGCAGGCCAGCGACAAGGGGAGCTTACCGGTGGGCCGCCGTGTGGTCGTCATCGGCGGCGGCATGACGGCGATCGACGTGGCGGTGCAGTCAAAACGCCTCGGGGCCGAGCAGGTCGACATCGTCTATCGCCGGGGCGCTGACCAGATGGGCGCCAGCGACTACGAGAAGAACCTGGCACAGACGAACGGCGTCACGATCCACCCGTTCGCGCGGCCACTGAAGGTCCTCGGGCCCGGTCACGCGAGCGCTGTGCTCTTCGAGCGCACCGCGCTGGACGAGCAAGGCGTGCTTATGGATACCGGGGAAACATTCACGCTCGAGGCCGACGTCGTGTTCAAGGCGATCGGCCAGCGTCTCCGCGATGGCGTGCTCGAGGACGGCTCCATCAGGATGCAGGCCGGCAAGATCGTCGTCGACGAGAACCAGGCGACGTCGCTCGCCGGCGTATGGGCCGGCGGCGACTGCGTGGTGGGTGGCGACGACCTGACCGTGAGCGCCGTGCAGCACGGCAAGGTGGCGGCAATTGCAATCGACCGACACCTGCACACGAGGGAGAAGGCTTATGGCTGACCTGGCATCGGAATTCCTCGGTATTCGCTCGCCGAATCCGTTCTGGCTCGCGTCGGCGCCGCCGACGGACAAGGCCTACAACGTCAACCGCGCTTTCGAGGCGGGTTGGGGCGGCGCGGTGTGGAAAACACTCGGCGAGGACCCGCACATTGTCAATGTGAGCGGCCCGCGCTACGGCGCGATTCACAGCAACGACCGGCGCGTGATCGGCTTCAACAACATCGAACTCATCACCGACCGGCCGCTCAAGACCAATCTCGACGAGATCCGCCAAATCAAGCGCGACTGGCCGGACCGCGCACTGGTGGTGTCGGTGATGTTCCCGATGAACGAGGCCGTCTGGCAAAAATACGTGCCGATGATCGAGGACACCGGCGCGGACGCGATCGAACTCAATTTCGGCTGCCCACACGGCATGTCCGAGCGCGGCATGGGCTCCGCCGTCGGCCAGGTGCCCGAGTACATCAGGATGGCGACGGAATGGGCGAAAGCGGCGGCGAAGGTGCCCGTCATCGTGAAACTCACGCCGAATGTCACCAATATCCTGCCGCCGGCCAAAGCGGCGAAGGACGGCGGCGCGGATGCCGTATCGCTCATCAACACGATCAACTCGATCATGCGCGTGGACTACGACACGCTGACGATGTACCCCGCCACCGACGGCATGGGCACGCACGGTGGCTATTGCGGCGAGGCGGTCAAGCCGATCGCCCTCAACATGGTGGCCGAGATCGCGCGCACGCCGGAAACCGCCGGTTTTCCGATCTCGGGTATCGGCGGTGTGACCGACTGGCGCGATGCAGTGGACTTCCTCGCGCTGGGCGCAAGCAATGTGCAGGTGTGCACAGCGGCCATGGTCTACGGCTTCAAGATCATCGATGACCTCACCGACGGGCTCAGTAACTTCCTCGACGACAAGGACATGAAATCGGTCGCCGAACTCGTGGGCCGCGCAGTGCCGTCCGTGACCGACTGGCAGTACCTGAACCTGAATTACGTCGAGAAGGCGGTCATAGACCAGCAGCTCTGTATCCAGTGCGGCCGTTGCCACGTCGTTTGCGAGGACACCTCGCACCAGGCGATCACGCACACGGTCAATGGCAAGCGGCGGTTCGAGGTGATCGACGAGGAATGCGTCGGCTGTAACCTGTGTGTCAGCGTGTGCCCCGTCGAAGGCTGCATCACGATGCGCCGGCTCACTGACGGCTTCGATCCGCGCACCGGACAGCCGATCTCGCAGGAAAAGGCGGACTGGACGACCCACCCGAACAACCCGATGCGCAAGTCGGGCTAGGAGCAAGACCGGACATGGACGAACAGGACCTGATCGATGCGGCGCTCGCCGTGCGCAAAAACGCCTACGCGCGCTACTCGAACTATCGCGTCGGCGCCGCGCTACTCGATGAAAGGGGAAAGCTGTTTGCAGGCTGTAACGTAGAGAACGCCGCATACCCCGAGGGAACCTGCGCGGAAGCCAATGCGATCGCCGCGATGATTGCCGATGGCGGCAAGACGATTCAGACGATCGCCATCGCCGGCGGCCACGACGATATCGAGGATTGCACGCCGTGCGGCGGCTGCCGGCAGAAGATCAACGAGTTCGCAACGCCGGAGACGCGGGTCGTGCTGTTACGCCCCGGCGGCCACAGGCGCGCATTCACTATCGACGCCCTGCTGCCCCGCTCTTTCCACCTGTAGCAGCAGCCTGAGCGCGCGATCGCGGTCGATCGCATTTCTGCAGGAGCGGTTCTTGAACCGCTATTATGCGGCGTCGAACCGGGCTTTGTTCGCCGCCATCCAGCGTTCCATGTCTTCCTTGCCGTGGCCCGGATCGTTTATGACGTCAGCGTGCGCTTCCATGTAGTGTGGCCGCAGTGCAGCCATCCACTCTTCGAAGGTCTCGCCGTCCGCCGTTACGTCACACAGGTCGCACTTGAGCGTTTTCATGTCGTCACCCCCCGGACTTGCCGCTGCTCTGGCGCGGCAGCGGACCTGCCATTCATTCTAGTCGATGCCGGGGCGTCGGCTCTACTCGGCCCCGCGCGCGCGGGCTGTCGTAAACACGAGAGCGATCGCCGCGACAAACAAAATCGGTGCCGAAAGCGCGCCGGGCGCGAGCGCTCCGAGGTAAAGGGAGATGCCGAGATGCCCTGATGCATTGAGCGCCATCAGCACACCGAAGATGTATGAAACCGGACGAAAAATCCGCGTGCCCACAAAGACGAAGGGCGAAAGACCAAGCAACACAACGACGCCCACAATGAGCCCGGTAAGCCAACCGGAATAAGTGAACGTCGGGAATGGAACCCAGGCGTAAGCCTCCCGTAACGACAGGACAACCGAGTTATACAGCGGGAGAAAGCCGGTCAACGCCTCGTCGGCAACGTGCAGCGCAAGCGCGATAACCAGGCCAACCCAGGCCAGTCCCCACTGCCGATTGCGCTCGACCGTCATTCTTCGATATCCATTGGGTAAGCGGACGCGACCACGCAACGAGAGCGAATCGCGTCCCTTGCGCAATCAGTGTAGAACACGAACAGTCGCTTTCAAGCATCGATCCCGGCCCCCGGTCTTTTCGCGAGTGAGGGCCCCCAGACACCCAGAACCACAATCGGGGACTGCGCAAGATCAAACGCCAGGGCGCTCGCAAAATTGCCCCACGAAATCGCGAATGTGGTCAGAAAGCAGGCTGCCAGTTGGCGGCGCAGCTGCCCCGGCACGTTTCGAGATAGCGTTTTGTCCACAATGCCCTCACGGCTTGAATCCAGTGATGTCTTTTTGATGCCGGGGGACGAGATCGGATGCAAATAAGCAAATCATTGCATTTGAACGACGGCGGGTGTCCGCTACGCGTTTCAGGGCCGCCTTTGAGCGGCAATAGATCTGACCGGCCGCTGCTGAACCGAAGGTGACGTTCGATTCGGTGGGCAGTGTGGCTCGGCCGTGACCGTGTCAGGTCAGGCGAAAACGCATTCTTACTTTGACCGATCTCTGCCGCGGATGCTATTCACCGTCACACCGGCAAATATGCACGATAGACCCACGGCCAGATAGCCGACCATTAACCCGTGACCGATGCCGATATAGACGGCGCCGAGAATGAACAACGTGCCAACGGAAATATAGGCCGCGGGAAGCGCTTCGTAGATTTTCTTCGGCAAGAAGATATTGGGGTAGATATTGCTCGCAGAACGTTTGCCCGCATCATCCCTTAAAGGCCCGATTGCGGCAAATGGGTCAGTATAGTTTTTCACAAAGACATTCCTGGTCAGTTGCGGTCCTGGACTCGAGGCAGTATTGCGGCGGTGCACAAACCCTCTGGCCGCTGCCGGTTGCTATCAATTGTAGTTAACGACCGATTCACCAAACCGGTTTCAGGAAGATCACATAATTTGGCCAAAAATCGGACAAACACCACCGGTTGCTTCAGGCCGAAAGCAGCAGGTCGTGGCTTCCCGGAAGATGACATTCGGGCGACCGTCTGCTGAAAAAACGGGCGCTCCCAAACGAGGTCCTGCCTTCCCATCGACGAGCCTAGCAGGACAACAACGTCTCCACTTCCTCGCGCATCGGCAGCGATGGCTGAGCTCCCGCACGTGTGGCGGCCACTGCACCCGCCGCGCACGCGAAACGCAGCGCCGCGTCGGGCGCCTGCCCCTCGACCAGCGCGACCGTCAGCGCTGCCGTGAACGCATCGCCCGCGCCGACCGTATCGACGGCCTGTACCACCGGCGACTTCGCGTCGGCGATGACCGAGCCGCCCTTTCGCAATGACGCCCCCTTTGAGCCAAACGTCGTCGCGACCATGCCGTTGCAAGCTGCGAGGGTTTCGCCGTACCAGGCCGCCTCGGTCTCGTTGACGATGACCAGGTCGGCGCGCTGCAGCACGACGACATCGATTTCCTTCGCCGGCGCAAGGTTGGCGCAAAAGAAGCCATCGAAAGTGCTCGCCGCGCCCGCTATCGCCTCGGCCGGAATCTCCAGCTGGCAGATCAGGGCGTCGGCGGAACCGAGGTCGAGCGCCGCGGTATCCATCGAAGCATTCGCCCCCGGGGCGACGACGATCTGGTTTTCGCCGGACGGTGCCACGCAGATCAGGGCAATGCCGGTCGGAAAATCGGGCGACACCTGCAGCCGCGAGAGGTCCACGCCCCCCTCGCGCAGCAGCGCCAGCGCCTCGCCGGCGGTGGCATCGTTTCCGACACAGGCGACCAGCCGGACATCGGCCCCCAGCCGCCGTGCCGCGAGCGCCTGGTTGGCGCCCTTGCCGCCCGGGAAGCGGCTCAGTGTCGCTCCGGTGATGGTCTCGCCGGGTTCGGGCAGGCGCGACACCGTGGCCGAGAGATCCAGATTGACCGAGCCGACGACAACGATTTCCGTCATGTCACTCTCCGAACCGCGCCAGCCGCTCGGTCAACAGGTCGTAGAAACCGTCGGCATCGACCGAGTAGATCCAGTTGACGTTGTGCGGCCTGTCCGTCACGTGCCAGAAATCGATCGCCGTGTGCCCCATCGTCAGCTCCGACTGCGTCTCTACGGACAGGTTGCAGAACTGGCCCTTAAACAGCGCCGGCGCGAGCAGCCACGCGATGGTGCAGGGGTCGTGCAGCGGCGCGCCATCCACACCGTATTTCTTCGAATCGTGGCGCTCGAAAAAGCCGAGCATGCCGGCAGTCGCCACCGCGACGGGATTACCGAGTTGCCCGATGCGCTCGACGCGCGCACGCGTCGACAACACCTGGTGCGTCACGTCCAGGCCCATCGACGTGATCGGTCGCCCGCAGCGGAACACGATGTCCGCCGCGTGCGGATCGACGAGGATGTTGAACTCGGCCGACGGCGAGTAATTCCCGCCTTCGCGCATCGCGCCACCCATGATGACGAGCTGACGGATCTTCGGCAGCACGTCCGGCGCACGATCGATAACGGTGCCGATGTTAGTCAACGGCCCGGTGGGCACCAGCGTGACCGACTCGTCTTCAGCCGCGCGCAAGGTCTCGACGATGAAGTCCACGGCGTGCCGCTCCTGCAGCGGGGTCTTCGGCTCGACGATCTCGATTCCGTCGATGCCCGTCTTGCCGTGCACTTTCTCGGCCGTGAGCAGGGCGCGGACCATGGGCCGTTCACAACCCGCAAACACCGGGATATCGCCGCGAGCGGCAATGTCGCACATGATGCGGACGTTGCGCTGTGTCAGTTCGAGCGGCACGTTGCCCGCAACTGCGGTGATGCCGAGTATCTCCAGCTCGTCCGGCGACGCCATTGCAAGGAACAGAGCGACCGCATCGTCCTGGCCCGGATCGCAGTCGATGATGATGCGCTGCCTGGCCATCGGGTCAGAACGTGAGCAACAGTCCGGCGAGCGCGGCACTCATCAGGTTGGACAGCGAAGCGGCAAGCACGGCCTTGATGCCGAGGCGCCCGATCACCTCCCGCTTCTCGGGGACCAGCACGCCGAGCCCGCCGAGCAGGATCGCGATCGACGACAGGTTGGCGAATCCGCACAAGGCGAAGGTCGACACGGCAATGGTGCGCGGGCTCATGCCGGCCAGGTAGTCATTGAGGTGCGAGAACGCGACGAATTCGTTGAGGATGATCTTCTCACCGAACAGGGCGCCGGCCGCCTCGGCCTCCTCCCACGGAACGCTGAGCAGGAACATCAGCGGCTGGAAGATCTTGCCGAGGATGAGCTGCAGCGTCACGCCCTCGATGCCGAACAGGCCGAAAACGCCGCCGACCAGGCCATTGAACAGGGCGATCAGCGCCACGAAGGCAACCAGCATCGCGCCGATATTCACGGCAAGCCGCAGGCCCTCGGTCGTGCCCGCGGCGGCGGCAAGTATCACGTTGGCGTGTTCGCTGCGCTCCATCTGCAGCCGCTCGTGCTTATCGGGGGGGATATACCGGTCGTCCGGCATGATGATTTTTGCCATCAGCAGGCCACCCGGCGCCGCCATGAACGCGGCCGCCAGCAGGTACTTGAGTTCGGCCCCCATCAGCACGTAGCCCGCGAGTACCGTACCCGCGATAGACGCCAGTCCCGACACCATGACGGTGAAGAACTGCGCATCGGTAAGCGCCTTGAGGTAGGGCTTCACCACCAGCGGCGCTTCGGTCTGGCCGACGAAAACATTGGCCGCGGCATTCATCGACTCGATCGCGCCGGTGCCGATGATCCTGTGCAGGGCGCCGCCGACGATCCTGACGAGCCACTCCATGATGCGCAGATGGTAGAGGACGGACATCAGCGCGGCGAAGAAGATGATGATCGGCAGCACGTTGATCGCAAAACTGAATCCAACGACATCCGTGTCGGCCAGGGGACCGAAGACCATGTCGATGCCGGCCTTCGAGTAGCCGATGATGGCGAGAACACCGGTGCTCAGCCAGCCGATGGCACGCCTGCCCCAGTCGAAGTACAACACGAACGCCGCGATCGCCGCCTGCAGTACGAATGCGGCCGCAACAACGCGCAGGTGAATCGCCTTGCGGTTGCTCGAGAACAGCACCGCGATGATCAGGATCACGATGATGCCAAGGATTCCGATCAGGTTACTCGGCATGGCTACTCCCCCGGGGTCAGTCTTGTTGTTCTTGTCGGCTGCAAGGATACCCCATAGTCAGGCATCCCCCTCCAGAATCTGGCAAATGACGGGCCTGGGTTCGGGTGTTTTGCGCGACAGCTCGCAGGCCGCAAGCAGGTTCTTTTCTGCCGTCCCGGCGTCGGCCTCCGTCGCCGCATGAACGACCGCGAGCGGCCGGTCTGCATCGAGCAAAGTGCCGATCGAGGCGATCCGTGTGAGGCCCACCGACAGGTCGAGTTTTTCACCGACTTTGCGGCGCCCGCCGCCGAGTTCGATGATCGCATTGCCCACGGCGCGCGTGTCCAGCCCGGCCAGTACGCCGTCGGCATACACCGGCCGTTCGACCGGCGCGCGGGGCAGGTAGCTGGCGTGCTGTTCGACGAAATCCGCCGGCCCGCCCAGCGCCGCCGTCATGCGACCGAACACCTCTGCCGCCTTGCCGCTGGCGACCGCGTCATCACAGCGTGCGATTGCGGCATCCCGGTCGCTCTCGACCCCGCCGACCAGCAGCATCTCTGCGCATAGCGCCAGCACCACCTCGTTGAGCCGGGGCTCGCGATGTTCGTTCCTGAGGAACCGGATCGCCTCGTCGATCTCGACCGCGTTGCCCGCTGTCGTGCCGAGAACCTCGTTCATGTCGGTAATGATGGCGTGCGTGGCGAGTTTCGCCGTGCCCGCGGTCGCGATGATACTCGTCGCAAGCTCCCTGGCCTGGTCGATGCTCTCCATGAACGCGCCACTGCCGGCCTTGACGTCCATCACCAGCGCATCCAGCCCTGCCGCGATCTTCTTGGACAGTATCGAGGCAGTGATCAGCGGCACCGACTCGACCGTGCCCGTGACGTCCCGTATCGCGTACAGGCGCCGATCGGCGGGCGCGAGATCCGATGTCTGGCCGATGATCGCGCAGCCCGCCGACCGCACGACCTGCTTGAATGTCGCGAAGTCCGGCGCCGTGTCGTAGCCGGGGATGCTCTCGGCCTTGTCGGTCGTGCCGCCGGTGTGGCCGAGCCCGCGACCCGAGATCATCGGCACGAAGCAGCCGCAGGCGGCAGCGATCGGCGCCAGCATGAAACTGACCTTGTCACCGACGCCACCGGTGGAATGCTTGTCGACGACCGGCCCGTCCAGCCCCTCATCGCTCCAGTCGAGCACGGTACCCGAATGGGCCATCGCGATAGTCAGCTTGCCGGCCTCGTCGAAAGACATGCCGTTGAGGAATATCGCCATCGCCAGCGACGACACCTGTTCGGCGGGCAGGCTGCCGTCGGCCAGCCCGTCCACGAAGAACGCGATGTCCTCGTCGCCGAGTTGGCCGCCATCGCGCTTCCTGCGGATTACGTCCGTGAACAGCATGCAGTCTCAGACGAAGCCGCGCAGCGGCATGTCCGGGCCGCGCTGCAGCCAGTTGTCGGCCGGGTAGTGGCAGCGCTGGTCGATGACGTGCAGCGTGTAGGCGTGGCGGGACCTGTCGGAATGGTTGGGGCCGCTCAAGTGCGGCATGCGGCCGTCGAAGATCACCAGCGTGCCGGCTTTCGCCTCCGCCGGCCGCTTGCGGTCTTCGGGCCACGGCGTCTCGTCGATGGTCTCGATGATGAAGGTGCCGTCGTCGCGGCGATAGTTGCGCTGTTTCAGCGGCATCCTGTGCGCGCCGGGAATGAAATGCATGCAGCCGTTCTCCAGCGTGGCGTCCTCCAGCGCGAACCAGAAGCCGACGCAGGATTGCGGTTCCGTGTAGATGAACGTGGAGTCCTGGTGGCAGATCACCTCGCCGCCGATGCGCGGCGGTTTGAAGATGTACATGGACTGGATGATGCCGGGCCGCTCGAATCCGAGGCTGTCGACGACTGCCGCCAGTTCGGGCGTCCGCGAGAACGCATCGAAGACCGGGTCCAGGTCGTGCATCGCGTGACCCATCTTGTTCAGGCAGTTTTCCTTTGCCTGTCGCAGCTTACCGTCATCGTCGAACGCGTCGTCTTCCAGGAAAAAGCGGATCTTGTCGCCCGATTCGTAGAAATAACGGTCGTCGAGCTGCGTCTGCCGGGTCGTGGAAAAGACGTGACGCACCGTCTGCGGATCGAATGCCTCGACCAGCTCGAGCGCGCGTTCACGCAGTCGCGCGCACGTCTCGACCGGGACGAAATCCTCGAGGACCAGCACACCCGCGGCCCGGTAATCCGCCAGCATCGCATCGTCGAGCCGGCCGCCGGGAGGCGCCTTGTATGCAGGGATGGCGTCGAGTATTTCCACGTCGAATTAGCCTCGTTCCAGACGGCAGGCAGCCATTACACCCGAACGGCCGACGGGATATCGTAATCTTTTCGAAATATTACTTCACGCGATATGCCGATCGATTTGAGCTGGGCTATACTCCTGCAACCGAGCGTCCAGCTCCAATAACCACAATAAAGGGGGACCATCATGACGCGGTTGTCGCATCTGAAGTCTCAGTTTTTTGCTATTTCCCTCGTTGCCGTCTCGGCAATCCTGTTCTCCACCCAGGTCCACGCGCAGGCCACGACGTCCTCGATCCGCGTGGAGATCACGGATGAGACCGGCAACCGCATCGGCGGGGTCCCCGTCACGGTGACTCACGTGCCGACCGGCCGCGTCATATCCGTCACCGCGAACGACAGCGGCATCGCGACGCTGCGCGGCCTGGCCGTCGGCGGCCCGTACGAAGTGAGTATCCCGCCGGGTGCGGACTATGCCGCGGACCGGGTGACCGACGTCATCCTGAAGCTCGACGAGACCGAGGTCGTTACCCTCGCCGCCCGCTCGGCGACGCTGGAGGAGATCGTCGTGACCGCCGAGATGGTAGCCGAGCAGCTGCGCGTCGGTGTGGGCCGCGATTTCGACCGCGCCAAGATCGATGGCACGCCGTCGCTGGCGAGGGACTTCGTCAGCACGCTTGCAACCGAACCCAAGATTCTCGTCGACAACAGCGTTGCCCGCGGTCCCGCAGTGTCGATGGCGGGCCAGAACTTCCGCTTCAACAGCGTCACCATCGACGGCGTCGCGCAGAACGACAACTTCGGACTGTCGAAGAACGCATCCGCCACGCAGCGGACGCCGATCTCGATCGACGCCATTGAGGCGATCAACGTCAATATCGCTCCTTTCGACGTGACTTACGGCAACTTCATTGGCGGCAATATCAACATCGTAACGAAGTCCGGTACCAACGACTTCGAAGGCAGCGCCTACTACTTCACGACTGATGACAGCCTGACCGGCGACAAGTCGGACGGCGTCGATCTCGCGATCGGCGACTTCAGCGAGGATTACTACGGCTTCACGTTCGGCGGCCCGATCATCCGCGACAAGCTGTTCTTCTTCGCCAATTACGAGAAGTTCGAGACCACGCGGCCGTCAAATACGCAGACCATCGACAATATTGCGGGTGTGACGCAAGCGGACGTCGATCGTGCCAGGAGCATCCTGCAGACCGAGTACGGCTTCGATCCGGGCCCGTTCGCAACCAGCGACAAGGACCAGGACGAGAAGATCCTCCTCAAGCTCGACTGGAATATCAACGAAGATCACCGCGCCGCCTTTACCTACCAGGTCGCGGACGGTGACGTGTTGTTCGACGACTTCCCGGAAGTCGCCGTCCTGCAGTCGAACCGTTACAACATCAACGAGAAGCTGACGGCGTATTCGGCGCGCCTGTTCTCGCAGTGGACGGACCGTTTCTCCACCGAGTTCAAATTCGGCATCAAGGACGTCGAGAACCGCCAGATCAGCGTCGACACGACGACACCGGACTTCACGATCTTCACGGCAGCCGGCGGTACGATCGCGGCCGGCGGTGACCGTTTCCGGCACACCAACGAACTGGACAACGAATCCCAGCTGTTCAAGATCAAGGCGGATTACCAGCTCGGCGATCACCTGATCACGGCCGGCTTCGAGCAGGAAGAGTACACCGTACGCAACCTGTTCCTGCCGTTCTCGAAGGGCAACTACGTGTTCGGCTCGCTCGACGATCTCGAGAACCGAGTCCCGCTCTTCGTCCTCTACGGCAACTCCAACACCGGCATCGCGGGCGACGCCGAGGCCAACTTCGACCTCGCCGTAAACAGCTTTTACGTGCAGGACGAGTGGACCCCGAACGGCGACCTGACGCTGAAGTTCGGCCTGCGTTTCGACGAATACCAGAACAGCGATGCCGTCCCGGAGAACCCGGCATTTACCGCGCGCAACGGTTTTTCGAACACGGAAAATCTCGACGGCAAGGACCTCGTGCTGCCGCGCTTCGGTTTCAACTGGACCCCGACCGATCGCTTGACGGTCCGCGGCGGCGCCGGCCTGTTCGGTGGCGGCTCACCGCTGATCATCCTGTCGAACAGCTACTCGGGTAACGGCGTGACGCGAACCTTCGCGAGCTTCCTTGCGCCCTTCTTCGGGCCGCCGGTCAGCGACTCGATCGACGCGGCCGTGGCGCGACTGCCCGATCCGACGGCCGCATTCGACAATTTCCAGCAGTACATCGGCTTCAATCCCGATGGCGACGTCGACGCCATGGCGCCGGATTTCGAGATCCTGAGCACCTGGAAGTACAGCCTGGGCGCCGAGTACATCTTCGGTGACGACTGGGTCGTCGCCGCGGATATCGTCTACTCCGACGTGAAGGATGGCTACAACATCTTCGAAGGCCGTCGCACGCAGGTCGACACGGCGCCGGACGGGCGCCCGATCTACGACTTCCCGGCGGGCGGCGACTACATCGTCACCAATACCGGGGAGGGCAAGGGCACGGTGATATCCGCCAGCCTGTCGAAGGCCTGGGACACCGACTACGGCTACTTCGACTTCGACATCGGCTACACCAACCAGAACGTGGACGAACTGCGATCTTATAACCGCTTCGTGGGCTTCGAGACCTATGCCTTCGATGCGCAGACGGACCTGAATAACGGCCTGGTCGCACCCTCGAAGTACGAGGTCGAGCACCGCATCACGGCCAACCTGATCTGGGCGAAGGAACTCTTTGGCGACAACATGACCACGGTTGGTCTCGCGTATGCCGGTCGCTCCGGGCGACACTACAGCTACGTGTTCGGCAGCGGCAACGCGGCGTTCGGCGGCACCTTCCTCGCCGACTTCGGCAGCGAAGGCGACAACCCGGGTCCGATGCTGTTCTACGTGCCCACGGGGACCAGCGATCCGCTGATCTCGCCGTTGACCGACGCCGCGTTCCTGGCCGACCTCGATGCCTTCATTTCGAGCGAAGGCTGCCTGAGCGGTGCGCGTGGCAGCATCGTCGGCCGCAACAGCTGCGAATCCGACTGGGTGAATATCCTCAGCGTGCGGCTGCAGCAGGAAATCAAGTTCGGCGACACCGCCGTCGACCTGTTCCTCGATATCGAGAACTTCGGCAACCTGATCAACAGCGACTGGGGCCGCGTCGACAGCTACACGGCGCCGTCGAACGTCTCACCGGCGACGGTGGCGATCGACAACAACCAGTACGTGCTGACGCCCAACGCGTCCTACAGCGGCACGCCGCAATCGATCGTGCCGCAACCGTCGATCGCGCGCATTGCGTCGGCGTATCGCCTGCAGCTCGGCGTGCGCTTCCGCTTCTGAGCACACCGCCAACTGTAGTACCTTTGGAGGGGCAGCCCAGGCTGCCCCTCCTCATTTGGAAAGAATCATGACCCGGATTGCCGTACTGCCGTTACTCGCCCTGTTGCTGACCGCCTGCACGCCGGCGGAGACGCCGCCCGAGACGGTGAACGACGCCATCGACCTGATCGTCCCGGGCGACTACGTGGTAACGATGGACGAGGCGCTGACGGTAATCGAAAACGGCGCCGTCGCCGTGGATCAGGGCGTCATCATCGCCGTCGGCACGGCGGCCGATATCGAATCCCGTTATGCGGCGCGAGAGACCCTGCCGCGCGGCAACCGCGTGGTCATGCCCGGGCTCGTAAACGGCCACCAGCACGCCGCCATGACGCTGTTGCGCGGTATCGCGGACGATCGTGCGCTGATGGACTGGCTCACCAATTACATCTTCCCGGCCGAAGTCGAATTCGTCGATGCCGAGTTCGTGCGCATAGGCACCGAAGTGTCGTGCTGGGAAATGATACGCGGCGGCACGACGACGTTCGTCGACATGTACTACTACCCGGACACGATAGCCGAGGTCGTCGAGCGCTGCGGCATGCGCGCCCTGATCTCGGCGACCGTGATCGACCAGCGCAGCCCCGACGCCGAAAACGCCGCGGACTCGATCGCGAAGGGCTCGGGGTTCATCGACCGCTGGCGAAACCGGCACCCGCGCATCACGCCGATCTTCGGCCCGCACGCGAACTACACGCTCGATGCCGGGCAGCTGCAGAAGACCCGCGAAGCCGCACAGGCGCGCGGCGTTGCCATCAGCATCCACGTGTCGGAGTCGCCCTTCGAATCGCAGTATTCGAAAGACAACTACGGCAAGACCAGCATCGCGATGCTCGACGACATCGGGTTCTTCGACGGGCCGACGATTGCGGCGCACGTCGTCTGGCCGACGGCGGCGGAGATACCGGTACTTAAAGACCGCAAGGTCGGGGTCATCCACAACCCGTCGTCGAACATGAAGCTGGCTTCGGGCGTGTCGCCGGTCGCCGAGATGCTCGCGGCGGGGGTGCGCGTGGGCCTCGGCACCGACGGGCCGGCGAGCAACAACGATGTCGACATGTGGGAAGAGATGCGCCTCGCTGCTTTCCTGCAGAAGGTCACGCGCATGGATCCCGAAGTGTTGCCGGCGGCGACCGTCCTGAGGATGGCCACCAGCGGCGGGGCGACGGCGATCGGGCTCGGCGACGAGATCGGTTCGCTCGAGGCCGGCAAGCGCGCCGACCTCATCCAGGTCGCGTTCGACGACGTACACCACGTGCCGACCTTCGACGTACTATCACACCTCGTTTACGTCACCGACGAGCAGGACGTCGCGTCCGTTATCGTCGAGGGCACAATACTGATGCGCGATGGCGAGTTCCTGACGCTGGATACGGAACGCATCGCCGCCGAGGCGAACGCCCTCGCGGCGCGAATCCAGTCGGCACTGGCGCAACGCAATGCCGGAACGCCCGCGGGAGACGAAGAAAAATGATTCGCAACCTGGCTGCGGCAATCGTCGGCATTATTGTCGCCATGCTGACGATCAAGATCATCGAGATGCTCGGCCACTTCATCTACCCGCCGCCGGCGGATTTCGAGTTCGGCGATCCGGACCAGGTTCGCGAATTCATTGCGACGCTGCCGGTCGGAAGCATCCTGTTCGTCGGGGGCGCCTGGGCGGCCGGGACCTTCCTGGGGACACTTGCGGGCGCGCTGCTTTCAACCACCGGACCGCTGCCCCATGCCGTTGTCGTGGGCGGCATCGTGCTGGCCGGCGCAGCCACGATGCTGCTGCTCATCCCGCATCCATACTGGTTTACCGCGCTGGCGCCGATCGCGATCATCATCGCGGCATTCCTGGCGATGCAGGTCGCTCGCCGGCTCCAGCCAGCGCGGAGTGCCGTGGAATGAACGCAATCCAGGACAGCATCCCCCACAATCACTGTTACGGCTGCGGGCCGGAAAACCCCGACGGCCTGCAGATCAAGAGCTACTGGGACGGCAAGGAATCCGTGTGCACGTACATGCCGCGGCCCGAACAGTGCGCCGGTCCGACCCGGTATTTGTACG
This sequence comes from Woeseiaceae bacterium, assembly GCA_041601995.1. Classification (GTDB taxonomy): domain Bacteria; phylum Pseudomonadota; class Gammaproteobacteria; order Steroidobacterales; family Woeseiaceae; genus UBA1847. Next base: position 14,704 of record JBFIHC010000009.1, on the reverse strand, counting down.
GCGGGACGATTGCAAGCATTATCGACTGCCACTCGGTGTGCACGTCGATCGCGAATTATTATGAGCGCGACGGATTCGCGATTGGCGATGGCCCGCGGATCTGGTGCGTTACGGGCAGCCTCAACGTGAGGTACCTGAAACCGGTCCGTATCGACGAGCCTGTCGAGCTGCGCGCGACGATTCATGAATGCGGCGACAGGAAGACCATCGTGCACTGCGAGGTTATTTCCGGCGGTGCGGTGGCGGCGGAGGGCGAAGTAATCGCTATTCGCGTGGCGGAAACCTGGCGCTCCGGCGACGAGGATTGACGATGAAAACGAAAGTACTGATTCTTCTTGCATCCCTGGCTGTCTGCTCGGGCTGCGCGGCCGGCCCCGGTGTCACCGGCACTTACTCGCCGTCCTGCGTCGCTTTCGAAGGCAACACGATCGAATTGTCGAAGAACGGGTTTACCTGGGACAGGTTCACGGACGAGGTCACCGTGGACGACGCGGGCAACCCGGTCGACCCGTTCCCGGACTTCCCGGTCCGGGGCACCTACACGATCGACGACGACGTCGTAAGCCTGACCACCGACGCGGGTGAGCTCGCCGCGGAGCTGTATCTCGTACGCCGACCCGGCCAGGTCTACCTCCTGACCGCAGCCGAGTTCGAGGCATGGCAGAAGGACAGCGCGGTTCCCGCCTGCGCCCTCCTGCTCGGCGCGGGCGACTAATACCGGGCTTTCTCCGTATTTTGAGAACTGCGGCACACTTTAGCGGGCACCGTCGGCGCGAACCGACGGATAATTCCTTGTCGCCCAGCGTGCCGTTTGTTTAGCTATCGGTTCGTCAATTTCAACGACCCCGAGTGCATTATGTCAGGCATCCGATGGTTAGCTGCGTGGGCAGTATTGAGTCTCTCGACCGCGGCACAGGCCGCTACGATTTCCCTGTCGCACCACGAGCCGCTGCAGCGCCTGAGCGTTACCGGCGCAGCGATCGACGGTAGCCAGAAGACCGGCGCGGCAGGTCCCGTCGCCATGCGCTTCGACGCACTCGGCCGCAGTTTCGACCTCGAACTCTCGCCGAACAGCCGGTTGCTCGGCGTGGCGCGCGAAGTTCCCGGCAATCCGGCCATTCCTTATGTCGGCAAGCTCGCGGGCGCAGAGAACTCCTGGGCACGCATCGTCATTTCGGACGGCACGCCGGCAGGACTCATCTGGGACGGCAACGAACTGTTCGCGATCGAGCGCCCCGGCGACAACGTGGTGGGCTCGGACACAACGATCATCTACCGGCTTGCGGACGCGCTTATCGCTCCCGGAGCGATGACCTGCGGCGCGGGTGGCAGCCTCACGACCGGCAGTGCCGTATACAAGTCGCTCGGCACCGAACTCCGCGCCACGACGGCGCAGGCGGCGGGCGCTTCCGTGGAGATGGATATCGGCGCGGTCGGCGACGCCGAGTTTGCCGGTATCCATTTCTTGAATCCGCAGCAGGCAATACTCGATCGCCTCAGCAACGTCGACGGCATCTTCAGCGCGCAGGTCGGCGTGCAGATCAATGTGCCGCTGGTGCAGGTGTTCACAGACTCGGGTGCAGGCTCGTACCCGTTCTCCGCCACCGTGGTGGCCGGTGAACTGCTCGTCGAGCTGGCGGATTACCGCAACAACGAACCGAACCAGAATGTAAACGGACTTACCCACCTCTGGACCGGCAAGAATGTCGAAAGCGACACCGGCAATAACTCGACCGTCGGCATCGCGTATACCGGCGCACTCTGCCGGCAGCGCTTCGGGGCGGGCCTCAGCGAGGGCCGCAGCAATGCGACGTTCGACAGCTTGATCGCCGCGCACGAGATCGGCCACAACTTCGGTGCGCCACACGATGGTACCCCGGGCTCAGCCTGCGAGTCCGAGACCGGCGATTTCCTGATGGCGCCCACCCTGAACGGCGTCGATCAGTTCTCGCAGTGCAGCCTGGACCAGATGGCCGACGACATCGCCCAGGCCGAGCTTCAGGGCTGCATTACGCCGCTCCCCAGCGTCGACATGAGCTTCGGCATCGACGACCCGGCGCCTACCGTGCTGCTCGGCAACAGCGCGACGGTCACGTTCGATGTCATCAACGCCGGCACATTGCAGGCGACCAATGTCCAGGCCGACTTCACGCTGCCGACCAACGTTTCGCTTATTTCAGCCGCGGCGTCGCTGGGCACCTGCACTGACGGCGGCGGCATGGTGAATTGCGCGATCGGCGACGTCGACGGCACGACGGCCGTCAGCGTCACGCTGACCTCCGACACGATCGCGGTCGGCAGCGGCACCTTCAATGCCAGCGTTTCGGCGGACGTCGACGACGAACCCGCCAACAACCAGAACAGCCTGACGCTGACGGTAGACCCCGCGGTCAACCTGGCGGTAACGCCGCCCAGCACGCGACAGCTTGCCGTCGGTCAGAGCACCGGCCTGACGGCACTGATCGAGAACACGTCGGTCCTCGATGCGACCGGCGTCGCACTCGCCATCACGTTTTCCTCCGGCCTGCGCGTGGACAGCGCGAGCTGGTCGCTCGGCAGCTGTACCGTGAGCGCCAGCCGGGTCGATTGCGATGCGGCGAGCCTTGCGGCGCTGTCGAACGTGACGCTGAGCCTCGGCGTCACCGGCACCACCGAGGGTTCCAAGAGCATCAACTTCTCGATGTCGTCCACGGAAGCCGATGCCGACCCGGCCAACAACACGGCAAGCGCCACGGTGAACGTCGGCGCTCCGCCGCAGGAGGAAAGCGGCGGCGGCGCGGGGTTGTGGCTGGTGCCGCTGCTCGGGCTGTTCGCGATCAGGCGGCGCGGGCTTCGCCGGGGATAAAGCTTTCGCCGTACTCCATCGGCGGCAACCCGAAATAACTCGCCAGGCTCTGGCCGATGTCCGCGAAGGTTTTTCGCCTGCCGAGTGAGCCGGCTGCCAGCCCGTTGCCGTAAGCCAGTACCGGAATGTGCTCGCGCGTGTGATCCGAGCCTTCCCAGGTCGGGTCGCAGCCGTGATCGGCGGTGATGATCAGCAGGTCGTCGGGGTGCATGGCCTCGAAGAGCTCGGGCAGCCGGCCGTCGAAGTACTCCAGCGCTGCCGCGTAACCCGAGACGTCGCGCCGGTGCCCGTGCAGCATGTCGAAGTCGACGAAATTCGTGAACACGATCGAGCGGTCGCCCGCCTCCGCCAGGGCCTCGAGCGTTGCATCGAACAGTGCGGCGTTGCCGCTGGCCTTTACCTTCTTCGTAATACCCTGGTCCGCAAAGATATCCGCGATCTTGCCGATGCTGATGACCTCGCCGCCGGCCGCCACGAGCTTGTCCAGCACCGTCGGCGAATGTGGCGGCGTCGTCAGGTCGCGACGGTTGCCGGTGCGCACGTAGTTGTCCGGCCCGTCGCCGACGAACGGCCGCGCGATGACGCGCCCGATGTTGTAGTCGTCGACCAGTTCGCGTGCGATGTCACACAGATCGTAGAGGCGCTGCAACCCGAACGCCTCTTCGTGGGCCGCGATCTGGAATACGCTGTCGGCCGAGGTGTAGACGATGGGTTTACCCGTCCGCACGTGCTCGTCGCCGAGTTCTGCGATGATCGTCGTCCCGGACGCGTGGCAGTTGCCGAGCACTCCGGGCAGCCCGGCGCGTTTGATCAGCCCATCGAGCAGTGCTTTCGGGAAGGTGTTGCTGCGGTCGGTGAAGTAGCCCCAGTCGAACAGCACGGGCACGCCGGCGATCTCCCAGTGGCCGCTGGGCGTGTCCTTGCCGCTGGAGAGCTCCTCAGCGTAGCCCCAGGCGCCGATCAACTCGCCGCCGGTACCCGCGCCTTCCGGGTAAACTCCGGTGCTCTCGCGGCTCGCCTCGAACAGGCCGAGACGCGCGAGATTCGGCAGCCGCAACGGGCCGTCGGCGGATTTCGCCCGCTCCCGGGCGATGCTGCCGAGGGTGTCCGACCCCGCGTCACCGAAGTGCGCGGCATCGGCCGTGGCACCGATACCGAAGGAGTCCATTACCAGGATAATCGCACGTCGCATCGCGCAACTTTAGCATCAGACCGGCCCCGCCGGCTGCAGCCGGGCTATATTCCGCCAGGGCATAAGTACTGGATGAAGCCGTATTTCCACCGCCAGATCCCGGCCGTTAGGCTCGTTGCTCCCCGTTCCAACTGCCGAGGAGCCGAAAAAATGTCCGCTACCGAGGAATTCCTGGCCGCAAACCGCCTCTACGCGCAGACCTTCGACAAGGGCGACAAGGCGTTACCGCCCGCCAGGCGGGTTGCCGTCGTGGCCTGCATGGACGCGCGCATCGAGACCGGCCGCTTGCTGGGCCTCGAGGAAGGCGACGCGCACGTCATCCGCAACGCCGGCGGCGTCGTTACGGACGACGTGATCCGGTCACTGACGATCTCGCAGCGCCTGCTCGGCACGACCGAGATCGTGCTCATTCATCACACCGACTGCGGCATGCTCACGTTCACCGACGACGCGGTCAAGACCGACATCGAGCGCGATACCGGCGTGCGGCCGCCCTTCTCACTCGAGGCGTTCCCGGACCTCGAAGACGATGTGCGACAGTCGATCCGGCGCATCCAGGCGAGCCCGTTCATTCCGCACAAGGACAGTGTGCGCGGCTTCGTCTACGACGTCAGGAGCGGGCGCCTGAACGAGGTACAGGCCTGATACGGGCGGGGACCGAAGCCCTAGAAGTCGATCCGGACGTCACCGCGCACCAGTTCTTCCGCCTTCTTCAGGTCCGCCTGCAGGTCCGCCAGCTCCCGCGCGAGGGGATCCGTCAGCATTGCCGCCCGGACGTCCAAATCGATGACTCCGATCGGCGGCACGGTATTGCCGTCCACGGTTCGGGGTACCGCTGCAGGTTCGTCGACATCAATAACGTTCAGCACCGCGATCAGCGCCAGCGCGGCCACAATGCCCGTCAGGCTGCTCGCCAGCCAGAACCAGGCCGGTCGACGCTTCGACTTCCGCCGTCGCGCCGCAGGGGGCCCGACGGCGGCAAGCGACGCCCGGATGCGGCTGTCGAGTTGTGCGGAGATTTCCGCGTCGATATGGCTCGCGTCTTCGCGCAGCCTGTTGGCAAGTTTATCCATATGCTTCACTTCCGGCGTTGCCGGCCGTACCGTTCAGTTCCAACTCCAGCGCGCGTCGGCCGCGCAGGAGATTGACCTTGGTCCAGGATGAGGACCGTTCGAGCACGCTCGCGATATCGCGCACCGACATGTCCTCGACGTAGCGCAGCCACATCGCCGCGAACACTTCGTCCGACAGTATGCGCTTGGCGCTGCGCCACAGATTGTCGCGCTCGGACTCTGCGAGGCAGTGCGCGAGCGGATCGCCGCCATCGGCTGCGGGGTCTCCGAGTTCCGCGAAATTATCGCTCCGCAGCCTGCCGGCGTTGCGGATCGCGATGCGGTATAGCCACGTGCTGAAGCGCCATTGCGGGTTGTACGAACCGATGTAGCGATAGGCATTGATCAGCGTGTCCTGCAGCGCGTCCTCTGCATCCGCGTGGTTCGAGCAGCGCGTCAACAGGAAGCGGAACAGGCCCTCGCGGTAACCGCGGACGAGTTCGGTAAACGCTTCCACGGAACCGCCTTTCGCGGCGTCGACGAGTTTCAGCTCATCGCTCACGCGGTGAGTCCCTGCGCCGCCCGGGCCGCTAGTCGCCGAGCGCCACGACGACGCTCTCGGGATCGAGCGCCAGCTTGATGTTCAGCGAAGAACCGTCCACGGTGACCGTCGTTCCTTTCAGATATTCCGCCACCTCCGGATCCATCTCCTCGCTGAACATCGCGAGGCTGATGAGCCCGCGCACGATACTCGCGAGCGACTCGGCCATCTCGGGCCGGGTCGCGATCAGCTGCGTCTCGATCGCGATCTTGCCCGCGGCGTCCGCAATCATGACGGCGAGTTGCTCGGTGTTCTTGAGAATGTTGGACTGCCAGCCGCCGTCACCCCGATCCTCGATCTGGTCCGCCTGGATGCCGGCCTGGATCAGGCTCTTCTCGGCGGTGAGCACGATTAATGTGCCGCGGTCCGCCCTGCGCCCGGGCAGCGCGCCCTTGCTGTCGAGCAGGCGTTCCATCTGTACGCGCGAGGACGTGGCGAGCAGGCGATCCTTCAGTGCGAACGTAAAGTAGACACCGTTCTCGAACGAGTCGACATTGATGTCGCCGTCCTTGCCCTGCTTGTCACCCCTCGCGTAGTAAAAATCGTTGCCTTTGTGCTTCAGGGCGTCGAACTCATTGGCGCCTGCAGCAATCGCAATCAACTTGTCGCGGGTCTGCTGGCTGATATTGCCTTCAACCACCACGACGGCCCCGCTCTCCTCGGCGGAAAACGCGGTAATCCTGTCCGCCTCCTTGTCCAGGTCGATGCCGGCGTCCTTGCGGACGTCCGCGAAGACCTCGCGCTGCAGCCAGGCATAGAGCGGCTTGCCCGCTTCGGAGCCGCGCATCTCGTCGAAATCGGCGTGGAAATACCAGGTCGATGTCGCCGGCAGGCCGGACGCGGAAAGCTCGCCGAGCGCGAGACCCGGCAGTGCCAGCAGCACGACCATCAGCTTTTTCGAAAAGCGCATGTTCTGTATCCTCAGTTTGAATGTCTGCAGGCTTATAGCGCCCGCCGGCGCAATTGGTTACAGATTCGGGCCTCGGGACACCCGGCGGCTGCCGAGACGGCTCACGATGACGGTCGCGAGCGCCGCGACGATGAAGCCGGGAATGGCCTCGTACAGCCCGTAGGCGCCGGCTTTGAAGTACTGCACCCAGACGACGCTGGTCAGGAACCCGCCCAGCATGCCCGCAACGACGCCGGCACCCGTGGTCCGCTGGTCATACAGCAGGGCCAGCACGACGGGTCCGAATGCGGCGCCGAGGCCGGACCAGGAGAACAGCACGAACCAGAAAATAAGCTTGTTCTCGGCCATGTAAACCGCCACCAATACCGCGATGACGCCGATGATGATCGTCACGACCTTGCCGTAACCGGCCAGGGTCGCATCGCTCCTTTCACTCCCGAGCATTTTCTGCATCGTGTCCCTGACGATCGACGACGACGCCAGCAGCAGCAGCGAGTCCACCGTCGACATGATCGCCGACAGCACGATGACCAGCAGCACGCCGGTCAGGAGCGGCGGAAACAGCTCGCTCGCGAGCGTCGGGAACACCTGCTCGCTGTCCTCGAGGCCCGGGAACAGGGCGCGTCCGGCGATTCCTGCCGTCACCGCGCCGAAGAGAAACACGAACAGCACGGCGATCGAGACGATGCGCGCTTTTTTCAGTTCCTCCTCGTCACGCGCGGACATGTAGCGGATCAGCATCTGCGGCACACCGAGGAACGGCAACCCGATGGCGGCGAAACTCACGACCGCGACGAAGCCTGTCGTGCTGCCATCGAGCACCGCGAACATGTCGATGAACGACGGATCGTGGGCGTGCAACGTGGCCGTCATCTGCTGCCAGCCGCCCGCCGCGCTGATGGCGACGAGGGGTACCACGATCAGGCCGGAGAGCATGAGCACGCCTTGCACCACGTCGGTGTAGGAAACCGCCTTGTAGCCGCCGACGAAGGTATAACCGATGATGATGACCGCGCCGATAACCACGCCGGCGCGATAGTCGAGGCCAATGAAGCCGCTGAAGGCCTTACCGGTCGCCACCATCTGCGCCGACACATAGGTGGTTACCATGACCGCGATGATCGCGACCGCGACACCGCGAATCAGGTGCCAGCGATCGTCGAATTTCGACGCGAGGACGTCCGGCAGCGTGATCGAGTCGGTCTCGTCACCGAGCCGCTTCAGCTTTAGCGAAATGAAACCCCAGGACGCCGCGATGCCGATCATCTCCCCGACGATGACCCAGTAGGCCTGGGCGCCGACGGCATAGCCCATGCCCGTGAGACCGAGCAGCAGCCAGCCGCTCTCGCCGGTCGCGTTGGCGCTGAACGCCACCACCCAGTACGGCAGCTTCTTCCCGGCGAGGTAAAACCCCTTTAGCGTGTGTGTTTCCTTGCGGCTCCACGCGGCGAGCGCTACGAGCGTGGCGAGATAGCCGATGAGTACGGCGATGGTGGCCGTCATTCGTCGTCAGTGGTCGTAACGGGCTTCGAGATTCGGCCGGCAATGATTCCCGCAACTAGGAGGAAGACACCGATGCCGAACAGGTATTCCGGCCAGGAACGGGTGACGCCGCAGTAGATGATGAGCACGATGTTGACCACCTGGAAGGTGTTGATCAGCGTGCTCCGGCGCTTTACGGCTTTCGGAAAGCGAATGCGCGACACCATCAGCATCGCGAGCACGAACAGCAACACGGGCAGGTACAGGTTCAGCGGCATGCCCTCCGCGATCGGCTCGTAGTGCAGCAGCACCAGCACGAGGGACGAACACATTCCCCCGCCAGCCGCCGTTATCGGCACGCCGACGAACCAGCCGCGTTCCGGCTTCGAGGTCGCCAGATTGAAGCGCGCAAGCCGCAGTGCGCCTGCGAGCGCGAAGACGCCCGCCGCAACCGCCAGGACGGCGAACTGGCCCGTGCCGTGCTCGATGCCACCGATCTGCACGCCGGCGTTCAGCACCAGGATGGCTGGCGCCACACCGAAGGCGACCAGGTCGGCCATCGAGTCGAATTCGGCTCCGAAACTCGACGTCGCCTTGAGTACCCGCGCCGCCACACCGTCCATGGTGTCGAGCAGCCCGCACCAGACGATCATCCACCCGGCGAGTTCGAGGTACTCCCGCCCACCGAGCTGCGTCGTTACGATGGAAGCGATGCCGAGCAACAGGCTCGCCGCTGTGAAGCTGTTCGGAATCGTGTAGCGGAGGACGTTATTCAAGAGCGGCGCAAGCCCGTGCGGCGAGATCGCCGACCATTCTGCAGTCAGCGGCCGATATTATCCAGCCGGCGGTCAGCCGCCGAACGGAGAACGAAAGCCCATGCCGCCGCCGCGGCCGGTAATCCCCATCGGCCCGCGCGGCAAGACCAGTTGCATTCGCTGGCCATTGCGCTCGATATCCACGATCACATCCTCGCCGGCCTCGCCCGAGAAAGCCATCGATCTCAATTCGTTCATCGTGAATACGCGCTTCCCGTCGTAGCTCAGAATCCGGTCACCTGCCCTGAGCCCCGCCCGGTTCGCGGGCGACTCGCCGATGACCTCGCGGACGGTCACCGACGCCTGGGCGCCCTGCGCGGTAAGGTATTTCTCGTAATCTGCGTCGCCGAGGCGCTCGCGCAGGTCCGCCTGGTTGTCGGCTGCCCACTCCCAGGGACTGAAGTTCTCGCCGTTTTGCCGGGCCTCGAACTCGGCCTGCAGCGCGGCCATGCGGATCTCGTCCTCGAGCGCCAGGATCTGTCGGGCCCGGATCTCGCTAAAACCGCCGGCAACGAGCTGCCCAATACGCATGCCCTCCCGGTCGTGCATGCGCGCGCCGCGATCGCGCCGTGCCGACGTTTGCATACGCGCCTGTTCCCGGGCCTGACTGTTCTCCGCAAGGGTCCGTAACAACTCGTCCAATTCCGGTGAATCCAGCCGCTCGAGCTCGGCGTAAAGCCCGTGCAGCTGCTCTTCCAGCACCAGGCGTGCGTCACGCTCGCCGGCGACGGCCTGCTCGAGTGCGGCGATCCGGTCCTCGAGCGGCGCGGACGCGTCGACGCTACCGCCCGCAGTCCCGGGTGCCGTTGCCGTGGGCGGCACGGCCCTGCCCGTCCATGCACCCGCCGCGAATCCCGCGGCAAGACTGACTACGATCGCAAGCATGATCCTGTTCATCAGAGCGCCCTCTTGTCCGGCTCCGCCGTTCTTTCTTGGATACGCGCCAGCCGCCCGGGTTCCCGCCCGCCCGGCTACTCGGCGTAGCGGGCAGCGACGACCTCGGCGGGGCAGGAACCGCCCGAGTAGGGTCCCAGGCCGGTATTGACGCTCGCGACGGTATCCGGGGCGATCAGCCCCGGGATGTTCTGCCTGACGCTTTGCACCTGCCCGGCGGCATCCGTGTAACGGACCTCGACGAGGACGCCTTCGATCGTCCACGGCGTCGTGTTCTTCACCGATACGACGAGATTTCCCGCGCTGTCGGCGTCACAGCGCCGCGGTATGACTTCGCCCGGGCTGCGGGGCAGCTGCAACCGCTGCAGCTTGTGGGTTGCCGCCTTGCCGATGTCTCCGCCGCCTTGCGCCACGATCGCGTAGTGTTCCATGGCCTTCTCGTCGTTGCCCTGCTCCGCCTCGATATCGCCCAGCACGTAATGCGCGGGCCCGGTGGGCAGCAACTTGATGCTGCGCTCCAGGTCGGTCTTCGCGCCCGTCGTCTGGCCAAGTTCCTTCCTGGCCAGGCCGCGCCGCAAGTAGTAATAGAAGTAGTCGTCACGTCGCTGGATCGCACTGTCGTAGTTCTTGCTGGCCATGTCGTACTTGCCGTCCACGGAGCGGGCATCCCCGCGTAGCGCATAAAAGTGGCCTTCGTCGGGAAACAGCTTGATCGCTTTCTCTGCCAGCGCCAGCGCTTCCTTGCTGTTCTTTTTCCCGAGCGCTTTGCGGCCCTCGTCATAGGCGTCGTAGGCCGGCTTCAGGTCCATGGTCTTCTGCATGGCGGCCCTGTAACGGTCGACTCCGAGGGTGCCGCCCGGCGGCAGGCTCGCCGCCGTATTCCTGTTCGCATCGACGCGCGCCTGCGACGGCGGATGGCTGGCGAACAGGCCGCTGAGCCAGTCGCTCTCCCGTCCCTCGCTGAGCCGCACGAAGGTCTCCTGCAGCGTCACGGCGCCGGCGGGGTCGTAGCCGGCGCGCGACATGTAAGTCATGCCGAACTTGTCGGATTCCAGTTCGGCGCTGCGGCCGTAGGTGGAGCTCAGCAGCTGCGCGCCCACGGCGGCGCTGCCGACCGCGAATTGGCCGAAATTGTTGTCGCCGGTCGCCATCGCCGTTGCCAGTACCGCACCCTGCAGCAGCACACCGCGCGACATCTGCTGCGCGGAGTGCTTCGCGGCCGCGTGCACGATCTCGTGCCCCAGTACCGCCGCGAGCTCGGCCTCCGAATTCAGCTCGGTAAGCAGGCCGCGATTGATCGCGATCTTGCCGCCGGGCAGCGCCCAGGCATTCGGCACCGAATTGTTCAGAACCACGAATTCGTAGGGCAGCGGCCGATCGCTCACGGCCGCCAGCTTGTTGCCGACCTTGCTGACGTATGCCGTCAACGGCGGGTCGATGTCGTAGATGCCTCCCTCGGCCTGCTGCATCGGGGCGTAATTCTGCTCGCCGATTGCGAGTTCCTGTGCCTCGCTGACCATCATGAGCTCCGGCTTGCCGGTGACCGGATTGACCGCACAGCCGGTCGTCGAAGCAACGAGGAGGAGGACTGCCGTTAGTCTCTTGTTCATGGTCTATACATTGCTACCGGATCGCCAAGGTATCAAGGGTCCGAGGATCAGGAACGGAAACGCCGGTTGCGCGCCCTGCCACAGGCTGGTAGGTGGAAACCCCGATTTCCCTCCAGCCGACCCGAACGCATGATAGCTGCGACAAAAAGAGGTGAATCGACCATGCGCATACAACTCGCTCGAATCCTCGATGAATTGCGCGAGGATCACCGGAATCTCGCCCGGCTGCTCGATCTGCTCGAGGCCCAATGCAGTGACGTCCCGGACGACGGAGAGCCGGATATGGAAGTCCTGCGCGACATCATGCACTACATGACCGTGTACCCGGATGCGATCCACCATCCGCGCGAAGACCTGCTCTACACGGCGCTGCGCGAGCATTGCGAGGACCTGGCAGACGGGCTCAAGAATGTACCCTCCGATCACCGCGAAATCGCGGAACTGGGGGCAACGCTGCGCAAGGACGTCGAGGCGATTATCTCGGGAGCGGCCGTGACGCGGCAGCACCTGCTCGAGGACCTGGTGAACTACGTCGGCCACCTGCGACGCCACATGGAGTGGGAAGAAGCGGACCTGTTCCCGCGCGCCGACTCGCTTGCCAAGAACAACGAAACGGCAACCATCGACGTCAGCCAGCACCTCGGTGAGGACCCCGTCTTCGGCGCCACCACCGCCAGGTCTTTCACTAATCTGCTCGCGAACCTGGAGCGCCTCGAGTAAGGCGAACGCCTCAGAAGTACCAGGCGAGCTGGGCGAAGACGCCCGGCCCGCGGGCCAGGTACTGGCCCGGATCGCTTTCGATGCCCCCGAATTCGCTGCCGTTCTTGCCGAGCGGCAGGTTCAGGCTGCCAAGAAAGGTCATATTGTCGGAGAGGCTGAACGACGTGACGAACTGCAGCATGCCGCTGGGGTCGTCGACGTTGGCCAGCAACGTCGGCGTGAACGTCCATAGCGGCGTCATCTCGACCAGCACGCTGCCCGCGACATAGTGCCGCCCCAGCGCAAACGTCTCACCGCGCGCGACGCGCGCCAGCAGGTCCGGATTGCCGACCAGGCTCTGGGGGTCGTAGCGGCCGTCGTGCTGTCCGAAGCCGTTGAAAAAGTACTCCAGCGCACCGCTCATGTTCCTGCCGCGCCACGTCCATGAGTAACTCCAGTTGGCCACCAGCTGCATGTAGCGGTCCCTGTCGGTGTCGGTGACGACCAGGTCGCCGCGCAGTACTGCGCCGCCCAGGCTGTAGGTACCGCCCACGCCGACGACGACGTCATCGTAGTGCTCGGCGACCAGCAGATCGTATTCCGCCGCCCCGGCGAAGCCGTGGTACTTGGCTGCAACCGTTGCCTGTTCCCGCTCAATCTCGCGGTCCATGGGATTGCGGCGCACGACGACCGCACCCTGCACGTCGTTGCCGCTGTCCTGCAGGTACTGGACGTACAGCATGTCGTCGCCGGCCTTGTACTCGGTGTCGATCGCCGCGGGGTCGAACGGGTTGACGAGATCCATCGGCGCATAGAAGAGCCCGTTACCCCAGGAAATGGCCTGGCGGCCGACGCGGATCACGGCCTTCTCGCTCGCATAGCCCGCCCAGAACCGGTCGAGCCGATGCAGCGCGGCCGACTTGTCCCGATCGTGCATCACCGTGGTGAAGTCGAACAGGCGCCGCGCATCGCCCGGCAGCCGCGGCCCGAACAGGCTGACGGCCGGCGGCAGGTCGCGCGTGTATTCGACCCGGTCTCCGTACAGCCCGATCAACTGGTAATCGGCATCGAAGGTCCAGCGCCCCGACGCCGCGTCGAACGTGAGCCTCAGGTCGCCTTCGAGGTCGAGCGAACGGCGTCCGGCCAGCGGCCGCAGCAGGCTCTCGGACGGAAACGAAGTCCCGACGAACCGCAATTTCGTGTGCCCGCCGAAGCGGTATGGGCCGTCGTCAGCCGCAGCGGCGCCCGCGAGAACCAGCAGCAGCCAGAGTTCAGGCCGCATCCTGCTCCACTTCCTCCACGATGCGGCCATCGAGCATGCGGACGAGGCGCTTCGCGTACGCCATGACGCGTTGGTCGTGGGTGGCGATGATGAAGGTCGTGCCGTGATGCTCGTTGAGATGCTTGAACAGGTCGATCAGGCCGTCGGCCGTCTTGGAGTCGAGGTTCGCCGTCGGCTCGTCCGCGAGCACCAGCGCCGGGCTGGATACGATGGCGCGAGCGACGGCGACGCGCTGTTGCTGCCCGCCCGACATCTCCGACGGCAGGCGATCCTCGAGCCCTTGCAGGCCGACCTCTTCGAGAATCTCCATGGCTTTCGCACGCCGTTCGGCCGCCGGCACTCCCTGCACCTGCATGACGAATTCGACGTTCTCCCTGGCGGACAGCACCGGTATCAGGTTGAAGGCCTGGAACACGAAGCCGATACGGTGCAGCCTGAGCTCGGCGAGATCGCCCTTGCTGAGGTTGTCGATACGCTGGCCGGCGATCCAGACCTCGCCGCTGTCGGGCCTGTCGAGGCCGCCGATCGCGTTCAGGAGCGTCGTCTTGCCGCCGCCCGAGGGCGACGACAGGCACACGAAGCCGCCGTCCTCGACCTCCATGCTCAGGTGATCCAGCGCCTTGATGTCCTGTTCACCCTGGCGATAGGTCTTGCACAAGTTCACGCAGCGGACGGCCGTCATCAGTTCACCTTTGTAATTGCCTCGATCGGCTGGAAGCGCGACGCGCGCCAGGCCGGCGAAAGGCTCGCGAAGAAACCCATGAGCAGCACCACCGTGTTGGCCAGAACCACGTCCTCGAGCCTGAGCTGCGGATACAGCACGCTCGCAGCACCCATCATCGCCATACCCTCGGCGACGACGGAAATATCGATACCGCTTTCCAGCGGCTTGATCGTCACCCAGGCCAGCAGGTTGCCGATGGCAAGACCGATGACGAGCAGCATCATCGACTCGATCACGATCTGGCCGAGGATGCTCGACGGCTTCATGCCCAGCGCGAGCATCAGGCCGATCTCGCGCACGCGCTCGAACACCGCCATCACCAGGGTATTGACCAGCCCGAACGACAGCGCGAGAAAGATGACGATGACCCAGATCAGGACGAAGCCGTCCATGACCCGCAGCATCGTGCCCAGGTAGGTGTCCAGTTCCGTCCAGCGGCTCACGGTGACGCCACCGTCCACGAGCGCGCTTACCTTTTCGTAGAGCGGCTCGACGTCGCGATAGTCGTCGCCGAGAACCACGATGGCGGTGACGCCGTCGCCGACGCCCAGCAACTGCTGCACCGTTTCCTTGCCCACGAACACGTACTGCTCCTCGT
>JBFIHC010000008.1:0-61348 GCA_041601995.1 Woeseiaceae bacterium | reverse complement strand
ATCCACGGACTGTGTCCACAACCTTCAAGTTCGTGGTACTCCAATTGAGGAAGGTGGGGGAGCAGGCTATCCCGAATCAACCAGCCGGGATGGGGATCGTATTGCCCGTGTATCATGAGAACTGGCGATTCTACGGCTGAAAACGACCCGGGATAAGTGCCGTCATCCTGCAGACGTCGCATGTCCCTCCACGTCTCATCGTGGGCCCTCAGGTCAAATGGCTCATACTCCTCTTTGTCGGCGTACGGACCTATGGGATCGTAGTCGAATATCTGACGAGTCAGCTTGAACGTCTCAATAAACTGATCTGCGGGATCAGTCGCGTCAACTGACGCTCGGCGGATTCGATCTCGCACGTCATCATCCATGCGTTCTTCGATAGTCGCCTGCATTTTGCTCCTGCTGGCCTGGTCGAACGTGCCGCACCCTACAAGGACGATCGGTCCCACTTTGCTTGGATGCTCAGCGGCAAAACAAAGAGCGAGCATTGCGCCCCATGAATGCCCCAGGATTGCCACGCGAGAACTTCCTACCAGGTCAGCGGAAAGCTCGTATAGATCAGAAATGTGGCGAGCGACAGTGAGCGGTGACCCTCCGCTACCACGCTGCCACGGTTCCACCGCGTGGAATGATCCTGAAATACCTTTGGCCACGGGGGCCACATCCCCAGCTGCAGCGGGACCGCCATGCAGCACAAGCACCAACGGACCTGAATTGCCATAGTGTCTTACGAACATCGGAGCAGTTTCGCACAGGCAGTAGACGGACTGCGATCTGTGTTGTAGCTGCGGCCACCGTCCGCTTCCGGCCGTAAGCTGCCAGTCACCGGGTTTCGAATACGAGGTGCGCAAGCGCCCGATTCCAAACGCCCGCAATCCCGCGTGAAATTGAGCTCGCTATCCCCGGATACCATCGGTTAGCGGTTCGCCGATTGGTGCTCGCTGCTTGGATTCGCCCACTGCGTCGCGGTTTTTTTACAGCCCAACCGCTATAGTGACGGCCGGTAACATCATTGGAGATCGACTTGTCGAGCCAAACGTTGGACAGAATTGAGCATGAATTACGGCTAATTAACGTCAATTTAGCGGAAGCGAACGACATTGCGATGCTGGCGGCCTTCAGGAGCATGCCTCCCGAGCTCGACAATGACAGCAGGAAAGCACTCTCGCTGCTCCGTGACAAGATGATGCAACGAGCGAGAGACCGAGCCGACATCTGATTTATTGTGCGCTGCGAGTTCCTTCAGTGGCTGCCTCTCGCCGGCCCCGACCGCCGAGGTGTTTCCAACTAGAATCGCGGCGGTTGATTCGAAAGGGCCGCTTCTGAAGCCATTCGAGTTTGTGCACCAGACTGCTCGATGCACAGGTTGGTGCCTTTTTCCCGATTCCGATCATCGTCTGCGGTGTTCGACGATAACTGATCACTCAACACGACGACACCCGGCTGAAAAAGCGCGCATTGGGCATTGGTGTCTCAGCCTGGTTTCTTAGCAAGAGGGCCGGGAGCTTTTACCGTCCGTACATCTGCGCGAACGACAGCGGGGACCGGGTGGTAGCGGACACGTTGGGAGCTCCGTCGGCACGATTTCAGCGGTATTCATGATCCTGACCCTGTCCGGTCGCGAATCCAGCAGGGTCGGGAAGTTTGTCGGGACGATGATCGTAACCCGGTTGCCTGGCGACCCTCGTGTGAAGGCAAAAAAAAGCCCGGCCGAAGCCGGGCTTTCTGGTCTTCCGCGTGCGGTGGCTTACATCATGCCGCCCATGCCGCCCATGCCGCCCATGTCGGGCATGGCAGGACCTTCTTCCTTCGGCACCTCGGCAATCATGGCTTCGGTCGTCAGAAGCAAGCCGGATACCGACGCAGCGTTTTGCAACGCATGACGCGTTACCTTCGTCGGATCGAGGATACCGGCCTTGATCATGTCGACGTATTCGTCGGTGGCCGCATTGTAGCCGTAATTGCCCTTGCCTTCGGCAACGGCATTCAGGACGACGCTGGCATCGCCACCGGCATTGCGAACGATCTGGCGCAGGGGCTCCTCGACGGCACGCTTCAGGATGTTGATACCGACATCCTGGTCGTGGTTGTCACCCGTCAGTTCACCGATCGCCTTGACGGCACGGATCAGGGCGACGCCGCCACCCGGTACGACGCCCTCTTCGACGGCGGCGCGGGTTGCGTGCAGTGCGTCTTCGACGCGAGCCTTCTTTTCCTTCATCTCGACTTCGGTCGCAGCGCCAACCTTGATCACGGCAACACCGCCGGACAGCTTCGCAACGCGCTCCTGGAGCTTCTCGCGGTCGTAGTCCGAGGTCGACTCCTGGATTTCGCGGTTGATCTGCTCGACGCGGCCGTGGATGTCCTCGCTCCGACCGGCGCCATCGATGATCGTCGTGTTCTCTTTCGAGATCTGGATCTTCTTGGCTTCGCCGAGATCGTCGAGCGTGGCCTTCTCCAGCGACAGGCCGACCTCTTCCGAGATCACCTGGCCGCCCGTCAGGATAGCGATATCCTGCAGCATGGCCTTGCGGCGATCACCGAAGCCCGGAGCCTTGACGGCTGCGACCTTGACGATACCGCGGATGTTGTTCACAACCAGCGTAGCGAGTGCCTCGCCTTCGACGTCTTCAGCAATGATGACCAGCGGACGACCGGCTTTTGCGACGGCCTCGAGGACCGGCAGCATGTCGCGGATGTTCGAGATCTTCTTGTCGTGCAGGAGAATCAGCGGATTCTCATGCTCGACCTGCTGGCTGGTCGGCTCGTTGATGAAGTAAGGCGACAGGTAGCCGCGGTCGAACTGCATGCCCTCGACCACGTCGAGCTCGTTCTCCAGGCCCTGGCCTTCTTCGACGGTGATGACGCCTTCCTTGCCGACCTTCTCCATCGCTTCGGAGATGATCTCGCCAATCGCGACATCCGAGTTCGCCGAGATGCTGCCAACCTGCGCAATCGCCTTGGCGTCTTCGCAGGGCTTGGACAGCTTCTTGAGCTCTTCGACGATAGCAATGGTCGCCTTGTCGATACCGCGCTTCAGATCCATCGGGTTCATGCCGGCCGCAACCGACTTCAGGCCCTCACGCAGAATCGCCTGTGCCAGAACCGTCGCGGTCGTGGTGCCGTCGCCCGCTTCATCCGAGGTCTGGGAAGCAACTTCCTTGACCATCTGGGCGCCCATGTTCTCGAACTTGTCTTCGAGCTCGATTTCCTTCGCGACGGAAACGCCGTCCTTCGTAACTGTCGGCGCGCCGAAACTCTTGTCGAGCACCGCATTACGGCCTTTCGGGCCGAGCGTGACCCTTACTGCATTGGCGAGGACATTAACGCCCGCGAACATCGTGTGCCGCGCGTCGTCGCCGAAACGTACTTCTTTAGCAGCCATGTGTATTTCCTCTGATATCTACGGCGGCTCCTGCCGCCAGACTGAATGTGAATGGTTTACCGGGTGATCAGGACTCGATCACTGCCATGATGTCGTCTTCCTTCATCACGAGCAGCTCTTCGCCGTCGACCTTGACCTCGGTGCCGGCGTACTTGCCGAACAGGACCTTGTCGCCAACCTTGACGTCCAGGGCCCGAACGTCGCCGTTCTCGAGGATTTTGCCGTTACCGGCAGCGATGACTTCACCCTTGATCGGTTTTTCCGTCGCGGCGTCCGGAATGACGATGCCGCCTGGTGACGTGCGCTCTTCTTCCATGCGCTTTACGATGACCCGATCATGAAGCGGACGAATCTTCATGGTTATATTCTCCTATAAACTGTTGATTTTTAACCGACTTTCTGCGGTTTTTCCGGACCGCCTTGTTAGCACTCGGCCCTAGGGAGTGCTAATGATAGGGATGGCGCTTCAAATTTCAAGCGCCGATTGGCCGTCCGGCACCCAAAAACGCGACCCTCATCCATGACAACACCCCCGGCCGCCGGTATGCTGCGTCGCGCCCGGGCCGAGTTCGGAAACATTTAGCGCTCGGCATGGGTCTATTACGGAGCCGCACCCGTTCCCGGCTGTTTGACTATGAAGACACTCGCATACCTTGCCCGCCTGCTGCTCGTCGTGACCCTGGTCGCGGCGGTGCCCGCCTTCGCAGCCGATGACCAGCCTCCCCGTCCCGAGGAGGTGTTCCGCTATGCCGTATTCGACGCGGGCGACGCCCTGGAGATCGACTGGGCCGTCGAAGACGGGTTCTACATGTACCAGAGCGCCTTCGGCTTCGAATCGGCCGACCCGGCCATCGTGCTCGGCGAGCCCGAACTGCCCGAAGGCAAGGTTTACAGCGACGAGTTCCTCGGCGAGCAGGTCATCTACCGCGGCAATTTCTTCGTCCGCATCCCCTACACGGTGAGCGGCGAAAAGCCGGCATCGATGATGCTGACAATCAACAGCCGCGGCTGCACCGACGACGGTTTTTGCTACATGCCGCAGACCTGGATCGAGACCGTCGAACTCGAAAAGGCCGTCGCGAATCGCGGCAAGATCGACCTCGGCGGCCTGGTTAGCGACGGCAGCAACGAATTTCCGCCACCGGATGAAGTGTTCTTCCCGGACGTCTTTCCGGTCGACGGCAACACGGTCGAGATCGGCATCCGCATCGAGCCCGGCTTCTATGTCTACAAGCACCGCATCAGCGCGAAGTCGCTGAGCCCGGATGCGCAGGCCGGCCAGCTCGAGCTGCCGAAAGGCAAGGTGAAGCACGACGAGTTCTTCGGTGAGTCCGAGGTCTATTACGGCGAGGTCATCGGCCGGCTGGCGATCGCCCGCGCGACCCCCGAAGCCATGGAACTCGAACTGGAAGTCGGCTACCAGGGCTGCGCCGACGGCGGGCTCTGCTACCTGCCGCAGACCCGCGTGATGAAGGTAAGCCTCCCGGAGGCCGGTGTCGTCAGCGACCTGAGCACCGCGGAGCCGTCGTCCGGCGGCACACCGGCGGCGCCGGTGTCGGAGCAGAACCGGATCGCGGAGATCATCAGCGGCTCGCCGCTCTGGTTTGTCGTGGCCGCGATGTTCGGCTTCGGGTTGTTGCTCGCGTTCACGCCCTGCGTGCTGCCGATGATCCCGATCCTTACGGCGATCGTTGCCGGCGAAGGCGACGACGTAACGCCGGCACGCGGTTTCGGGCTCGCATTCAGTTACGTCATGGGCATGGCGATCGTCTACACCGCGGCCGGCGTCGTCGCAGTCGCAGCCGGCGCCCAGGTACAGGCAGCATTCAACCAGCCCTGGGTACTGAGCCTGTTCGCGGCTCTGTTCGTCGTACTTGCGATCGCTATGTTCGGCGTCTTCGACCTGCAGATGCCCAGTTCCGTCCAGGGCAGGCTGGCCGCCATTAGCAGCAGCCAGAAGAGCGGCACCGTGATCGGCGCGTTCGTGATGGGCGCGCTGTCCTCGCTGATCGTGACGGCCTGCGTCGCCCCGGCGCTCGTCGCCGCGCTCGCGGTCATGTCGCAGTCGGGTGACTACTTCCGTGGGGGCGTCGCGTTGTTCGCCATGAGCCTGGGAATGGGTGCTCCGCTGCTGCTGGTCGGCGCCGCGCAGGGCAAGTTCCTGCCCAAGGCAGGAGCCTGGATGGTTGCTGTCAAGGGCGCCTTCGGCTTCATGATGCTCGGCCTCGCGATCTGGATGCTGTCACGATTCCTGCCCGCCGTGCTCATCATGACGATGTGGGCGGTGCTGATCTTCATGGTCGGCGTGTTTATGGGCGGACTGACCACGCTGACTGCGGAATCGACCGTGCCGCAGAAGCTCGGCAAGGGCTTCGGCGGGCTCGCGATCATCTACGGCATCCTGCTCGTGATCGGGGCGGCGACCGGCGGCACGAACCCGCTGCAGCCGCTGGCCAGCGTCAATCTCGGCGGCAGCGGCGGACAGGCCATCGCCAGCCACGACGAGCTGCCGTTCCAGCGCGTCAAGACGGTGGCGGACCTCGATCGCGAGATAGCGACCGCTTCGAATCAGGGCAAGACTGTCATGCTGGACTTCTATGCCGACTGGTGCGTGTCCTGCAAGGAAATGGAGGCATTCACGTTTACCGACACGCAGGTCCAGGCTGCGCTTTCAAACACGGTCTGGCTGCAGGCGGACGTCACGGCGAACGACGCCGAAGACAAGGCATTGCTCGAGCGCTTCGGCGTCTTCGGGCCGCCGACCATCATCTTCTTCGGCTCGGATGGCCAGCAGCGCCACGGATACGAGGTCGTGGGCTACATGAAGGCGGAGACCTTCGCAGCGCATGTGCAGAAGGCGTTCGCCACAGCGTCGGTGACCGCCAGCACGGGAAATTAACAGAACTTGTTGGAGCGCTTCTTGAAGCACGAACTGCGCAAGCGGTCGTCGCGCGCCGAGGCGCGCCTGCAGCCGGGGGGATAGCATCTTGTCCAGAACAATTCTGATATTCAGCGTCGCACTGGTCAGCCTGATGGCGGGTGCCCTGTTCATGGCGGGCCGCATCGCGGCGGTCAAAACGGAGTCCACGGCCGCAACGCCACCGCCGGCCGAGGCGACGGCCGCTCCGGCCCTCGAAACCAATGCGCATCCGTCGTTCTCGTTGATGGGACTGGACGGTGAAATGCACGACTTCGACGAATACGACGGGCGTCACCGGCTGCTCAACTTCTGGGCGACCTGGTGTGCGCCGTGCCGTCGCGAAATACCGCTGCTGAAAGAGTTCCAGATCGAGCAGGGAGACGACGGGATACTGGTCATCGGCATCGCCGTGGACGTCATGGAAGACGTGCAGCAGTACGCCGAGGCGGCAGACTTCAATTACCCGATCCTCGTGGGCGAAATGGACGCCATGGCCGTCGCCGAGCAGTCGGGGCTGCAGTTTCACGCAATGCCCTTCACGATGATCGTCACCGCGGACGGCGAATACCTGAACGCCCATTTCGGCGAACTGCATCGCCCCGATCTCGACAAGATCAGCGACGTGCGCGCCCGCCTGGACGCCGGCGAGATCGACACCGACTCCGCCCGCAAAGCCCTCGAACTGTAGGGACCCTCGGTAAGCGCGCGGCCCTGGCCGGGCGGCGATCGGGGCGTTTGTCCCCCTCATGCCTCGCTGCGCTGTGCTTTACTTCGGTCGACAAACGCCCGGATCGCCGTTCAGGTTTGGTCGCACCGCGACCACGCCCGACCTGTGCCGAACCGATTTTGATTCCAAATCCGTGAAATGCAGGTAGAATTGCCGCCATCTTCGGTGAACTCGCAGGGATTGGCGGCAAATGTCGACTTTTCTCCTTATTAACGGCCCGAACCTGAACCTGCTGGGTTCACGCGAGCCCGATGTCTACGGCGCCACGACGCTCGGGGACATCGAGGCGCGCAGCACGGCCGTCGCCGCCGAGCTCGGCCACGACCTGGCCTGCTACCAGAGCAACGCCGAGCACGAGCTGATCGACCGGGTCCAGCAAGCCGGCCGGGATGGCGTTGATTTCATCATCATCAATCCGGGCGCATTCACGCACACCAGCGTCGCGCTCCGTGACGCGCTGCTCGCCGTCGACGTTCCGTTCATCGAATTGCATCTCAGCAACACATTCGCGCGCGAAGAGTTTCGCCACAACAGTTATTTCAGTGACATCGCCACCGCCTGCCTGTTCGGATTCGGAGCCTACGGCTACGAGCTCGCCATTCAGGCCGCCGACCGCCATGTGGCACAGGGTGAGGACAAGTAATGGACATCAGAAAAGTCAAGAAACTGATCGAGCTACTGGACGAGTCCGGTATTGCGGAAATCGAGATCACGGAAGGCGAGGAAGCGGTGCGAATCAGCCGCTACCCGACGGGCGTAGCGATGGCACAGGCACCGGTCATGGCGCCTGCCGCGCCGCAGGCCCCGGCCGCTGCAGCGCCCTCCGCCGCGGCGCAGCCCGTGGAACCGGCGGCCGCGGCACCCGAAGATGACGGCTACCTCATAAGCGCGCCGATGGTGGGTACGTTCTATTCGTCGTCCTCCCCGGGGGCGGCGCCCTACGTGCAGGTCGGCGACCATGTTAGTGAGGGCGACACTCTTTGCATCATCGAAGCCATGAAGATGATGAACCAGATCGAGGCGGACGTGTCCGGCACCATCAAGTCGATCCGTGTGCAAAACGGCGACCCCGTCGAATACGGCCAGACGCTGTTCGTTATCGACCAGCGTGGCAATGAATAACAGGCTGCTGCCCCATGCTCGATAAAGTCGTCATAGCCAATCGAGGCGAGATCGCGCTGCGTATATTGCGCGCCTGCCGCGAACTCGGCATCAAGACTGTCGCGGTGCACTCGAGCGCGGACAACAACCTCAAGCACGTGTTGCTGGCCGACGAGACCGTGTGCATCGGTCCGCCGCCGTCAGTGGAAAGCTACCTGAACATGCCGGCGATCATCAGCGCCGCAGAAGTCACCGATGCGGTGGGTATCCACCCGGGCTACGGCTTTCTGTCGGAGAACGCCGATTTTGCCGAGCGCTGCGAATCCTCGGGCTTCGTGTTCATTGGCCCGCCGTCGGACGCGATCCGGCTCATGGGCGACAAAGTGTCGGCTATCCGTGCCATGAAGGCAGCCGGTGTTCCCTGCGTGCCGGGCTCCGACGGCCCGCTCGGCGACGACAACGACGAGAATCTCCGCCTTGCGCGGGACATCGGCTACCCGATCATCATCAAGGCCGCGGGCGGCGGTGGCGGCCGCGGCATGCGTGTCGTGCACGCGGAGGCATCACTCATTGCCGCTATCACGGTCACCCGGGCCGAGGCGCGCGCCGCGTTCGACAACGACATGGTGTACATGGAGAAATTCCTGGAGCACCCGCGGCACATCGAGTTCCAGCTGCTGGCCGACGGCCAGGGCAATGCGATCCACCTCGGTGAGCGCGACTGCTCGATGCAGCGCAGGCACCAGAAGGTCATCGAGGAGGCCCCGGGGCCGGGCATTACCGAGGAGCAGCGCCAGAAGATCGGCGCGCGCTGTGTCAATGCCTGCCTGGAAATGGGCTACCGCAGTGCCGGAACCTTCGAATTCCTGTACCAGGACGGCGAGTTCTATTTCATCGAGATGAACACGCGCCTGCAGGTGGAGCACCCGGTCACCGAGATGATCACGGGTATCGATATCGTGCGCGAGCAGCTGCTCATCGCGAGCGGCGAGAAGCTCAGCGTTCGCCAGGAAGACATCAAGATACAGGGTCATGCGATCGAGTGTCGCATCAATGCAGAGGACCCGAAGACCTTCATGCCGTCGCCCGGCCTCGTAACCCTCTGGCACGCGCCGGGCGGGCCCGGCGTCCGCATGGAGAGCCATATCTACAGCGGCTACAAGGTACCGCCGTTCTACGACTCGATGATCGGCAAACTGATCGCGCACGGACAGACCCGCGAGGTGGCGTTCGCGCGCATGCGCAACGCGCTGACCGAGATCGTCATCGAGGGCATCAAGACGAACGTGCCGCTGCACCAGGAGATCTTCCAGCACTCGGCCTTCCAGGCCGGTGGCACGGACATTCACTATCTCGAGAAGAGGTTGGGACTCAAGTAGGCACGGCCACGCAAATGGAGTGGCAACAGTTCGTCATGAACCTGGAAACGCTGAGCCCGGCGAGCGTCGAGGAGGTACTTATCCGGCACGGTGCGCAATCGGTTACGTTCAGCGACGCGGGCGACAAGCCCGTCCTCGAGCCCGGCCCGGGTGAAACTCCGCTCTGGAACCGCACCCGAATAAGTGGCCTTTTCGGGCCCGGTGCCGACATGGCCCGCCTGCTGGCCGACCTGCAGACGTCACTCGGACTCGATCAGTTGCCGCAGCATCACCTGGAGATACTGGAAGATCGGGACTGGGAGCGCGAGTGGCTGAAGGACTTCGGCCCGATGCGATTCGGCGCACGCCTGTGGGTCTGTCCGGCCGGGAGTCACCCGGATCAGGACGATGCGGTCATCGTCAGGCTCGACCCCGGTCTCGCTTTCGGCACCGGCACGCACGCCACGACGGCGATGTGTCTCGAATGGCTGGATTCGCTCGAGCTGGCGCATCGCACGCTGCTCGACTACGGCTGCGGCTCCGGCGTACTGGCCATCGCGGCGCTGAAGCTCGGCTGCGCGCACGCACATGCCATGGACATCGATCCGCAGGCGGTCGTGGCGACGCGCCGCAACGCGGCAGAGAACGGGGTTGGCGAGCGGCTGACGGTCCGCGGCTCCACGGATGGTATCGAGGGCCCCTACGACATCGTTGTTGCGAATATTCTTGCGGGACCGCTGGCCGAGCTTGCACCGGGGATCGCAGCGCAACTGAAGCCCGGCGGGATACTCGGTTTGTCAGGCATACTATCGGAACAGGCCGACGACGTGAGCGCGGCCTATGCGCCCTGGGTGGAGTTCGATGAACCCGAGTTTCGTCCGCAGGACGGCCAGACCTGGACGCGTCTGACAGGCAGGAAAAGGCACAGCTAGAGATGTACACCCAGTGTCCCGAATGTGGCACCGCGTTTCGCGTAACCGCGGAGGTCCTCAGGCAAGCCGCCGGCAGGGTGCGCTGTGGCGGCTGTGGCAATGCATTCAATGCGCTGGACTTCCTTTCCGAAGAAAAGCCGGCCGCGCCCGTGCCGCCTGCGGCCGCAGGCGGGCCCGTTGGCGAAGCGACAGAGCCGCCCAGGCTGGAGGCAGACGAGCCGCCGAAGACCATCTCCGCGGAACGCAGCGCGGCACTGCTCAAGACGCTGGACGAACTCGCCGGCTCGGATATACGCATCGAAGACACGGGCATCGAATGGCGGGTGCTCGATGCCGACGACGAGGAAGAAGCGGCGCAAGCAGCCGAGGACGACGTCACGGACGATACCGGCTCGATACGCTGGTTCATCGACGAATCACCAACGCCCGTCGATGAACAGCTCTCGGACGAGCCGGGTAACATCGATGCGCCGGAGATCTTCGAACCCGACAAGGCTTCCCGGGCCGGCGGGGAGATGCGCTTCGACGACGACACCCCGCTCCCCGAGGATTTCGATTTCGACACCGAGCCGGCGGAGCCCGACGCCGCTCCTGCCATTGAAGTACGCGAGGCACCGGTGGTGCCCGATATGGCCCAGGTCGATCTCGCGCTGGGCGAGCCCGAAGACTGGGAAGACCTGCTGGGCGAGGTCGACGAGCCCGGCGCGGCGGGCGAGACCGAGTACACGGCCGAGCCTGAGAGCATCGACGAGGAACCGCACGAACCGCTGCCGGACGTCGATACGCAGTTCGCCACGCAGGCGGAAGCGATGGGCATCGACCTGAGCGGCGCTCACGCGAGGATCGAGGAACCCGACGAGGATACGGCCGGGGAGCCGACGATTGACGATGATCTCATCGCGGCGGCATTCGAAGCCGAGGCCAGGGCACGCGACGAAAACGACGAAGACGAAGCCGGCGACGCCGAAGAACTGGCGGCCGACGACGAGTACGACGAATTCGATGACATCGAGCTCGAGATCGAGGAGCCGGACGACCTGATAGAGCCCCACGACAGGGAGCTCGCCGCGCGCAGCGACGAGGACGCGGCACTGGCCGCGGAACTCGGCCTCGACGAGGACGAGGACCTGTCAGCGAGCAAAGACGACGACCGGCCCGAGCAGGTCGTCCCGCCCATGACCGAGGAAGAGCAGACCATCAACATGATGATCGACCAGGACCTGCTTGCCATCGCGGTCGAGGACGAAGAGGGTTTCGCCTCCACGATCGTCCAGAAACAACGCTCCGGGCCGGACGACCTGGCCGGGGAGCAGGACGCGGAGGAAACCGAGTCGGAAGTGGCCGGGACCGACGTCGATGCAGAGAGCCCGATCGTCGAGACGATCATCATGGAAGGCGAGTTCGTGCGCGACGCATTCGAGGAAGAACGTCTCGAGGAAGAACGGCGCAAGGCCGCCGAAGCGGACGCTGAGCAAGCTCCCGAGGCCGGCTCCGATGAGCGCGACAAACAGGCAAGACCGGCTGCGAAGGAGCCACTGGACTACCGGATGGTCGCGGGCATCGCAGCCCTCGTCCTGCTTCTCGTTGCGCAGTACGTGCACCAATCGCGCGAGTCGCTCGCGGTGCACCCTGTCTTCAACAACAGCGTGGGCTCCGTCTACCGCGTATTGGGCAAGCCACTGACTCCGGCATGGGACATCACCGGCTGGCGATTCGAGGCGACCAAGGGCAGCACGGACGAAAGCGACGCCGTGTTGACGATCTATTCTCGGATCGGCAACAAGTCTGCCGAGGCCCTGCCCTATCCCCTGATCAACGTCTCGCTGACGGATCGGTACGAAGACATCATCGGCAGCAAAGTACTCGAGCCCGGCGACTACCTGGCGGAGAGCCTGGACACGAGGGAGCCCGTCCCCCCCGGGCAGACATTCAGCGCCGTGATTTCCATCGAGGCGCCCGATCCCGATGCGACCGGTTTCAAGCTGAATGTCTGTTATCGCCAGCCCGGCGACCGGCTGCGTTGCGCCATCGATGATTTCAAGTAGGAGCGGTTCTGGAACCGCGGCCCGGCCCCGATTCCGCGCCGGGGCGTGCTACTACAAGCGCGATTGACCCGGCCGCCGAGACTCGCCGCAGGCGTGCTTCTCGCAGCGCGATCGAGCGACCACGCGCTAGAATGCCCAGATGCAACCACCCACACTGAAGATCGGTCCGTACACCCTCGACAGCCCCTTCGTGCTGGCTCCGATGGCCGGCGTCACCGACAAGCCATTCCGCAAGCTGTGCCGGTACTTCGGCGCCGGCATGACGACGTCGGAGATGACCACGGCGGACACCCGCTTGTGGCAGACCCCCAAGTCCCGCCACCGGCTTGACCTGGATCTCGACGCCGAGCCCGTCGCGGTGCAGATCGCCGGGTCCGAGCCCGAGCAGATGGCGCTCGCGGCGCGCGCCTGCGTGGAGCGCGGCGCACAAATCATCGACATCAACATGGGGTGCCCCGCCAAGAAAGTGTGCCGGAAACTGGCCGGGTCGGCCCTGATGAAAGACGAGTCACTCGTCGCTCAAATCCTCGAGGCGGTGGTCGCGGCCGTCTCGGTGCCTGTGACCCTGAAAATGCGCACCGGCTGGGACCCGGATCACCGCAACGGCCCGCGCATCGCCCGCGTTGCCGAAGACAGCGGCATCCAGTCACTTGCGGTTCACGGCCGGACGCGCGCTTGCCGTTACCAGGGTGACGCTGAATACGACACCATCGCGCGCATCAAACAGGTGGTGTCGATTCCCGTGATTGCCAACGGCGACCTCACCACTTCGGAGAAGTCGCTTGAAGTTCTACGCCTAACTAATGCAGACGGCTTGATGATCGGCCGCGGCGCGCAGGGACGTCCGTGGATATTTCGTGAACTCAATTTTTATCTCGAAAACGGTACACAAAAAGTGCCGCTGGATAAAAATGAATTGCGTGCTATCATGCTCGGCCACCTGAGCGATTTACACCGTTTTTACGGGGAAAAGAGAGGCGTTCGGGTGGCTCGAAAGCATCTGACCTGGTATTGCGACAAGCTCGCGAATGCAGACGAGTTTCGTTACCGGGCAGTGCGCGTCAACAGCGCTTCTGAACAACTGCGTCTTACCAAAGAGTACTTCGACCGCGACGACGGGGGGCCATCTCTGGCAGCGTAGCTTCTGGAAGCTTGGGGAGAATGGCTCGACGAGCGGCGAGCCGGCGTACCGGGATTGAGCAACGTGGCCAGCAAGAAGCTGAAACAACACCAAGAACTCATCGCATCGAAAAGCAAGAAACCACTCTGTAAACATACCGAGGACGCGCTGAAGAGTTACTTCGCGAGTTTGAACGGAGATCGTCCGGGGGACCTCTACGACCTCGTGCTGAGCGAAGTCGAGCGTCCGCTGTTCAAAGCCGTGATGGACTACACAGACGGCAACCAGAGCCAGGCCGCCGGCATTCTCGGTATCAACCGGGGAACCCTGCGGAAAAAACTCCGAACCTACTCGCTGATTCATTAGATGTTCAAAGTCCGACGTGCGCTCGTCAGTGTCTCTGACAAGAGCGACCTGATTCCCTTCGTCAAGGGCCTTGCCGATCTCGGGGCAGAGATACTGTCCACGGGCGGCACCGCGAAGCAGCTTCGCGACGCCGGCATCGACGCCGTCGAAGTCTCCGACAAGACCGGGTTTCCCGAGATCATGGACGGGCGCGTCAAGACCCTGCACCCGACGATCCACGGCGGGCTGCTCGGCCGTCGCGGCACCGACGAACGCGTGATGAAGGAGCACGGCATCGAGCCCATCGACCTGCTGTGCGTGAACCTTTATCCGTTCGAGGCAACCATCGCGCGTGCCGACGCGACGATCGACGATGCCATCGAGAACATCGACATCGGCGGGCCGGCGATGATCCGGGCTGCCTCGAAGAACCACGACGGCGTCGCGGTGATCGTGGACCCGGCCGATTACGACGCCGTGCTTGAGGCGCTGAAGGGCGACGGGTTGGGCGCCGAAGATCGCCGGCGCCTTGCCGCCAAAGCATACGCACATACGGCCAGCTACGATATGGCGATCACGAGATACCTCTCGGAAGCGCTCGGCGACGATCCGCTGGGCGAACGCATGCTCTACTCGGGTCGTCTCGTCGAGCGCATGCGTTACGGCGAGAACCCGCACCAGAGCGCGGCGTTCTACATGGATCAGCAAGCGCCCGCCGGATCGCTCGCGACGGCCAGGCAGCTGCAGGGCAAGGCTTTGTCCTACAACAACATCGCCGACAGCGACGCAGCACTCGAGTGCGTGAAGCAATTCGAGGCCCCGGCCTGCGTTATCGTCAAACACGCGAATCCCTGCGGCGTTGCCGTCGCCGATGACATTCTTGGCGCCTACGACAAAGCGTTCAGGACCGACCCGACGTCCGCCTTCGGCGGCATCATCGCGTTCAACCGGCCGCTGGACGAGAAGACCGCCGCTGCGATCATCGAGCGACAGTTCGTCGAGGTGATCGTCGCACCGCATATCGAGCCTGCCGCCGCGAAAGCCTGCGGCGCGAAGAAGAACGTGCGCGTCCTCGAAACCGGTGAGTGGCCGGCTGAAGCTGTCGCCGGGTTCGACTTCAAGAAGGTCTCCGGCGGCCTGCTGGTTCAGAACACGGACCTCGGCCGCATTACGGCCGACGATCTCAAGGTCGCCACCAAAAAGAGACCGACTCCGGATCAGGTGCGTGACATGCTGTTTGCCTGGACGGTCGTGAAGTACGTGAAATCCAACGCGATCATCTTCTGCAAGGACGGCATGACCATCGGCGTTGGTGCGGGACAGATGAGCCGCGTCTATTCCACGAAGATCGCCGCCATCAAGGCGGCGGACGAGGGACTCGACGTCGAGGGGTCCGTGATGGCCTCCGATGCGTTCTTCCCGTTCCGCGACGGCATCGACGCGGCCGCCGAGACCGGCATCGCCGCAATCATCCAGCCCGGCGGTTCCATGCGCGACGAGGAAGTCATCGCGGCCGCGAACGAGCACGGGCTGGCCATGGTATTCACCGGGATGCGCCATTTCCGGCATTGACGAAGCGATTGCAGGAGCGGTTCTCGAACCGCGACCCGATATAATTCGCGCGCCAGGGCGCGTTCCCACAGGAAACCGAATGAAAGTACTGATAATTGGATCCGGCGGCCGCGAACACGCAATCGCATGGAAATGCGCGCAGACGGCCGACGAAGTGATTGTTGCGCCCGGCAATGCCGGTACCGCGCGTGAGAGCAGGGTCCGTAACGCGCCGGTACCGTCCGACGACATCGACGGCCTGATCGCGCTGGCACAGAGAGAGAAAGTCGCCCTCACGATCGTCGGCCCCGAAGCACCGCTTGTCGCCGGCATCGTCGACCGCTTCGAGGACGCCGGCCTGCCCTGCTTCGGCCCCAGCGCCGCCGCAGCGCAGCTCGAAGGCTCGAAAGCCTTCACCAAGGACTTCCTGGCAAGACACCACATTCCCACCGCCGCCTACAAGAATTTCTCGGACCTCGAACCCGCACTCGCCTACATACGCGAGCAGGGTGCGCCGATCGTGATCAAGGCCGACGGCCTGGCAGCCGGCAAGGGCGTGATCGTGGCGCACACGCTGGAAGAAGCCGAGCAGGCCGCGACCGACATGCTGGCCGGCAACAAGTTCGGCGACGCGGGCGCGCGCATCGTCGTCGAGGAATTTCTCGACGGCGAGGAAGCGAGTTTTATCGTCATCACGGACGGCGAGACGATCCTGCCGCTCGCGACATCGCAGGACCACAAGGCCCGCGACGAGGGTGACTCCGGCCCGAATACGGGCGGCATGGGCGCGTATTCGCCGGCCCCGGTCGTCACGCCCGAAGTGGAAGCCCGGATCATGCACGAAGTGATCGAGCCGACACTCAAGGGCATGTACATCGACGGCATGCCCTATCTCGGTTTCCTGTACGCGGGGCTGATGATCATGGCGGACGGCTCGCCGAAGGTCATCGAGTTCAACTGCCGCATGGGCGACCCCGAGACCCAGCCGATACTGGTGCGCCTCAGGTCCGATCTCGTCGCGATCTGCAA
Organism: Woeseiaceae bacterium; assembly: GCA_041601995.1. Lineage (GTDB taxonomy): Bacteria > Pseudomonadota > Gammaproteobacteria > Steroidobacterales > Woeseiaceae > UBA1847. The sequence continues at coordinate 44,835 of JBFIHC010000008.1, read as the reverse complement.
GGCGACCCTCGAAGACGAGCTGGACAGCGTCAAGGCGAAGTGGGACAAGCGCGCGGCGCTCGGCGTCGTGATGGCCGCCGGCGGCTACCCGGGCTCCTACGAGAAAGGCAAGCGCATCGCCGGCCTCGACGAGGAATTCGACGACGATCAGAAGGTATTCCACGCAGGCACCGCCCTCGACGGGGACGACGTGGTCACGAGCGGCGGCCGGGTACTGTGCGTGGTCGGACTCGGCGAAAGTGTCGCCAGGGCGGCAGAACGCGCCTACGACGCCGTGGACAAGATCTGCTGGGAACACGTCTACCTGCGCCGCGATATCGGTCACCGCGCAATCGCCCGCGAACAGGGCTAGGCCCACCGTGCTGACGACGGTCGCAGCGACTCACGCCATCAAGCAGGCGATGGCGCCGTTCGACACGGAAACCGTGCCGCTGGATTCGGCCATGGGTCGGGTGCTGCGCCAGCCGGTGCACGCGGAGCGCGACCAGCCGCCGTTCGACCGCGTGATGATGGACGGCATTGCACTTCGCTTCGCGGACTTCGGCAAGGGCCTGCGCAGATTCCCGATCCAGTCGCGGCAGCACGCCGGTGACCCTGCGCACGCCCTCGACGCCGGAAAGTGCATAGAGATCATGACCGGCGCCAGCCTGCCCGACGGCGCGGACTGTGTCGTGCCCGTGGAACGCATCAGCGTCAGCGACGGCGCTGCCGAGATCGAGGCAGGATATGACGCGGAACTGCGGCAGCACATTCATGGCCGCGGTTCTGATCACACCGAGGGCGCACAGTTATTGCGGCCGGGTGCGCGAATCGCCCCGGCGGACATTGCGATCATCGCATCGGCCGGTCTGCCGCAGGTCGAAGTCAGCCGACTGCCGACGATACGCGTGATTTCGACTGGCAACGAACTCGTGCCGGCCGGGAAACCGATCGAGTCGCACCAGATCCGCGAGTCGAACGGCCCGGCCGTTGTCGCGATGTTGCGCCAGAAAGGCTATGCCGACTGCCAGCACGATCATCTCGTCGATAACGTCGAGATTCTCGAACGCCGCATTGCCGAGCACCTGGATACAGCCGATGTGCTCGTGCTCTCGGGCGGTGTGTCGATGGGGAAAGCCGACTTCATCCCGCAGGTATTGCAGCAACTCGGTGTGCAAGTGGTGTTCCACAAGATCAGCCAGAGGCCGGGAAAGCCGATGTGGTTCGGCATCGGCCCTCGGCAGCAGGCCGTGTTTGCGCTGCCCGGCAATCCGGTTTCCACGCTCGTCTGTTGCCGCCACTACGTGATTCCCGCACTGGCCGGCGCGTCGGGTGCGTCGCCAGGCAACCCGGAGTTCGCGGCACTTGCACAGGACGTGGCGTTCCGGCCGAAGCTCACCTGCTTTTTGCCGACGCGGCTGGTGTCGAACGCAGCCGGAACGCTGCTCGCCCTGCCCGTGCACACGAATACCTCGGGCGACTTCGCGTCACTCAGTGGAACCGACGGCTACGTGGAGCTCGCGCTCGAAGACACCTTCTTCGAGACCGGCACGACCGTGCCGCTGCACCGCTGGTAGGCGAAGCCGGCCACCATGACCCGGCGTACCCGCTTCCGCGGCGAGCTAACTCGCGATGCTGGCACGTATTCGGCGTAATATGGTATTTTTTTCGCATTGGTTGCGGATATTCCGGTCGCGGAGGCGCAGGCTTGCAGCGACCGGTCGCAGGTCAACGAGCACGCTGTGCGAATCGCGAATCGTAAAGAAGCGGACGATGTCATCGCGCTGGTACGCGCGCTCGAGCCTGCGGGCAGGGCCGGTGTCCCGCTGCAATCGCTTGTCGCACGCGTCCCGACGGCACCGAATCGCATCGAGCGGCTGCTGCGCAGGCATACCGACTACTTTGTACAGATTGCCGACCAGCCGAAATACACACTGAATCGCTTCGGCGAGTTCCGGGGCGACGCGGATCTGATCATCGCCGACGTGGAGCAATCGCAGAGGCGACTCTCCTTTTTGCAGCTCATCGGGTCGGTTCTGCTGTTGTTGGCGATGCTCCTCATGATTGGCCGCCGGGTGTTTTTCGATTGACGGCACATGGGCGCATGCACGCGCGGCGAGCGCTCGGCGCCGGCTGAGTTGCGTGGTTCGGAAAGCCATCTTCGATACTTGATCAGCCCGCAGCATTGCGACCTCGCCCCGCCTGCCAGATACTAGGCGCTGGCAGACATCGACCGCGAGTGACAACAGGAACATGACGACAGAAACGGACAAGGCATTTTTCGAGCGTGCTGACGCATACATAATCGTCGCCAACGAGCAGGCGCAGAGCGTCAACAGGGGCACGGTCAGCGCCTCGATGATGTTTGCCACGGCGCGATTCAATGCCTGGGTGAGTGCCAGCGGCACGGAGTCGGGCGAGGAGCTGGCTTCCGTTAAGGCCGAGGCACTCGATTACTTCGTCACGGAGTACAAGAAGATGCTCGAGGAGAATCTCGACGAGTACATCGAGCATTTCGACAAGTACATGGGTGGAGACGACAGCAGCACCTGACAGTAAGGACAGGGCGTGGAAAAGAACGGCACAGACGGCTGCATCGAGCACGCGATCCTGCACGCGCTGTTCTCTGGTCAACCGGACCATGAATTCTCGTCGATGCTGTCGGTGGCCCCGGTCCACGGTACGGCCGCCTGCGGCATTGCCTGCTGTGCCTCCTCCATGGTCCGAGTCGATGGGGGCCAGGCGTGACGCGTCGCAAGCCGCTGGCCGGCATCTACCAGATCACGACCTTTCTTGCGCTCGTCCTGTTGCTGCTGATCCTGTTCATATCGGCGGCCTATTTCTTCATGATCCCGGCGCCGGAGACGCCGTCCGGGCAGGGTGACGTCCTCGCGGAGCTTGCGACCAGGCGCAGCACCTGGGAAGCGAAGCGGCCGGCCGCTTATCGCTACGTCGTCGACCGGGACTGTTATTGCGAGCGAACTTACACGGAGCCCTATGTCGCGACCCAGGACGGTGACAGCAGGTTCGCTGCCTTCACCGTCGAAGTCGAATCGGCTTCGGGCGGGTTCATTTCAACACCTCCTGGCGCTTTGTGGATAGACGACCTGTTCGACCTCGTCGAACAGTCTGTGCGCGAGGAGAAACACGTGGCGGTCCGGTACGACAACACCTTCGGCTATCCGGTCTCGATCGTCGTGCGTCCCGACGCGGCACCGCCCGACTCCGTTCTCCGGGTCGAGGTCCGCGACTTCGAAACCCTCGAGTATCGATAGCGCGAGCGGCAACCTGGGTTACGCGTTACCTCTTCTTCCGGCTGATTTTCGCGGTTGTCGCGGTCACAAGCGGCGCGGTGCGCCAGGCCACCTGCGGCCAGCGCCTGTCGGAGCTGGCGGCACACCGGGTGGCGACTGTAATCGTCATCCTGCTGACCGCTGCCTTGGCCCCGATTCCGAGCCCCCTCCGACGGGGCGGCAACGGACAGAACCGCATCCAGCCCGAACTCGTCGCAGGTGTTACAGTGACAGCCATGAATACTCTCCATGTTCCGGCCCGCTCACGAGCAGCGGGGACGCGTGCCCCGTGACTACCGCGGAGGAACGGCGCCAGTGGATCGAGGCCCTGCATGCCTACCGCGAGGATTCCGAGCGCCTGTTCGCGCTGGTGGCGAGTCTCGCCAACCTGCTCGACGAGGAGCTGGTCGTCGAGACCATGGAATCGGTGCTCGGTATCGTCGCAGTACACGACAACGACTGCGTCATCTTCGACGATCTCGCGATTCGCTTCGGCAGCGACGGCCGGGTGAAGAGCGTGTTCCGCACGATCGACGGCTCCGGCCACGGCACCTAGCTGCGGATCGAGGTAGCCGGCATGGACGAATTTCTCGCTGCCGCGATAGCCGAGGCACGCAGGGGTCTCGAAGCCGGCGGGATCCCGATCGGCTCGGTGCTGGTTCTCGACGGCCGGATCGTCGGCCGCGGCCACAACCAGCGGGTGCAGAAAGGCAGCGCCGTGCTCCACGCGGAAATGGATTGCCTCGAGAATGCCGGCCGGCTCACCGCCGCGGACTATGCACGCGCTACACTGTATTCGACGCTGTCGCCGTGCGACATGTGCAGCGGCGCCATCCTGCTGTACAAGATCCCGCGGGTCGTCGTCGGTGAGAACCGCACATTTCGAGGGCCCGAGGAACACCTGCGCGCCCGCGGCGTGGAACTCGAAATCAAGGACAACGCCGAGTGTGTAAAATTGATGATCGATTTCATTCGCGACCACCCGGAACTCTGGAACGAAGACATCGGAGAATGAGGCCCGGCCAATCGACATCGCTGTATGCCGCGTACGGCTCGAACCTGCACCCGCAGCGCTTGCGTGCGCGCATTAAGTCTGCAACGTTGCGAGGCACCGGCTTCCTTCGCAAATACACCCTGCAGTTTTACAAGCGTGGCCAGGACCTTTCCGCGAAGTGCGGCTTCTCTGCCTGCGGGCAGGGACTTCACGTCGCCATCTACGCGGTGAACGAGGCGGACCGGAAAATCCTCGATCGCATCGAGGGCGTCGGCAAGGGCTATGACGTGGACGAAATCGGCGTCCCGGGCTTCGGCAGGTGCTTTACCTACGTTGCCGCCCGCACCCACATCGACGAACTGCTGCGCCCGTTCGACTGGTACCGCGAGATGGTGCTGCTGGGATGCCGCCGGCACGGGTTCCCCGTACCGTACTGCGAGCGCATCGCGGCGCTTCCGGTCATCGAGGACCCGGACCCGGTCCGCCGCGAGATAAACTGGCGCACCGTCGAATTGCTGAGACAACGATGAGCGAGCCGACCTACTCCGGGCGTTGCTTCTGCGGACAGGTTCGCTTCGAGCTAGCCAGCGAACCGGCGTTTGCCTGTCATTGCCACTGCGAAAGCTGCCGGCGCGCGGCCGGCGCGCCGTTCGTGACCTGGGTGTCGTTCGACCGCGAGGCGTTTGCGCTCACCGCGGGCACGATTGCCGAATACCGATCCTCACCGGGAGTGCGCCGCGGCCACTGTGCGTCCTGTGGCACGACGATCACCTACTCCTGGGAGCAGCGGCCGGAAGAAATCGACATCGCGGTCGCGAGCCTGGACGATACGACAGGCATCGAGCCCGAGGCGCATATCTGGGTCCAGGACAAGGTGCCGTGGCTGGTCATCAATGACGCCCTGCCACGGTACAGGACGACGGTCACTGCGGGCGAACTGGCCTGATCGCGGTATTCCTACCGCTTCATCGCCTCGAAGAATTTCGCGTTGGTCTTGGTGTCCTGCAGCTTGCTGAGCAGGAACTCGATTGCTGCAAGTTCGTCCATCGGGTGCAGCACCTTCCTGAGTACCCACATCTTCTGTAGCTCGTCCGGGTCCGTCAGCAGCTCTTCCTTGCGCGTACCCGAACGGTTGATGTTGATAGCCGGGAACACGCGTTTTTCCGCAATACGGCGATCCAGGTGGATCTCCATGTTGCCGGTGCCCTTGAACTCCTCGTAGATGACTTCGTCCATCTTGGAGCCGGTATCGATGAGCGCGGTGGCAAGAATCGTCAGGCTGCCGCCTTCCTCGATATTGCGCGCGGCGCCGAAAAAGCGTTTCGGACGGTGCAGCGCATTGGCATCGACACCACCGGTGAGGACCTTGCCGGACGAGGGCACCACCGTGTTGTAGGCACGGGCCAGGCGCGTGATCGAGTCGAGCAGGATCACGACGTCCCGCTTGTGTTCCACGAGCCGCTTCGCCTTTTCGATGACCATGTCGGCAACCTGCACGTGACGGCTTGCCGGCTCATCGAAGGTCGACGACACGACTTCGCCACGGACGCTGCGTTCCATCTCGGTCACTTCTTCAGGGCGCTCGTCGATGAGCAGCACCATCAGGTCGACCTCGGGGTTGTTCGCGGCGATCGCAGACGCGATGTTCTGCAGCAGCATCGTCTTACCGGCTTTCGGCGGCGAGACGATCAGGCCGCGCTGTCCCTTGCCGATGGGCGCAACCATGTCGATGATGCGCGCGGTCAGGTCTTCAGTACTGCCGTTGCCCTGCTCCAGCTTCAGCCGTTCCTTCGGGAACAGGGCCGTCAGGTTCTCGAACAGCACCTTGCTGCGCGCGTTTTCCGGAGCGTCGAAATTGATCTGCCCGACCTTCAGCAACGCGAAGTAGCGCTCACCGTCTTTCGGCGGACGGATCAGGCCCGAGACCGTGTCGCCCGTTCGCAGCGCGAAACGGCGGATCTGGCTGGGGCTGACATAGATATCGTCGGGTCCCGCCAGGTACGAGCCATCCGCGGAGCGCAGGAAACCGAAGCCGTCCTGCAGGATCTCGAGGACTCCCTCGCCGTAGATATGTTCGCCCTGGTCCGCATGCGCCTTCAGGATCGAGAAAATGATGTCCTGCTTGCGCGAACGTGCGAGACCCTCGAGGCCGAGACTTTCGCCGAGAACCACGAGCTCCGTCGCGGGGCGCGTCTTGAGCTCGGACAGGTTCATCGTATCCTTGCTCTGCTCGAGTTCCTCCGGCGGAATTACCTCGAGACCACCCTCGTCATCGGGAAACTCGGACTGGGGCGCGCGCCTGCGGCGGCGCCGGTTCGGGCTGCCTTTACTCTTGTTGCCGGCTTGTTTTGTCCGGCTCTTCGTTGAATTACCCAAGTACCCTCTCACAGATTGCTGTCCAGGAATTCCATTAATTGAGATTTCGACATCGCACCCAGTTTCTGTGCGGCAACCGCTCCGTCCTTGAATAACATCAAGGTCGGTATGCTGCGGATGCCGAACTTCTGCGGCGTATTCGGATTCTCGTCGATATTGAGCTTGACGATGGCAAGCTTGTCAGCGTATTCGCCAGCCGCCTCGTCCAGCAGTGGCGCGATCATTTTGCAGGGGCCGCACCATTCTGCCCAGAAATCGAGCAGCACGGGTTTTTCGGACTGCAGAACGTCCGTTTCAAAATTACTGTCATTGGTGTGCACAATGTTGTCGCTCACCGGCTACTTCCTCCGCAATGAAGATGCAAATAGTTTGGTTTTGGCACGCTCGTTTTCAGTTCCCCCGACAAACGAACGCTGGAAAGTGGATGACGCTGCCCGCAACATCAGGCAAACTATCGCGCTTTAACGCCGACGAATTCCGGCTTCTCTCTGGAATTGATGATTACGAATACGGCGGGAGCGACGATTGTCGCGTCGAATTTCACTAATTTGAACGCTTCGCGAGCCATTTTGCAAGCTTTTCACGCACATTTTGCGACCACGATCCTATGAGCCAAAACCATCTGAGCGACCTCAGGTTTGATGCACTCGACATCCACGAACAGGTGCAGGCCGGCATTGGCGATGCCGGCTTCGAGTTCTGCACGCCGATCCAGGCGAGCACGCTGCCCATCGCCCTGAAGGGCCACGACGTTGCCGGGCAGGCCCAGACGGGCACCGGCAAGACAGCGGCATTCCTGATTGCGACGTATCAACGCCTGCTGGCGTCGGCGCCCGCCGAAGGCGAGAAGAAACAGCCCCGCGCCTTCATGCTGGCGCCCACGCGCGAGCTCGCCGTGCAGATCGCCAATGATGCGGAGCTGCTCGGCAGCCACACCGGATTCAAGGTCGGTCTCGCATACGGCGGCACGGATTATGAAAAGCAGCGCCGCATCATCGAAGAAGGGATCGACATCCTGATTGGTACGCCCGGGCGCATCATCGACTATTACAAGCAGGGCGTGTTCAAGCTCGACAAGGTCGAGGTTGCCGTCCTTGATGAAGCCGATCGCATGTTCGACATGGGCTTCATCAAGGATATCCGTTACCTGCTGCGGCGGCTGCCCGAGCCTGACAAGCGTCTCAACATGCTGTTCTCGGCCACGCTCTCCCACAACGTGATGGAACTCGCCTACGAGCACATGAACGAGCCCGAGCTGATCCGCATCGAGCCGGACAAGGTGACTGCGGACAAGGTGCGACAGGCAATTTTCTTCCCGTCAAACGAGGAGAAGATGCCGTTGCTGGTCGGCCTGATCCGCGAAATGGGCGAGGGTCGTATCATGGTATTCGTCAACATGAAGCGCGAGGCGGAACGCGTGCAGGCCTACCTGCGGTCAAATGGCATCGACGCCCAGGCGATCTCCGGGGACGTTCCGCAGAAAAAGCGCCTGCGCATGCTGATGGATTTCCAGAGTGGCGTGCTCCCGGTCCTGATCGGCACCGACGTCGCCTCCCGCGGCCTGCACATACCCGACGTCCAGTACGTCATCAATTACGACCTGCCCCAGGATGCCGAAGACTACGTCCATCGCATCGGCCGCACAGCCCGCGCCGGAGCCGCCGGAGACGCGATCAGTTTCGGCTGCGAGACCTACGCGGTCTCCCTGCCGGACATTGAGAACTACATCGGCCACAAGATCCCGGTCGCGAATTACGACGTGGATCTGTTGCCGGACCTGAATAGGCCGAAATCGACGTCGGGAGACAGGGGCAGGAAGGGCGGCAAGCGTGGCAGCAAGAAGCGCCCGAGCCGCGGCAGGCGTCCGCCAAGGAAATCCTCGTAGGATCGAACCGCGATCGCGCGGCGAGGCACGTTGCTACAGGTCCAGCAGGTCCGCCACCCCCGGGACTCCGGTGTAGGCGGACGTCTCCCTCGCGGGCTCCGAGGTATCGGGCTGGCTGATCTCGACCAGCATCTCCAGGCCGTAGGTCTCGGCGCTTTGCAGAACGGTCCGGTTGTCGTCCACGAACAGCGTGGATTCGCGCCGGAAATCTTCCTCCTCCCTGAGCGCATGCCAGAACTCCTGGCGCTCCTTCGCAAAGCCGAACTGGTGGGAGGTGTAGACCGCATCGAAATATGCCGCCAGCCCGGTCGCCTCGTCCTTGAGCGCCAGCGTGTCGGGATGGGAGTTCGTCACCAGCAGGACGCGCACGTCGTGTTCACGTAATGCCTGCAGGAAGTCACGTGCGCCCGGCAGGTAATCGATCCGGTGGTTGACACCACGGTGCAGTTCCAGCACGTCGAGCCCCAAACGCTCGCTCCAGTGGTCGAGACAATACCACTGGATATCGCCCTGAATCTCCCGGTACTTCGCGAACAGGCGGCTGCGCGCATCGTCGACGCTGATGCCGCTTGCCTTCGCGTAGTGCTCCGGCACCAGTTCCTTCCAGACGTAATTGTCGTACGCAAGATCGAGGACGGTACCGTCCATGTCGAGCATCAATGTCTCACAATGTGCCAACATGGTTTTGGGGTCTGTGTTCACCGTATACTGCGCGCCCGTCAGCGAATATGGATGCAGGCATGAATTACGCGGAATTCATCGAACCCATTGTCGCCATCGCCCGCGAGGCGGGCGATGCAATCCTCGAAGTCTACGCCAGCGACTTCGACGTTCAAAGCAAGGATGACGAGTCGCCACTGACGCAGGCGGACCTCGCTGCGCACCGCCGCATCGTCGCAGGCCTGGCAAGACTGACGCCCGACCTGCCCGTGATTTCCGAAGAAGGCGGGCTGCCGCCGTTCCGGGAGCGTGGCCAGTGGGGGACCTACTGGCTGATCGATCCGCTCGACGGAACCAGGGAATTCGTGAACCGCAACGGCGAGTTCACCGTGAACATCGCCCTCGTCAACGAGGGCCGGCCGGTGTTCGGCGTCGTCCACGTGCCGGTGATGGACAAGACCTACATCGGCTGCGAGGGGCGCGGCGCGGAGCTGCGGAGCGCTGGTGAATCGCCGCGGCCGATTCGCGTGGCCTCGAGCAGCGCACGGCCGGTGCGGGTCGTCGGGAGCCGCTCCCACCGTGGCTCGAGTCTCGACGCTTTCATCGCCAGGCTCGGCGACTGCGAACTCGTGCCCATGGGCAGCTCGCTCAAGTTCTGCGTCGTGGCAGAAGGCGGGGCGGACGTCTATCCGCGCCTGGGACCGACCTCGGAATGGGACACGGCCGCGGCGCAGGCCGTGGTCGAACAGGCGGGCGGCTCGGTCGTGACCCTGGACGGCAAGCCCATGAAATATAACCAGAAAGACGACATCCTGAACCCGTACTTCGTGGTCATCGGTGCATCCGATCACGACTGGCTGGCGCTGCTCCCCGACGGCGAGTAGCATGCGTGTAACGGTCTACTAAGATAGTAATTACACCTACCGGAAACGCTGCTAACGACCTGAATGTCCGAGAAAGTCGATACCGAATCCTTCAAACAGCTCGAGCGCCTGCGAGAGCTGCGAGTCAGCCACAGGGACCTGGACTACCTGATCGATCGCCTGCAGCACGACCCGATGGTCGACCAGCTGCGGATTCGACGCCTGAAGAAACGCAAGCTGCTGCTCAAGGACATGATCGCCGCGCTGGAAAGCGAACTCATTCCCGACCTGGACGCCTGACACCGATCGCGCGCCCGCAGGAACGGTTCTCGAACCGCGATCTGATCAGAGCTTCTGCCCGATATGCTTTTCGCCGCGCTGCTCGGCGAGAGCTACCTGCTTGCGGCGTTCCTCGAGCCGTGCGGCGCGATCCCTGTCGATCTCGTGCACGCAGTGCGGACAGGACATCCCCTCCCGGTAGTCGGGTGACCCGAGATCCTCCGCCGACAGCGGCCGCCGGCAGGCATGGCATTGCACATAGCCGCCTTCGCCGAGATCCTTGTCCACGGCCACGCGGGTGTCGAACACGAAACACTCCCCCCGCCAGCGGTTCTCCGCCTCCGGTACCTCCTGCAGGTACCGGAGTATCCCGCCCTGCAGGTGATATACCTCCTCGAATCCCAGCTCGAGCATCAGCGCCGTTGCTTTCTCGCAGCGGATGCCGCCGGTACAGAACATGGCAAGCGGCCGGTCTCTCGACGTCTCCGCCAGTTGCTTCGCGAATGCCGGGAACTCCCGGAAACTGTCGGTGCCGGGATCGACCGCGCGCGGGAAGCTGCCCACTTCGACTTCGTAGTGATTGCGCGTATCGATGACCAGCACATCGGGATTGTCGATGAGCGAATTCCACTCCTCAGGCGGCACGTAGGTTCCGGTCTGCCGATGCGGCAGGATGTCCGGCCGGCCGAGCGTAACGATCTCCTTCTTGACGCGCACACGCATGCGCCGGAACGGCGCCTCGTCGGCTTCGGTCCATCGAGCCTCGATCGGCGTGTCCAGCGTGAGGCGCCGCCGGATCCAGTCGAATGCCTCCAGGATCGCCTCTTCCGACCCGCAAATCGTGCCGTTGAATCCCTCGGCCGCGACGAGGATGGTGCCCAGCACTTCGCGCAGGTCGCAGATCGACTGCAGTTCGTCCCGAAACACCTTCGGGTCGTCGAGATCGAGAAAACGGTAAAACGATGCGACCTTCATACGTCGGCCTCGGTGCTGTCGAATGTCAGGGACAGGATACTGTGGCGGATCTCTTCGCCGAGAACCAGCCGCGCGTCGGCGCCGATACTGGTGAGGCTGTCGTCGAATTCCAGCTTTCCGCCAGCATTGCGGCGCAGCACGTCGAGGTCCTGCAGCTTCTTGATAAAGTCGTGGAATAGTGTCTTGTTGAAGAAATCCGGCGAGTGCAGCCCGTAGATCATCGACAGCCTCTCCGCGCTCTGCTCGCACAACGACTCAAGTTCTGCCCGGGTAAGGTCGCCGGATCCATGGTGCACGAGGATCGCGATGACCAGGTAGAACCGCTGCAGCATGGGCACCATCGACTGTCCCAGCATCAGCAGCTGGTAGGCCTTCGCGGAACCGGCACGGGGCCGTATCAGCATCTTCTTGTCGCGGCCACGGGTGAGTATCCCCAGCTGCAGCAATGCTTCGATGGCCCGGGTGGTCACATCGTCGATGTCCGAATAGTCCCACTTCAGGCAAAGCTCCTTGCGCATGAACGGATAGATCAGGCGAATGAGCCGCTGCAGCTCGGCATGCTCCAGTTCGCGGCCCTGGATGAAGCAGCAGGCGACGGCTGCCGGCACGGCGAACAGGTGCAGAATATTGTTGCGGAAATAGGTCATGAGCACCGCTGTGTGCTCGGTCATGTGGATGACGTCGCCCATCGGGTGCGAGGTGCGGCTGATCACATTCAGGTCCTGGCCGTGCCGGAGGATTCGGTCCGGCGACCAGTCCGGCAGCGTCACCGACTCGGAGTAGCGGAATTTCTTCATCAGTGAGAGATACAGCTCGAGCTGCCGCTTCAGCTCCTGCGCACCGATCTTCTGCTTCGGCGTCGCGAGCAGGACGCAGGCAAGCAGACTGATCGGCGTTACCGCCGCCGCTGAATTGATGCTGCTCATGATCTCGATGCCGAGCTCATCGACGACGCCGCTGAGCCACGCCGGCCGCTCGCCATCCTCCGGAACCGTGTCGCGCCAGTCCGGCTGCAGGTCGTCGAGCACGGCGTCGAGTTCGATCGGTTCCGCGACGTTTACGTAGACCTTGCCGAAGTTTTCACGCAGCGACTTGATCGAACGGATCAGGCCGAAAAGCGACTCCTTCTTTTTCGCAGAGCCGCTCAGTTCGCTGATGAAGGAGTCCCCCTCGATGAGTTTTTCGTAGCCGAAATAGACCGGCACGAAGACGATCGGACGCTTGGGGCTCTTGATGTAGGAATGCACGGTCATGACCAGCATACCGCCCCTGGGCGACAGCAGTCGCCCGGTGCGGCTGCGGGTCCCTTCGACGAAATACTCGACGGAATAACCTCGCTGCAGTATCTGGTCGAGGTAGGCATCGAACACGGCCGCGTAAAGCCGGTTGCCCTTGAAGCTGCGCCGCAGGAAGAATGCGCCGCCGCGGCGGAGGATCGGGCCCACGACAGGAAGATTGAGATTGATCCCGGCGGCAATGTGAGGCGTCTGCAGGCCCTCTTCGTAGAGGATGTAACCGAGCAACAGGTAATCGAAGTGGCTGCGGTGGCAGGGTACGTAGATGACTTCCTTGTCCCTGGCCACGTCGTGCAGACGGCGCGTATGGGCAATGTCGATGCCGTCATAAATCGTCGTCCACAACCAGCGCAACAGGCGCTCCAGCACGCGGATCGTCGGGTAAGAGATGTCCGCCGCGATCTCGTAGGCGTAGCGGCGTGCGTCCCGACGCGCCTTTTCCAGTGCCGCCGCGTCCTGGCCGGCTTCGCCCGCGATCGCCTTGCGCACCCCCGGCGTCCGCAGCACCTGGTTGACGAGCGTGCGGCGAGTCGAGAGGTCGGGGCCGACGGTGGCGGTACGCCGCTGCCGAAAATGCACGCGCAGAATACGCGAGACCTTGCGAAAGGCAACCCCCGAATCGAGGTCCTCGGCAACGATGGAAGACAGGGGTAACGGTTCGCTGAACCTGAGTAGCGTGTTGCGGCCGAGGAGCAGGGTCGAGAAGAACTTGCGTATCCTGCCGGCGACATCCCAGTTCTCCGCGAACAGAAGCTTGAACAGGGAATTCTCTCTCTGCGGTGAGCGGCCCCAGTAGATAGCGACTGGAATCAGCAACAGCTCCTGCTGCGTCGCATCGGCCGCCTCGACGAGGCGCCGCAACCGGGCCGAGCCCTTGGTCGAGGGCCGCCGGAAAAAGAAGCCCTCCATGCGCCGCATGACCACGACGCGGCCCGTTTCGTGCGTGCCGCAGCAGCGGAATGGTTCGCTCGGCGACGGCATTCCATGCATCTTGCAGGCACGCTCCAGGGCCAGCATGTCGGCCAGCCCGCCGGTCTCGAGCACATAGCATACGGCCGCATCCGGGTCGCCGAGCAGCTCCCCCGGTGCCTCCGGCTGGATTGCGGGCCGCGCCCAGATGGCAAAGGCCTTGCCGGCCAGCCAGTAAAGCGGCCTGAACAGGATTCCCCCGATGTTCATGGCGAGTCAGTCTACCGAAAAGACGGTGCCTGCAAACCCTTGATTTTGGCGAAAAACACGCTAGCTGGCCGCGGCCCCGAGGCGGCCGATGAAGCGCTTCAGGTAGGCACAGATTTCGACGATGTTCTCGGTCAGCCGGTGGTCGCCGTCGATCAGGTGCAGCTCCGCATTGCAGCCGCGCGCGAAGCGAATGCTGTTGTCGGGAGGAACGACGTCGTCCCGCCATCCGTGCACGATACAGACCGGTATCGCAGGCGGCGGTGGCGTGAGCGCTTCGTAGCCTTCCATGTAGTAGGCCGGTGCCAGCACGAACAACCCTGCCGCGCCCACTTGCTCCGCCGCGGCCGTCGCAACGTGCCCTCCCATACTCGAGCCAACCAGGATCAGCGTATCGTCGATTCCGCCGCACTCGTCGACCAGCTTCCCGACGCGCTCGGCCGGGTCGGCGATGCCCTGGTAATCGATGCTGTCGGCACGGCAGTCGAGCTCCTTCACCAGCCCGGCCATTGCCTTGATCTTGGTGCCCCAGGGGCCGCTCTCCTGGCCGTGTGAAAAGACTACTGTCGTCACTCGCTTGTCTCCCCGTATCATCGCTCATCCCAAGCGGAACTCGGTTTCCAGAGCAGCTCGTCGAGCTGCGGTTCCCAGCGGTATTTCTGCATATCGACGCGGCCGGCAACGACGGCCACGTCTTCGCGCATGAGCCGTTTTTTCTGTTTCTCGAACTGCACGCTGCCGGGCTCGAACGCGATTCTACCGGAACCGGTTATGACCCGGTGCCAGGGCAGCTTCGAGCCCCGCGGCGCGTGCCGCAACGCCCAGCCGACCTGGCGGGCGCCGCGCGGGATGCCCGCGATCTCGGCAACCTGTCCGTAACTGGCCACGCGGCCACGCGGGATCTCGCGGATGGTCTCGTAGATTCGCTCCAGCCTCGCCTGCCGGTCCACTCGCGGCCTCTCACCCGAGGTTGAGACGCGCGCGAATCTCGCGCCTCGCATCGCGCAGTACCGTCTCTCGATCCAGGTCATCGAGTATGCGCTGTACCACTTTCTTCGGCCCGCCCTCGCCCCACGATTTGCCTTTCGCCAGGTATTCCGCGGCTATGCGGCCGACCACGTAGGTACTGTAGTACGCGATGGCGCCCTGCGCGCCGGCCGTCAGGATGGTGGACAGCCCCACCGTGCCGACCTTGAGCGCGCTCGAGACGAAGTGCAGCGCCCACACCGTGCCCATCAATGCCGCAGACTCGGCAACGATGACGCCGACCAGTGAGCCCGCCTCTCTGCGGGTGAGCGGCAGCCCGTAGACGCGCGAGAGGTGCACCACCATCCCTACGTCGATGAACGCCGCCGCGAACAGATCCGCGACCGGCACCGGGTTGAACGCGACCGCGATCCCTTTGCCGACACAATATGTGCGTACGAGCCTGTCGCCTATCTCCCGGCGCGCGGCCAGGATACGGCGCCCGACCTGGTCGCTGAGGTCAGCCGCGAAGAGGCTCGCGTTCAGTGCCGCCAGCGTCTTGCCTTCGGCGTCGAGGGTGTCCCACAGCAGAACCCTAAGATCTTCTACATCCGGCGCACGGACGCGCTGCATGCTGACTTCCTTGCCGTCCGCGTCGACCTCGATGACCGTCTGCGGTCGCGGCTGTGCGGCAGCGGCGATGATGTGTGCCGGATCGATCAGGCCCTCGGTTCTTGCTCGCAGCGACGCCAGCAGCTGGGCCTGCTCTTCGGTCGTAAACAGGTCACGCTTGTTCAATACGACGATGACGGGACGCCCGCGGGTGAGCAACGCCCGCAGCGATTCGAGTTCCGTCTCGGTGATATCGCCGTCGACGACGAACAGCACGAGGTCCGCGCGGCCGGCCACTTCCCTCGCGAGCTGCTCGCGTTCTTCACCGCCGGCTTCGTCGAGACCCGGTGTGTCGATGAGGTAAACGCCACCCGCCTGCTCCTCGCGCCATGCCTCCATGGCGGACCGTTTCGTCTCGCCGTGCAGCGGGCTCACGGTAAACCGGTCCTCGCCGATGAGCGCATTCAGCAACGAGGACTTGCCGGTGCTCACGCGGCCGAATGCGGCCAGGTGAATGTGGCCGTGCTCGAGCTTGTCGAGCATCGCCTGCACGGCGTCATAGTCCTGCGACAACGACTCGCGCACGCCCGGCGGCAGGCGGCTGTCGTTGACCAGTTCGCGCAGACTCTCGCGGGCGAGGTTGAGGTGGTCATCGCCACCCCGCTCGTCAGTCGGCGTCCGTCTTTTCTTCCAGGGCCAGCCTGGCAACGCGTCGAACGCCCGCTTCAATATGTTCACTGATTCCTTCCTCGAATTCTTTCACGGCCTCTTCGGGAACGAGCTGGCCGTGCCGCTCGAGCGTCAGCACGAGGCTCCGCCCCAGCGCATCGAATATCAGCCCGTATGCGACCGCATGGACGAGACCGCCGGCAACGGTTCCCACCCCGGGAAACGCCTTCAGTCCGTTGCCCGCGACGGCAAGCGTCAGTGGCAGCGCTCTGCCCACGCGGCTCTGGCTCATGTCGAGAAACTCCTCGATATCGAGATCCCGCGGCGCCGCGCCGTAAAGCTTGCAGAGTTCTTTCGTCATCGCGGTGCCGATATAGCCCTGGATGATGACGTCGGTTCCGGGACTCACGGCCGCGAGCGAGCCGATGACGGCCTTGCGCGTCGAGTTGCGGATGATCTGCTCGGATCGCAGTTTCCGGTATTTCTGTTCCGCTTCGGCCAGCTTTTCTGCCGCCAGCCGGAACACGGCACGATCGCGACGCTCATCGAGCGGCTGAACCTCGTCCTCGAGCATCCTATTGATGGCGACGACCAGCACACCGATGTCTGCGGGCCGCTTGCGCCGGACCACGCTTTCCGAGCCGGCCGCACCGCGCTGCACGACGTCCACTTCGCCGCCGGCAGATACGGCCACTACCCTGTCTCGCTCCAGCGAACCGCCCATCTCGTCGACGTGCTGCAGCAGCTTCTGCATGATCGCCGCCTGCTCTTCGACGCTGTACCGGTCTGCCTTGTTCATGACGAGCACCAGCGGCTTTCCGAGTGCGAGCAGGTGGCCGACGGCCTGGCTCTCTGCGCGCGTCAGGTCGCCCTCGCAGACGAACAAGACGACGTGGGCACGCTGCGCTTCCTCGAGGGCCATCTCGTCCAGCCCTTCTTCATGCCCCCCGGTGCCGGGCACGTCGGTCAACAGGATCTCGCTGCCGTCACTGCTGCGCCACCGGTAGTGGCGCACGTCGCCGGTCGAGCCGCCGACGACATCGATCGCGACGTCCGCCTCCGGCACCAGCGCCTTGATCAGCGAGCTCTTGCCCGTACTGATTTCGCCGAAGAAGCACAGGTGAATGACGCCGGCTTTTTGCCGGGCGGCAAGCTCCTGCAGTTCCCGCTGCGCGTCGCCGACATCGACGCCGGCCGCTTCGGCCTCACGCAGCCGCGTTTCTATTTCTTCCCGGCTCAGGGGCGCCCCGATGGCGGTTTTTCTCTTCGCCGTCGGCCTGCGGCGGATCAGTAGCAGCCAGATCAGGTAGACCGCGAGGACGACGAGCCCGATCATTCCGCCCACGTATCCCCAGCGCAACAGGCGCGGCCCCTCGAGCAGACGGTCCCATACGTTCAGCGCCGTTTGCGTGAAGAACAGCAGCGCCCCGATCGCGATGAGGAACACCACCGCGATCAGCAACCCGAGGACGATACGGATGAACTTGTCCAGTCTCATGGAACGCCACACTGCCGCAAAAAGCAGCCAATAGGAACCCTGTTTGACTTGCTGCGGGGCCTTACCCGGCGGAGTCGCCGTTCACCGGAGCGAATGCCGTGCTGGCCACGTGGAATCCCCGGGCGGACTGGTGCAGGGTCAGCGACATCGGCACGCGGCAACCCCGCGGCTGAAACGAGATAAGGATGGATATCCCGTGCCCGGCCCCTGCGGGTCTGTTGCACAGGCCTGCATCGCACTGCACGCCGATACGATCGCTGTCGAAAGCCCCCATGTCGATGAACGCGCTCAGGAATGCAAAGACCTGGCTCCGGATTCGTTGCGCGAGGATCTCGTCGACGGGTTCGAACACGGCCCATCGGGTTGCCCGATCGATCGAGTTGACGATACGCAGGCACAGACGGCGAACCGCGAGGCTTGCCAGCGGACGTTGCGGTTCGCTGCCGCGCGCCATGGTCGTCGAGCCGGTCAGCCGCGGCTTGCCCGCCGGGCCGGGCACGATGACGTTGATCCCCTCGCGGACGAGGACCTGCACGTCCTCCTCGTCGACCAACACCGCCGGCGCGAGTTCGCGACTCAGGCTGAGCCCGTGCTGATCGAGTTGCTGCCAGGGGCCGTGGCAACGGTCGAGCTTGCACAGCAGGCCGGCGATGGCGCCTCCCGCTGCGCGTGCCCCTGCATCGCGCGCCTTGCGCGTCGCAAGACGCGGGAAATAGCCCATCATGTTCGGGCTCGCGTAACCGCGTCTGCGAACATCTGCCAGCATTGCTTCGGCCGTCTGGATGCCGCCGCCCGGATCGACGATGAGCATCGCACCGCGGCTGCGGCAGTAACGCTCTGCCGCCAGGATCGCTGCCGGTCCGGCGTCGGTGCCCTTGCCCGGCGGTGGCAAGTACAGGAGGTCGAAATGATCGACCTGGTCGAGTGCGAAAATGCCGCGGCTGTCCGGGCGCGAGCCCACGAGATCGTAATCGGTGAGTTCGTGGCCGTCGGTGCCGTCCTGCGCATGGCCGATATAGACGGCCGCGGTCTCCGCGTCGCCCGGCGTCGTCCGCTCGGGCCTGTGCGATGGATAGGGCTTCTGTACCCGAACCAGCGATGACGTCAGCAGGACGTCGGCAACGAATGTATCGGCCTCTTCCCGGTAGCTCAGCTTGCGATACATCTCCTGGTCGAGGACCAACCGGGAGTCCGGGTCCAGGCGCTGCAACGTGAGGTTGAACAACTCGTCGCCGCCGCGATCGATACCGTCGTAGTCGACGGCCGCCCTTATGCATTCCGTGGAACCGGGCTCCAGCGCGCGCAACACCAGCGCGGAACCACTCGCAGGCAAACAGACCATGGCGCCGCGCGCGTTGTTCGCGACGCGCACGACATAGAGGTTGCGTCCGCCATGGTCGAAGAACTGCTTCACGGCCGGACCGAGACTCGAGCGCGACCAGACGTCGCCGAAGCAGCGGCGGAATTCTCCGAAGTTGTGAACGAGAACGGGCGTGTTCAGAGGGCCGCGAAGCGCACGTCCGACAAAGGCCGCCGTGGTTTCGGGCGTTGCGTCGATGGGCCGGTCCATCGCCGCAATCTCTGTGACCGTGATGCCACGATCGACCGCATCCGACAACTTGGTCTCCGTGGGTCAGATTACCGTGCCCGCATTCTAGGGTCTGCCAGCACCATGAACAAGGTCACTGCCGCAGACGAGTTTTCTGTCCGGCAGGGCGCAGTGAGCGCCGCGTGGCCGAGTTACGCCAGCGAACGACAACGTAGCCGGCTGGAAAATCGCTTCGGCCCGTCGGGTAGCGCCCGAGATTGCGCCAATGAAGGCGCGAGGAGAGCAGTTTGGTGATTCCAAATGAATGACGACCAACGCAGACTGGCGCTATCTCAGGCGCTACAGAGGTCTTGTTCATGGTGCTGGCAGACCCTGGTCGGTGACGTTTGCTTATGCCATCGCTCATTGCCAATATGAATACGATGCTATGACCGATTTCCTCGTCAACGCCTATCCGGCACTTGCGGGCAAGCTGCGCAAGGTTGCGCTCGCAGACCTCCCGACGCCAACCGGCACGGCAAGCGTACCGACCACCGCAGGCATGCGCGACATCAGTATCAAGTACGACAACCTGACGAGTTCGTACTACGGCGGCAACAAGCTCCGCAAGCTCGAGTACCTGCTGCAACTGGCCATCGACAAACGCGCAAAGCGCGTAGCGACCTTCGGATCCGTGGCATCCAATCATGCGCTCGCCACGGCGCTCTGTGCACAACGCCTGGGTCTCGGGTGCACCTGCCTGTTGTCGCACCAGGCGCGGTCGCCGGCCGTCGTCAAGGTGCTTGGTTTGCTCATGCAGTGCGGCGCAGAGATCGTTCGGTACGGCGGCGCCCGCCGCGCTCGTATCGCGACGATGCGGCGGCACGTCCAGGGGCGCCGCAGCTGGGTGATCCCGCTGGGCGGTTCGTCGTGGCTCGGCACCGCCGGCTACGTTAGCGCCGCGCTCGAACTCGCCTCCCAGGTCGCCGCCGGGCAGGTCGATCCGCCTGCGCGAATCTACATCGCGACGGGCACGATGGGATCGGCCGGCGGCCTCGCGCTTGGGCTGGCGCTCGGGGGCCTCGACAGCGAGGTACAGGCCGTGCGCGTATCGCCCCGGGAGATCATGAACCGGCAGCGCCTTGATCGACTGATGGCGAAGACCGCCGCAATGCTCAACCGATTGGAGCCGGACATTCCCGCCGACCTGCACCGGCGCACTAGAATCGAGGTGCGGCAGTCGTTCTACGGCGACGGGTACGCCATCAGCAACCCGGCAACGGACGCGGCCATTGCCGTCGCACGCGATGCGCTGGGCCTCGAACTCGAACCGACCTACACGGGAAAAGCAATGGCAGCGTTGCTCCATGACGCGGAGCAGGCGCGGCTTCGCGGCGCGTCACTGATGTTCTGGAACACCTACAATTCGAATCCGCTTCCGGACGTACCGGCGTCGGCCATCGACCTTAGTCTGCTGCCGGAGGAGTTCAGGCCTTACTTCGACTGATCGTCCTCCGTTTCTTCCGTCGTCTGCTCACGCCGCTGCTGTTCTTCTTCGGCTTCGCGGGCTTCGCGTTTCTTGCGGGCGATCTCCTCGAGCATCACGTCGAGCCAGTCGTTCACAAATCCTTTTCCTCTTGCTCCGGCTCCTCGGCCATCACTTCGTCCATGAGCTCGCGTACTTCCGTGAGCGTCGGCGCATTCGGGTCAGGTTCGACCGTATTGCGAACGAGGCTCGCACGCGCGAAGACCTCTTGTGCATCGTGATAACTCACCAGCGACGCCACACCGTTCGCGACGCTTGCGAGCGAACGGACGTGATCCGCGTCGCGGCCGCTGAGGCCGGCCGCTTCACCGGCGCTTTGCAGCAACGTGTCCAGCCGCTCGGCGGCCGTTAACGTGTCGTCTTCGAGCGGCGCATGCGCTTCGAAATACAGTTCGCCGTTTCGCCATCCGAGCAGGTACGGCTCGTTGACGATGCGGACGGTCTCGCCGGTCTCGACCAGCGAATACAAAAGTTCGATGTTTTCCGGGTACAGCCGCACGCAGCCGTGACTGACACGCATACCGACGCCGTACGGCTGGTTGGTGCCGTGGATCAGGTACCCGGGCATCGACAGCTTCAATACGTAGGAGCCGAGCGGGTTGTCCGGCCCGGGCGGCACCACGGACGGCAGCGGGTTGCCCATCTCCGCATGCTCCTGGCGCACGGACGCCGGCGGGAACCAGTGCGGATCTGCCGCCTTCGAGACGACCTCGGTCGTGCCGACCGGCGTCTCCCAGCCGACCCGCCCTATCCCGATGGGATACGTCAGCACGGTCTGCGGCTGACCCTCGGCAACCTCCGGGAAATAGAACAGCCGCCTGGCGGCAATATTGAGCACGATGCCTTCACGCGGGACATCGGGGACGATGTATTGCGTGGGCAGCAGTACCGGCGTCCGGTCACCCGGCAGCCAGGGATCGACGTCGGGATTGGCCGCGATCAGTTCGTCGTAGCCCAGCCCGTATTCCCTGGCGAGATCGGCCAGCGTGTTATCCGAATCGGTATAGACGATCTGCGGCGCGCCGATGACGGACTGCGTCTCGGTCTCCAGCAAGAAATAATTGCGCGCAATCGGCTCCTCGACCGGGCGTGCCTCCAGCGGCACCGGTTCGGGTCGCGATTCGCGGGGCAGTCCCGAATAGAGGTCTTCGAGGAACGTGCAGCCTGCCAGCGCAACCGGCGCAAGCAGCAGCAGACATCGACGAGCAGCTGGAAAATGCGTGTTCAAGGCCCTGACCCGTAACCCGAAGGCGCTATCTTCGCAAAATTCGGCGCCGGAAACGAACTCAAAACCGCGACACCCGCACCGTCAGTGGCCAGCGCACCGCTCGCGTCGCACTGCCCCACGCGGTGCGCAGATCGTCCTCGATCAACTCGACCGGGTCTTCGCCGTACTGGCGCCGGTAATGCTGGCAGGCGGACCAGGTGCGCAGGTAGCCGAGCATGTCGTCGACCGTCCACTGCGTGCCCATCTCGAACCCGGGCGCCGCGACCGCCGTACCCGGAAAATCGATCCGCGCGTAGCGCTCCTCGATCAGCCGCCTCTCCGGCGGCCAGAACGGCTCCACGATACCGGTGTACAGGCGCTCTACGATGGCATCGCAAGTGGGCGAAACGTGGCAAAGTTCGTAGCACCAGGCCGCGACGCAGCCACCCGCCACCAGCACGCGTGCCGCTTCGGCGAAAAAACGGGCCGTGTCGAACCAGTGCAGGGCCTGGCCGACGGTAACCAGGCTCGCCGAGTCCGATGGCAGCCCCGATTCCTCCGCCGTGGCAACGCGGTAGCTAACGCCGGGGTGTGCTATCGCCGCGTCGATCTGCGCGCGGCTCGCATCGGTAGCGACGACGCGCTCGAAGTGCGCAGCCAGAGCGATGGCGGCCTGCCCGTTGCCGGTAGCACAGTCCCAGGCGAGCTTCCGCGCGCCGAGCCCGGCAAGATACGCGAACAGTCCGGGCGGATAGTGCGGGCGGTGCCGCGCGTAGCCCCTCGACTGCGCCGAGAAATGGTCTTTGAAGTCCGGCCGTGGCGGCACTATGGACTGCAGGAAGGTGTCTTGCCGGCCTGTTTCGCCTCGTTGTAGAGCTTCAGCGTCTTGCCGAACTGGCCGACGAGCTGGTCGATACGCGTCTCGCTCGAGGGGTGTGTGGACAGGAACTCGGCCGGCGCCTGTTCGGCCTCCTGCCCCATGTTCTGCCACAGCGGCACGCTCTCGCGGGGGTCGAATCCCGCTTTCGCCATGTATTCGAGGCCGATAACGTCCGCCTCGCTCTCCTGCGAACGCGAGAACGGCAGCATGATGCCGAGCGCGGCGCCGGCCTGCAGCGCCTCGTAGGCGGTATAGGTCGCGCCCTGGTGGCCGCCGCCCAGGAGCACGGCAGCAACCTGCACGCCGACGTTGGAGAACGAACCGCGCGACGCGCGCTCGTTGGCATGGCGCGCGGTGACGTGGGCGATCTCATGGCCGATGACCGCAGCCAGCTGGTCCTGGTTTTGCGCCGCCTTGAGTATCCCGGTCATGACGCCGATCTTGCCGCCCGGCATGGCGAAAGCGTTGACGGAGTCCGACTGGAAAATGGCCATCTCCCAGTCGAGATCGCGATACTCGGGGGGGAGCTCGGCCACCACGGCCTGCGCCACGCAATGGATATAGTCGATCTTGGCCCGGTCCGTCTCGAGCGGCATGTTGGCCTTCATCTCGACGAACTGGCGCGAAGCTTCGACGGCCAGTTCTTCGTCGGACTTGAGGATGACCTGCGAGCGCCCGGTCGGCGAGGTCGAACAGGCAGTGCCGACGATGGCCACCAGGACCAGGGAAATCAGTGATTTGAGGTGTGGCTGGCGCATGGTTACTCCTGTGTAACGGTTTTGACCGCCCGGCATCGACTCAGTTCCAGGGGCTGCGCGGCAGCCGGGACTCGAAGCGCCGCCGCCAGCTGACCGCGTCGACCTTCTCCAGCGCGCCATCGATATTCGACATGAGGCGCTTTTGCAGCGGCTGCCTGATCTTGTAACTCACGTGATACACGTCGCGCTCGGCGGCTCGCTGCAACAACAGCTCGTCGCTGGTGAGCAGTTCGTCGGCTAGGCCGAGTTCCAGCGCCCGCGTGCCGTACCAGTGCTCGCCTGTCGCGACGGTCTCGAGATCGAGGTCCGCACGATAGCGGCCGACGGCTGCCTTGAACAGGGTATGAATGTCCTCCAGTTCTTCCTTGAGCTTGGCGCGGTCGGCGTCCGTGTTCTTGCCGAACATGGTCACCGTGCGCTTGTACTTGCCGGCCGAAATCTGTTCGAAGTCCACGCCGTGACTATCGAGCATGCGGTTGAAATTGGGTATCTGCGCCAGCACGCCGATGGAGCCGAGGATCGCGAACGGTGCCGCGTAGATCTTCGTCGCGACGCAGGCCATCAGGTAACCGCCACTCGCGGCGACCTTGTCCACGCAGACCACCAGTGGGATGCCGCGGTCGCGGATCCGCGCGAGCTGCGATGCGGCAAGCCCGTGCTCGTGCACGATCCCGCCGTGATTGTCGAGACGCAACACGACCTCGTCTTCGGCTGTCGCCACGTCGAGAACCGCGCTCACCTCCTCGCGCAGGGAAGCCACTGCGCTGGCTTTCAGGTCGCCCTTGAAGTCGATAACGAAACTGCGCGGCCGGCTCGCCCGCTTTTCCTCGGCCTTCTGCTGCTTCTTATCTTGCTTCGTTTGCTTCTTGCGCTCGTCCTTGCTCAAGACGGCGGAGCGCAGCGCGGCCGCCGTCTTGCGGTATTTCTTGTTGAGGTTCTCGACCTCGAGGTGATCCTGGGTCGCCTTGCGGCCGGCCGCCGCACCCGCCGCCATGACGATCACGATCGCGATAACGATCGTTATGACCTTGAGAAGAAACAACCCGTACTCGGCAAGGAATTCCATTATCGTCATGTCCGTGGATTACAGACCGTCGTATCAGCCTGCAGCGAGGCCGACGTTGTTCTTCTGCAGGACCTGCTCTGCTCGGTAGCTCGAGCGCACCATCGGCCCGGCGACGACTTCGACGAAGCCACGCTCGAGGCCTTCCGTGCGATACGCCGCGAACTCATCCGGCGTCACGTAGCGTTCGACCGCAAGATGATAAGGCGTCGGCCGCAGGTACTGGCCGAGCGTCAGTATGTCGACCTCCGCCTCGCGCAGGTCGTCCATGGTCTTCATGATCTCGCTGTCGCGCTCGCCGAGGCCCAGCATGAGACTGGTCTTGGTCAGCACTCCGGGACGATGGCGCTTGGCGTGGCGGAGCACGTCGAGCGTCTGCTCGTACCCGGCCCGCGGATCGCGTACCGGGTGGGTCAGGCGCCTGACCGTCTCCACGTTCTGGGCGAAAACGTCCAGCCCCGAATCGACGACGATCTCGATATGCTCGTGAACGCCGTTGAAATCCGGCGTCAGTGCTTCCACGGCGGTGGCCGGCTTGCGCTTCTTGATCTCGCGCACGCAGGCGGCGTAGTGCGCCGCGCCACCATCCGGGAGGTCGTCTCGGTCCACCGATGTTATGACGACGTACTCGAGTCCCATGAGCGCTACGGCGCGGCCGGTGTTCGCGGGCTCGTCCGGATCCAGCCAGCCTTTCGGATTGCCGGTGTCCACGGCGCAGAAACGACACGCCCGGGTGCAGACGGAGCCCAGCACCATGATCGTTGCCGTTCCTGCATTCCAGCATTCGCCGATGTTGGGACACATCGACTCTTCACAGACCGTGCTCAGCCGGTGCTCGTGCACGATTTCCCGCGTATTCGAGTAACCCTTTCCCGACGGCATCTTCGCACGCAGCCACTTCGGCTTCTGGCCATGCACGAGGGGCTCGGCATCACGGCGCTGTTTTACACCGTTCTTGATCGCCGAGAAGCCTGTGTCGGTCTGGTACTTGCGGCCACTCTCAACAATCGGAATGCCGCGAAATTTGGTTTCACTGTCGCTCATGAGTTCGCTTGCCGGCTGAATGCCGAACGCGCATTTTCTCACAAATCGTGACCCAAGCCACCCGAAACGCCGGGGCGGCGCATCAATTCACCGCATTTCCTCCCGGTATCCGGGCTGCGACGATATTTTTCGAGCGCTTGCAGGCGCGCTTCTCGAAGCGCGACGGGTGGCAAAAGAACGGGCCACGGTCCGAGAACCGCTCCTGCAGAGGAATACCGCCGGCGCGCACACCGAAGGCAATCTCGAAATGCAGCGGGGGGTCGGGCAAAAAAATCCCGGCCGAAGCCGGGAGAGTCAGGGGGAATCCGTAGATTCTGCAAACGCGCCAGAAGAACCTAGTGCAATCTTGACCAGCTCAGGAGTTTCACCGAACTCCGGTGCAGATCGAAATTCCGGGCCAATGCGGCCTCAATGTCTCGCGTATCGGTGTTGTGATCCATCGGCTGGCTCAGTTCGACCACGCCGCTGAATTCGTTGCCGTCACGATACTGCGTGTCGGTCAGGATGAATTGCGTGTAGTACTTCGCGGACATGGTTAAAGATTACGCCCGTCACTTTTGGGTGACTGTGAGCTACAGCACAAATTTCCGATGTGACAGAATCCGGGCCGAAAACGGTGACCTGCATCACGACGCGGAAGGCGGGTGAATGCGCGATGTTGCTGTGCAGCAACGGCAGGCGGGTTTCTGCAATGTCGCTGATGACAGCGTAAAATTATGAAATTCTCGGAGAAATCAGCGAAAATCGGGGACGCGGTGCACAGTTTAAGGCCCGTGGCATATGTAATATCGAGCTGTAACTGCCAGTCGCTTGGGCAGTACGCCTCACGAACCTACCGGGGAACGATTCAATGATCGTAATACCAACGTGGCCCAGGGCTCTGATTCTGGGCGTTCTGGCGCTCGGAGCCGCTTCAGCGCTGGCACAGAATGAGCTGAGAAGCACCTTTTTCAAAAATGCGGACGCCGCCAAGGAAGCCGCCGACGCGGTGAACGCCGAGTGGCTGGCACCGCGCACCTACGAGCGCGGCATGCGCGAATACCGGGAAGCGGAGCAGGCGCTGGAACGCGGCCGCAACATCGATTACGTGCGCACCAATGCCGCGGAAGCCGCCAACTATTTCACGGACGCGGCCAAAGCGGCCGGGCTCGCGAAGACAGCGCTGGCGCAGGCCCTGAAGAGCCGTCAGGACGCGGCGAATGCGAAGGCGCCGAAACTGTCGCCGGACCTCTGGGAGGACGCGCAGAGCAAATTCGCAGACGCGATTCGCTACCTCGAGGGCGGCAATCTCAAGAGCGCCAAGCGCCGCGAGGTGGAAGCAACCACGCTGTATCGCGACGCGGAACTGGTCGCGATCAAGGCACAGTACCTCGGCGAAACGCGCCAGCTGTTGTCCGATGCGGACCGCCGCCGGGTGGGCCGCTACGCCCCGATCACGCTCGGCAAGGCGAAGCAGCTGCTCGCGGATGCGGAGCGCGAGCTCAACGAAAACCGCTATGACACGGACCTGCCCCGCAGCCTTGCCCAGCAGGCGAATTACGAAGCCAAGCACGCGATCTACCTGTCGGAGATCGTGCTCAAGGTTCGCGACAAGGACCTGACGCCGGAGCAGCTCGTGCTGGAGTGGGAGAAGCATTTCCGCGCGGTCGCCGGAGCCGCCGACGTGCTGCCCGACATGCACGACGGGCCCGAGCGGCTGACGACCGAGCTGGTTAACTACATCGACAACCTGCGCAACGAGAAGCAGGCGCTCGAGCAGGAGAACGCCGACAACCAGCTGCGCCTGGCGGACATGGAAGAAGAGCTGCGTATCCTCGACGAGCGCCTTGGTGGCGCGACGGCGGAGCGCACCGCGCTGATCCAGCGCATCGAAGCGCAGGAGCGCATCAAGGAACAGTTCGAGCAGGTCGAGCGGATGTTCAGCAACGATGAAGCGCGCGTCTTCCGCCAGGGCAACACGATCATCATGCGCCTCGTCGGGCTGACGTTCGACAGCGGCTCCGCCCAGCTGAAGCCGGCGAACTTCAATCTGCTCGCCAAGGTCGAAAAAGCCATCGACGTGTTCCCGCGCAGCGAACTGATCATCGAGGGTCATACCGACTCGCACGGCGGCGACGACTTCAACCAGAAGCTGTCGCAAGACCGGGCCGAATCGGTGCAGCAGTACATGATCAATGCGATGCGCATTCCAAGCTATCGCCTGATCGCGACCGGCTACGGGGAAACGCGCCCCGTGGCGAGCAACGAGACGGCGTCGGGCCGCGAGAAAAACCGCCGCATCGACATCGTTATCAAGCCGAATCTCGACGCAAGTTGAGTGCTAGCGCGACCGCGCCTGTTGTCGCCACCATTCGGCGACGACAGCCGCGGTGTCCTTGTTGACCAGGTAGCCGTACTCGGCGTGCACGTTGAGCGCGCCGCCGGAGCGGAAGAAATTGAATATCTCGATGTCCTCGATGCTCCCGACGAGCCCGAGGCGCAGCATCTCGCCGAAATCCTTCTCGAGGTAGGGATTCACCGCGGTCATGTCGCCCACGGCTGAAAGATTGACCCAGCGGCGGATATTGTCGGGATACCGTGCCGGGCCCATCTCACCGTGCCCGAGTATGTGTCGCCGCAGGTAGCTCTGCCCGAGTGGCGACCCCATCGTCAGCAGCAAATCGACGCACATTTCGTCGCGTGGATCGCGGCTCATTTCCCACAACGCATCGTAGGCGATCACCGACCCCATGCTGTGCCCGGCAAGCAGCACCGGCCTGCCCGCTTCCCACGCCGCCCGCAGCGGCATCTTGAGCATCTCGCGCGTATGCGTGGCGATGTCGTTGCGATTGTGGACGTAGCGCATCAGGTCGCGCAGATGCAATTCGACACGCTCATCCGCCAGGTGCGGTATCAGGAACGGAAACAGGTTGCCCACACGGTAGAGCCACCGCAGCAGGCGCTTGCCCGGTGACGACGCTTCCACGATATCCTGCTCGCTTGCATGCGCCTGCTCGAGCAACGAGTCGATCGACTTCGCATCGAGCGCGAAATCGCGGTGCTCGCGATAGAAGTCGTAGGTCCAGGCCACCAGGTCGAAACTGCGGCTGGCAGCGGCCAGTTCCGCGGCAACGCCGGCATCGTGTCGCCGCAGCCCTGCCAGGAGGCAGCGCCGCAGAGCCTCCTTGTGCACGCCCGCTTCGGGTTTCGGCAGCAGTCCCGGCACGTAGAGAATGAGCGGCGTGCTCATTGCGGCTGTGCGGTCGCCTCGAGCAGCTCGTCGAGTTCGCGCAGGTTCGAGATCGTCTGCTCCGGCGGCGTGAGGCCACCCGGCCACTCATGCCCATTGCGATTCAACCAGACGGCCCGCAACCCGGCCGCGCGCGCGCCCTCGACATCGAGCTCCGGGTGATCGCCCACGTGCAGCGTTTCGTGTGGGGCGGCACCGCCGACGCTCACCGCGGCTTCGAAAATCGGCCGCGCCGGCTTGGCCGCACCCGCGGA
This sequence comes from Woeseiaceae bacterium, assembly GCA_041601995.1. Classification (GTDB taxonomy): domain Bacteria; phylum Pseudomonadota; class Gammaproteobacteria; order Steroidobacterales; family Woeseiaceae; genus UBA1847. The sequence goes on along the minus strand of JBFIHC010000008.1, from coordinate 15,806 downwards.
GCGGGCGGACACGACGGCTTGAAACAGGTGGTCGATACCGATCCGGTCCAGTCTTGCATTACCGTTCGTCACGGCCACCAGCGTGTAGCGGCTCGCCAGCGACTCGAGCGCCGGCCGCACCTCCGGGAAGAGCTCGAGCGTGTTGCGCTCCGTGTCAAAAACCTCGAACGCCTCATCGACGAAGCCGTCGCCGTAGCCGGCGGCGATGCCCATGCGCGCGAGCACCTGCTGGCGCACGAACGTCAGGTCGTGCGAGCGGTCCTCGAACTCGGCGACGACCCGGGCGCGCAGCTCGACGATGTCTTCGGGCTGGTGCATCTCCACGACGCGCGGGTAGCGCTCGCCGAGCCACTCGCGCAGCCGCGACTCCGCGCGACGTATGACGGGCGCGATATCCCACAGGGTGTCGTCGAGGTCGAGCGTAATGGTGCGAATGCCGTTCACGTGTTGCTCAGTTCGCCGCGATGGACGACCATTGTGGTCCGTTTCCATAAACGACCGCAACAGGGATGGACCCATGAAGTACCTGCACACGATGGTGCGCGTCAGTGACATCGACGAGTCGCTCGATTTCTATTGCAACAAGCTCGGGCTCGTGGAGCTAAGGCGTTATGACAACGACAAGGGACGCTTCACACTGGTCTTCCTCGCCGCCCCGGGCGATGAGGACGCCCAGGTCGAGCTCACCTATAACTGGGACCCCGAAGAGTACGGCGAGGGACGCAACTTCGGTCACCTGGCCTACCGGGTGGACGATATCTACGCCCTCTGCCAGAAACTCATGGACGCCGGGGTGACGATCAACCGGCCGCCGCGCGACGGCCACATGGCGTTCGTCCGCTCCCCCGACAACATCTCCATCGAACTCCTGCAAAAGGGCGATGCGCTGCCGCCGAGGGAGCCCTGGGCGTCAATGCCGAATTCCGGCCACTGGTAACCGAATTATTCCCCGGCCGGCCTGCTCGAATGGGCCTGCTGCAGGAGCACGCCCCGGCGCGCGATCGCGCTTCAAGAAGCGCTCCTGCAGCGGGCGGGTTGCCGCTCATTCGATCGGCATCTGGCGACGTCCGTTGAGTGAGGTCGGCAACGCGGAGGTTGATTCAGGTCTGGGGCATCAGCGGTGGTAGCGGGTCGCGCGCGGCATCCTTGCCGTCATCGTCGAGGACCGCGAACGAGCGCAGCGCATGCGCGAGCGCGTCGCCATCCCAGCCTTCCCCGCTCGGCCCGTACGCGGCACGCGACAGACGGCCGAGTTCGTCCGACAGCGGCGCGGACACGCGGCGTGCGAGTGCGCCGACGCTGCGCGGTGCGTCGTCGGGCCACTGCAGACGGCCCCATTCGAGCACGGCCTGCCGGACCCCGGCGCCGTCTCCGTCGAGCGCCGCCTTGCGGGCCGCTTTCAGGTGCCGCGCCTGCAGCTTGTGCGGCGGCGGCGGCGCGGGCTCACTTGGCTCGCGGCGCGGGCGGGACGACAGCCACCACGCGCCGACTGTCAGCAGCCACAGCGCAACGACCGCCTGCGCGACGAGGCGCCAGAAATCGGATCCCGTGGACACCTCGGCCGGTGCGTCGGGCTCTTCCGGGGGCGCCGCGGCCGTGGGCGCGGGATCGATCACGGGCGCCTCGCGCGACGGCAGGATGCTGACGCTGCGTTCGGGCAGCTCGGCAACCTTCCACTCGCCCGCCTCCACGTCCCACCACGGCAGCTGCAGCGACGGCAGCGTCATGACGCCGGCCTCCACACCAATGATCGCGTACTGGTCCCTGCGAATGCCGCGGATGCCGCCCGGCTCGGTCTGCCGGCTGAGCTCGGGACGATCGGGATAGACGTTCACGCCGCTAACGCTCGGCGGCTCGATTGCCGGTATCTGCGTTTCGAGCTGACCCAGCGCACTTGCCGTGACGACCCGGGTGATCGGTTCGCCCGCCTTGAGGTCGTCGGGCTGCCGCGACCAGTTGTCCTGCAGCCGCACGTCCTTCGCGGGCAGCCAGACGGCGTCCGGAAAGTCGGCCGGCGGTTCCGGAATCGGCAATACGGCAATCGTATGCGCTTGCGACTGGAACACCTTGCGCCCGGTGATCCGGCCATCACGCAGCACGCGCGCCTCGAAACGCGCCGGCGATATCGTGACCTCGCCGCTCTCCTGGGGAAACAGTGCGTAAACCCTTTCCACGACGTTGTAGGTGCGGCCGTTCAGCAGCGCGTCGTAACTGCGCTCCTCGCCAGCCACCTCGATGAGCACCTCGGCGCCACCGAACTCCGGGTCGCGCAGCGCCGGCTGCCGTGTCGGCACGGCACGATACACCTTGATGCGGTACAGCACCTGCGCCTGGACGTACGACTCCGTGTAGTCCACTTCACTGCTGATGAAAACGTCGGCCTCGCCGGGCGGGGCATTGGCCGGCTCCCGTACGCTGATCCGCAAGGGCTCGCTGCTCTCGGAGCCGACGGAAACGGGCGGAATCACCAGGTCGCCGGTACGCTTTGCCATGAGCTGGTAGCTCCAGGTGCGGCTGCGCGAGATCTCGCCATTGATGATCATCGTGTTGCTGAGCTGGCTGCTTTGCCCGACGTAGAAATCCTCGTTGAGCGCCGAAATATCCGGCTGCAGATCGATCTCGGTGTCGACGACGATCTCGAGCGTGAAGGACTCGTTGAGGTCGATCGTGTTGCGATCCACGCGTGCCTGCACGCCGGCTTGCGCCTCACCGCACAGCATCAGCAGCGCGCCGGTTGCCAACCAAGCACTCGCGTTTCGGTCTGTCCGCGACCTCACCAGGGCTGCACCTCGTCGTCGGGCCACAGGTTGTTGCCGTCCTGGTCACGGCCCATCCTCTGGTACTGGTAGCGGAACTTGCGGCGCAGCAGCCCGCCCGGATCGTTGGGGATGCGTCGCAACCACTGCTCCATTGCCTGCTGCGCTTCCTGTTCGCGGCGCATTGCCTCGAGCTGTTCCTCGCTCAACTGCGGCGACTGCTGTCGCCCCTGCTGCTCGGCTTCCTCGGCCGCGCGCTGCAGCTCTTCCTGCAGCGCCTGCATGTCCTCCTCGCTCATCTCGTCTTCACGCTGCGATGCGTTCTGCTCGCCCGACTCATTCTGCGATTCGGACGAGCCTTCCGAACCCTGTTCCTGCGAGGATGCGTCGCTGTCGGACTCCTCGCTGTCGCCGCCCGACTGCTCTGACGACTGCTGGTCGTCGCCCTGGTTCTGCTGTTGCGATGCCTGATCCTGCAACATCTGCTCCAGCAGGTCGCGATTGAATGCAGCATCCTCGTTATCCGGGTCGGTCGCCAGTACCTGTTCGTAGGCGTCGATCGCGGATTCGAACTCGCCCTGTCGTGCCAGCGCATTGCCGAGATTGTAGAGACTGCGCAGGTCGTCCTGCTCAGCGAAGCGTGCCGCGCTCTGCGCATAGGCGCCCGCCTCGTATTCGGCAACGGCACGCCACTCGGGATTTTCGAACAGCGCCGCCGCGTCTGCCGCGTTGCCCGCGTCGAGCTGGCGCTGCGCCTGCTGGTTCTTGTTCAGCCACAGGTCGTCCCACAGCGACGCCTCGGCCGGCCTGGAGATCGGCAGTATTGCGAACACGATCAACACGACCCAGCCGCGCCGGAACGCCAGCGCGCCGAAAGGCAGCAACAGCAGCGCCAGCCACGGGCCTTCTTCGCGCCACTGGTCCGTCGCGAGCGCGTCGTCGCTGGCTTTGCGCGTGCTGACTTCGCCCGCCATCAGGTAATCGAGATCGCGGCCATCGGAGGTAAGGGTCGCGTAGCGCCCGCTGCCGCTCATCGCGAGCTCGCGCAGGCCGCGCTCCTCGAGCCGGGCGACCGCGATGCGGCCCGCCTGGTCGGTGACGAAGCCGCCCGACAGCTTCGGTATCGGCGCGCCCTCCCTGGTACCGACGCCGAGCACGGACAGCGTGTAGCCCGCGTCGCGAAGATCGCGCGCCGCGCGCTCCGTGGCTGGCGAAGAGCCGCCGTCGGTTATCAGCAATACCTCGCCGAACGCGGCCCCCGCCTGTTCCAGGAGCTGCTGACCTTTGTAGATCGCGGCCGTCGGGTAGCTGCCGCGGCTCGGCATGATGTCCGTGCTGAGGCTGTTCACCAGTGCGGCGATCGTGTCGGTGTCCGTTGTCAGCGGTGTCACCGTGAACGCGTTGGACGAGTAAACGACGAGAGCCGTCTGGCCGCTTGCACGGCGCTCGAGAATGTCGAGGATCTTGATCCGCGCACGAAGCATCCGGCTCGGTGTGACGTCCTGCGCATCCATGGACCGCGACAGGTCGAGCGCGATCACGAGAGCCTGGTCGGAACGAAACACCGGCTGCTCGATGCGCTGCCACGCCGGCCCCGCGAGCGACAATGCGCCGATCACGCCGGTGATGCCGAGCAGCCACCACCGCAGGTCGGACCTGCGGCGCGGGGCACCGGAGAGGACGTGCGGCGCGAGCGCCGGGTCGACGACGTTCTGCCAGCTCCCGGGGCCGAGCTGGCGATGCGCCAGCAGAATCGCGGCGGCGATTACCGCGGGGATGGCCCATAGCCACTCGGGCCTCAGGAAATGAAACTCAGCCGGCATGGGTCTGTACCCCGCCGATCCGCCGCAGCCGCAACGACTGCAACAGGCTCACGACGCAGAGGAAGGCTGCCAGCAGGAAGGCACCGGAGAGCGGCCAGAAATAGAGCGACTGCACCGGCCGGAAACCGGCTTCGGGTTCCTCGACCGGCTCCAGCTGGTCGACCAGCCGGTAGATGTCCTGCAGGGTCGCGGTGTCCGTCGCGCGGAAGTAACGACCTCCGGTGAGGTCCGCGATGCCCGTCAACGTCGCCTCGTCGAGGTCCGCCGACGGATTGACGCGGCGGCGGCCGCCGATGATCGAAGCCACCTCCATCTGCTCGGCTCCGATGCCGATCGTGTATATTCGCAAGCCAACCTGCGCCGCGAGTTCCGCCGCCTTCATCGGGTCGATCTCGCCCGCGGTGTTCGCGCCGTCGGTCAACAGCACCAGGACCTGCTCGCCCCCGTCCTCCTGTTGGTCATGAATGCGTTTGACCGCTAGCGTGATTGCATCGCCGATCGCCGTCTTCTCGCCCGCGAGGCCGATGAACGCTTCCATGAGCAGAATCTTTACGGTCTCGCGATCGAGCGTCAACGGCACCTGCAGGTAGGCGCGTTCACCGAACAGGATCAGGCCGATGCGATCGCCCTCGCGGCGGCTGATGAAATCGCTCGCGACAGCCTTCGTCGCGGTGAGACGGTCCACGCGGCGGCTGCCGAGTTCGAAGTCCTTCTGGTCCATGCTGCCCGACAGATCGACCGCGAGCATCAGGTTGCGGCCGGAAACCGGCACTTCGAGTTCGTCGCCGATCCTCTCCGGACGCGCGGCGGCGATCACCAGCAGGACCCATGCGATCATGGCAACCCAGATTCGCCAGTTCAGCAGCTGCGCGGAGCGGGAGCGATCGGCGAGAACGTCGAAGCCGGCAAAGCTCGGCACGCGGAGTCCCGCCTCCTGCAGCTGGTTCGCCTCCGGCAGCAGCCTGCGCAGGACGAACGGCAGCGGCAGCGCCAGCAGCATCCACGGCCATGCCAGTGACAGCATCTAACCGTTCCTCCCCACCGGCGTCTGCAACCGATGCCGCACGGCGGCGAGCATGCCGTCGATGTCCACATCCTCCGCCACCGTTTCCGGGTTGCGATACGGCAGTTCTAGGAGCTTGCGGCCCGGACCTTCACGAAATTGCGGTTCGTCGAGATCGCGGTCCAGCCAAGCGAGCCAGGCATCGCCCGTCAGCCCGGCAACTTCCTCACGTGGCGCGTACGCCAGCATCGTGCGCCGCAGCAGTTCCGATACCTCGGTGCCGAGCGTGACCGGATTGCCGTGGTAGGCGAACGCCGAGCGGCTTTCCTCGAGCTGCCTGAGCGCGTGGCGGCGCGCAACCGAGTACGCGCGGCGCCTCAGCCAGGCGCGAATCAGCACGACGGATGCAATAACCAGCACCGCGATGAGCAGCCACCAGCCCGGTGCGAGCGGCCACCAGCCGACCGGCTCCGGCAGGTGCAGCCCTCGCAGCGGAATGGCTTGCAGATCCACTAGTGCGTCCTCCGCCCCAGTGCCGCCTGCAGCGCGCTCACCGGGTCGTCGTCGGTCGACAATGGCATGAGATGAATGCCGTAGCGCTGGCAGAACTGATCCAGCGCGTGGGCCCGCGATTCGAAGGCTTCATGGTAGTCACGGCGTGCCGCCTGCGCATGGGTATCGATGGCGAGTTCTTCGTCGTCGCTCACCAGCCGATATCGGCCAGGCGGCGGCAGCTCCCGTTCGATCGGGTCGCTCAGGACCACCGCAAGCACCTCGTTGTGGCGCGCCACGCTCGACAGGTAGGACTGCGCCGCGCGGCTGATGCCGAGGAAATCACTGAGAATCACCACGAGGCTGCCGGGGCGCGCAACGCGCCGGAGCGACGCCATTGCCAGCGTGAGCGGCGCTTCGCGATCCGCTGTAGCGCGATGCTCGCGCCGCGCCCAGTCGGGATGCTCGGCAAGTTCGTGAAGGAACCTGAGCGCCGCCTGGCGGCCAAGCCGCGGCTTCAGTTCCCGGTGCACCGTGTCCCCGAAGATCAGCCCGCCGAGCCGGTCGCCGCGGTGGTGCGCCGCCCACGACAGCAGCGCGGCGGCGCGGCTCGCATTCACCGACTTGAAGCAACCGCGGGTGGCGAAGTGCATGTTGGACCGCAGGTCGACCATAACCAGTACCGGACGCTCGCGTTCCTCGCGGAACAACTTGGTGTACGCCGTCGTACTGCGCGCCGTCACGCGCCAGTCGATCGAGCGCGGGTCGTCACCGGGCTGGTAGGGCCGCGATTCGTCGAACTCCATGCCGCGGCCGCGGAAGTGCGACACGTACGCGCCGGTCTGCAGCGAGCGCACCCTTAGCACGTCGAGCGCGATGGCACGCGCAGGACCGCTCAGCCGAATGAGGCCCGATTGCGAAACGCTGACGGGCGAGGCGTTCTCGGAGATGTGGTCGAGTTGCCGCATCAAGGCACGCCGACGCCATCCAGTATCCGTTCGATGACAGAATTCGCGTCGACGCCGTCCGCTTCCGCCTCGAAGCTGAGCACCAGCCGATGCCTCAGGACGTCGGAAGTAACGTCCTGGATATCTTCGGGACCCACGTAGTCCCGTCCCGCCAGCCATGCTCTTGCTCTCGCCGCACGGTCGATACCGATGCTCGCGCGCGGGCTGGCGCCATAGAGAATCTGCCCGTCGAGCGAACTGTCCACGGGGGTGGGGTTGCGCGTGGCGAGCACGATGTTGACGATGTACTCCTCGAGCTCCGCCGCGAGATGCAGGCGCAGGATCTCCTGGCGAGCCTGCATCACGGAGGCCACGGAGAGGAGCTCCGGCGGCTGGAATGCATCGCGTTTGTTCGCCTTCGCCTCGTTCCGGTTGAGCACCAGGATGCTGCGCTCTTCTGCGGCGTTCGGATAGCCCACCTGCACGTGCAGCAGGAAACGATCGAGCTGCGCCTCGGGCAGCGGGTACGTGCCCTCCTGCTCGATCGGGTTCTGGGTGGCCATCACCAGGAACAGGTCGTCGAGCGGGTAGCTCTTGTCGCCGACGGAAATCTGCCGCTCCTCCATCGCTTCGAGGAGGGCCGACTGGACCTTCGCAGGGGCGCGGTTGATCTCGTCCGCGAGGATCAGGTTGTGGAACAGCGGACCCTTGCGAAACTCGAAAGTGCCTTCCTGAGGCCGGTAGATGTCGGTGCCCGTGAGGTCGGCAGGCAGCAGGTCCGGCGTGAACTGCAGGCGGTGAAAATCGCCCTCGACGCTCTCCGCCAGGACCTTGATGGCGCGGGTCTTGGCCAGACCGGGAGCGCCCTCGACCAGCAGGTGCCCGTCGCACAGCAGCGCGATCAACATGCGGTTGATCAGGTGCGACTGACCGATGATCAAGCGGCTGGCATGCGCTTCGAGTTGCTGGAACTGGTCTGCGACACTCATTAATGGCTCCCGGGCCGGGTTGGGGCGTGACATTGTAGAGAGGATGCCTGTTGACGCCAACTCGTCGCCCTGAATTTTGTCCATAGCCGGATCACTTCGGTAATAATGTCCCGTTGTAAGACAGCGCTGGGCAAAGAACATTGCACGGAATTCTCGGAAAGGCCCGCCTGACGGCACTGCTTGCGGCCGCCGTATCGGCGTGGCTGGCCGGCTGCGGTGACACGCCCGGGCCGGCGGCGCTGCCGGCACTGTCGCCACCGTCCCCCGAATCCAGCGGCTGTGGCGAGCGCGGATACCTGCGGACGAATTTGTACGGCGAGCTGTCCGGCCCGGTCGACTGGGCGGACGGCACGCTCGACTGCGAGGGAATGCCGCGACCGGAGGGCAAGGGCGCACGGCTTCGGTTCGCCGGGCAATTCGGGGAGCATTCGCTGGCGATCCTCGTCGCCATGCCCGGCCTGCAGCGCGGTGTCACTGCGCGTGAACTGGACAGCAACGTGACGCTGATCGAAGAAGGCGGCGGACGCTTTTTCAGCACCGCCGGCCTGGGCAGCTGCTGGACGGACGTGCCCGGGCAGGAGCGGCTGGGCGAGGATGACTACTTCGTCGCGGGAACGCTGTATTGCATCGCGCCCCTCGCGGAGATCAACGGCGACTCGAGCGTGACGCTGCGCGAGCTGGAGTTCGGCGGTTACTTCAACTGGGGCGCGAAATGAAACTCGTACGCACGCTCCTGACGATGCTGTGCCTCGCATCGTTGTCGGTGCACGCCCAGGAACCGCTGCAGCAGTCGTTCCAGCCGGACGTCCTCGTCATCGTTGCGAAGCACGCCTGTCACCGTTTTGACATCTACGTCGCCGCCAACCGGCAACAGCAACAACGCGGACTGATGTTCGTCCGCGAGCTGCCCGAATGGACGGGGATGCTGTTCGTGTACGCGGACGAGAATTACCGTTCGATGTGGATGAAGAACACCTACATTCCGCTCGACATGGTGTTCGCCCGCCGCGACGGCAGCGTGACGAATATCGTCCGGAATACCGTGCCGCTCTCGGAGAAATCGGTCAGCTCGAGCGAACCCGCGGCGTTCGTGCTGGAGCTCAATGCCGGCACAACCCGGCGCCTGTCCATCGACGAGGACAGCAAGCTGGTCTGGGAACCCGCCATGCAGTAGTTGTCAGAGGACGGCGGCGACGGATCGCGCTATGTGGCCGACGTTACCGGCCGTGACCCCCGCGATATTGATGCGGCTCGAGTCCACCATGTATACCGCATGGTCCTTCTTCAGGCGCCCGACCTGCTCGGTGGAAATGCCGAGAAAACAGAACATGCCTCGCGCACGAACGACGTGCGAAAAATCGTGCTCGGGCGCTTCAGCGCGCAGGGCATCGTTCAGCAGCTGCCGCATGTCGCGCAGGCGCTCGCGCATTTCCCCGAGTTCCTCGACCCAGCGGGCGCGCAGCTTCTCATCGTGCAGGATCGTCTCGACCACCGCAGCGCCGTGATCCGGCGGCATGGAGTACATCGTACGGACCAGGTTGTTGGCCTGCGACTGCACGATGTCGCGCGTCTTGCTGTCGGGCGTGACGATGAACAGGGCGCCGACGCGGTCACGATACAGCCCGAAGTTCTTCGAACACGACGTGGAAACGAGCACTTCCGGCACCCGGCCGGCGAGTTCGCGAACGATGAACACGTCGGAATCCAGGTCGACAGAGAAACCCTGGTACGCGACATCGACGAAAGGCAGCAGCTCGCGCTCCTCGATCACGTCCGCGATCTTCCGCCACTGCGCTTCGTCGGGATCGATCCCCGTCGGGTTGTGACAGCTGGCGTGCAACAAGACGACGTCGCCCTTCGGGATGTCGTGCAGGGCGTCCAGCATCGCATCGAGGTCGAGCGACTTCCGCTCGTCGTCATAGTAAGCATAGGTTTGAAGATCGAGCCCAGCCCCGCCCAGCAGCGGCACGTGATTTGCCCAGGTGGGACCGCTTACCCACACCGTCGCGTCCTTGCTCGCACGCAGGATTACGCCGGCAGCGACTCTCAGTGACCCCGAACCACCGGGGGTCTGCAGCATGGCGACGCGGTCGGCGGCCACCGAGTCCGCGAACGTCAGGTCGCGTAGGGCTTCGTTAAAGGCGGCCGAGCCGGCTGACCCGATGTACGCCTTCGATTCCTGGGACTCGACAAGGCGTCGCTCGGCCTCCTTGACGACGTCGAGCACGGGCGTCTCGCCCGCAGTATCTCGATACACGCCGATGCCGAGATCCACCTTCGGCTCGCGCGAGTCGTTCTTGTACTCGGCAATCAGTCCGATGATGGCATCGGGCGGTAGCAGCTGCAGCGATTCAAACAACGGGCTTCTCCGGGCTCCGGTTCAGGAGGGGTGGATTCTACACACGCAGAGCGTAATCGGCTCCTGTTCCCCACTGCAACAAAAAACGCCGGCATGAAGCCGGCGTTTTGTTACTCGTGTAACCCTGCCTCAGGACTTGGGCGCCCAGACGCTGCACCAACCGTTTGCGTTGACGAGCTTGCCCGGGAAGATCTGGCACTGTAGCCAGCCGTCTTTCGCTTCGCCCTGTACGAGCGCACAGTTCGCGCAGTTCTGCACTTCGGCACTGTTCGCGCGCGTCGACGGATCAACGCTGCTCGCATCATGGGTGTACTTCATGCCCATCGCCATCGGATCGTCTTCCGAAAGTTTCGGCATATCCTCTGCTCGGGCTGAGCGGCCCGGCTGCACGAGAACGCCTGCGGCGGCGACGGCAGACAATTGTATGAACTTACGGCGTGCAATTTTGCTCAACGGACTCTCCTCGATACTTTTCTTGGTTTCAGGCCGGAACATGCCCAGCGCATGTCATTCTAAACCAGATACAAATCCAGCGCCGCATTCTACCGACCGAACCTGAACGGCAGCATAACGGCAAATACCTACCGGCGGGGCAGAAAATGAGAACGATTCTCATTTGTGTGGATGGATCGGGGCCGTGCGGCCGCTGGACCTCCCAGTGGAGCGGGCCTGGGCCCGCGAACCGTCGCGGTTCAAGAACCGCTCCTACGGCTTCGTGTCCGCGTCCTGGAACAGCCAGCGCTCGATCGGTTGTTTCATGTAACGGGGAAACAGGACGAACGCCGCGACCAGCGCGATCAGCCCGACGGGCGGCCGGAACTGCACCACGTACATCGGCCACAGCAGGGCGCGCACGAAGTTGATCATCGAGTCGACGATGAACTGGATCCCGAAGCCGACCAGCTCCGAACTCAGGACGTTGTGCATTGCGACGAGCTGTGGAATGTCCTCGACGATCGCCTCGCGTATTTCGAAGAACAGGAATGCGGCAGCAAAGCCCACCGCGTACAGGCCGCCGCCGCGGACGTCCCACACCTTGCGCAACCAGGCGCGGAACCATCCATGGGCTTTTTCCGGCAGGCCGCCGGGGCGTGTCACGGCCTCGCGGCCGAACGTGCCGGCCGCGCGGAGGTTCTCGCCGACACGCCGCCCGAGGGGCTTGCGCGGCGGCTTCTTCGGATCAGCGTTTGTCAAGCTTGTGGATCTTGGTGCCTTCGAGCGTCAGGTTGTACATCAGCCCCTTGGAGCCGAAGATGAAACCGACGACCGGATCCTTGATGTTCCTGGAATCGATGGTCTTGCCGGCGCCGAGATCGATCAGCGCGACCGAACCGTCGATACCGACTTTCCAGCCTTCGCTGTTGCGGAACTGGCTCAGCGATTCCGGGGTCATGAAGACGATGACGATCGAACGCGCCTGCGCGCCAAGCTGGAAGCCGATGGAACCGCTCGAAGTGCGGTAGTAATCGACAACTTCCTTGCCGATCAGCAGCGCGCCTTCACCGGTCTCGCCGCCGATACCGACGCCGACCTTGTAGACCTTCGGAAACACGAGGTAGCCCGCGGCCTGCTGCAGAAACACCTCGGCGCCGTTGACGTTCTTCTTGAACTCCTCGACGGTCTCCTTGACACGCACGTCGATTTCGGCCGCCGAAGCAGCTATTGCTGCCGGCGATGCCACGATTGCGCCGAGAAGACCGAAAGCAATCACGAGTTTAATAAATAGTCTGGTCATGTCCTGTTCCTGTCTGAGTCCTGGTTTGATCCGCCGAGCGGCGGCGGATTCGGGGGTTCCTTGAGGGTGCATTCTAACCGCACGCTGATGAATTCTCACTGAACGGGGCGATACCGGGCAAAAGCAACCAGGAGCGTTTTCAACGTGTCGCGCAGCTCGCGCGCGAGGGAAGCATCGAATTGCTGTGACGTCTCGTCCATGTAGGCTCGCTGCGCCAGTTCGAGCTGCATCGCGTGCACTCCGTTGGCCGGGTCGCCATAGTGGCGCGTAATGTAACCGCCTTTGAAGCGCCCGTTCATCACGCACTCGTACGGACTGGCGGACGCAATCCCGTAGAGCTCCTGCGCGAGGTCGGAATCGCAGCTGCGGCCATCGAAGTTACCCAGATTGAGCACCGGCAGCTCGCCGTCGAAGAGGCGCGGCACCCGGCTCGGGATCGAGTGCGCGTCCCACAGCAACGCACAACCGTGACGGGTCCGGATCGCATCGAGCGCCCGCGCGAGCCGCTCGTGGTAGGGGCGCCAGTAGCGCTCGATACGCGCCTCGACCTCCTCTTGCGGCACCGGCGCATCATCGTCGCGATACAGCGGCTCGCCCGCAAACGTGTAGTGGGGACACAGCCCGGTCGCGACCTGGCCCTCGTACAGCGTCTCGTTGTCCGGAGAGCGATTGAGGTCGACCACGTAGCGCGAGTACCGCGCAACCAGCAACGACGCACCGAGTTCAGCGGCGAAGCCGTAGAGCTGAGCGACGTGCCAGTCGGTATCCGGGATCGCGAGCCCCGCCTCCGTCATCCGCGCGCGTTGTTCGTCCGGGATCAGTCGGCCATCGTGCGGCACGCTGACCAGCAGCGGCGAATCGCCCTCGACGAACCGGTAGACGTCGCTCATGCGCCGAGGCTCGGTAACACCGACGCGGCGTGCTCGCAGAACTCGCCCGAATCGATCATCGCGGAAAGCCGCGCGATATCCCGCGACAGCGAGCGATCCTCGGTGTAACTCGCCGACACGCTGCGCACCGCGGCGACGGTCTTCTCGATCGGCGGGGAACTCTTCTTCGGCCGGTGAAATTCGATGCCCTGCGCCGCCGCCAGCAACTCGATCGCGACGATGTCCGAAGTGTTGTCGAGCATCGTGTGCAGCCTGTTCGCCGCGAAGGTCGCCATGCTGACATGATCTTCCTGGTTTGCCGACGTCGGGATGCTGTCGACGCTGGCCGGGTGCGAGAGCACCTTGTTCTCGGATGCAAGCGCCGCGGCGGTCACCTGCACCATCATGAAGCCGCTGTTCAGGCCGCCCTCCTTGACGAGAAACGCCGGCAGGCCGCTCAGATGTTCGTCCACGAGCAGTGCGATGCGCCGCTCGGACAGCGCCCCGATTTCAGCAATCGCGAGCGCAAGGTAGTCCGCGGCGAACGCCACGGGCTCAGCATGGAAGTTCCCGCCCGAGAGCACGGCATGCGACTCCGTAAACACCAGCGGATTGTCCGTGACCGCGTTGGCTTCGATCTCGAGCACATTGCAGACGTGGCGGAGGACGCCCAGGCATGCGCCGATCACCTGCGGCTGGCAGCGTATCGAGTACGGGTCCTGTATGTGTTCGCATTCCAGGTGGGATTCCCGTATCTCGCTGTTCCGCATGAGCTGCCGCAGCACCCCCGCGACCGCAGTCTGCCCGCCGTGCCCGCGCACGCTGTGTATGCGGCGATCGAAGGGCGTGTCGCTGCCTTTCACCGCGTCGGCGGACATGGCGCCCGCAACCAGCGCGGCGGCCAGCACGTTTTCACAGCGGAACACCGCCGCCAACGCAAGCGCCGTCGACACCTGCGTACCGTTGAGCAATGCGAGCCCCTCTTTCGGCGCCAGCTTGATCGGTTCGATGCCCGCGTGTGCGAGCGCTTCCTGCGCGGTAACCAGTTCGCCGTCGACCTTCGCTTCCCCGACACCGATCAACACGCTGGCCATGTGCGCGAGCGGCGCGAGGTCGCCCGACGCGCCGACCGAACCCTTGGCGGGAATCCGCGGGTAGACGTTGTGATTGATCAGCGCACACAGCGCATCGACCAGTTCCAGCCGCACGCCCGAGAAACCCTCGGCAAGCGCGATCACTTTCATCAGCATGATCAGGCGCACGATGTCGTCGCTGAGATCCTCCCCTACCCCGACGGAGTGCGAGCTCACCAGGTTCTCCTGCAGCCGCACGAGTTCAGCATCGCTGATGTGAACGCGTGCGAGCTGGCCGAACCCGGTATTGACGCCGTAGATCTCGGCGCCGCTTTCGACGACATCCCTGATGTATTCTGCGGACTCGGCGATAGCGCGGCGCGCGTCGATGCCCAGCGAGACTTCGACGGGCCCTCTCCACGCCACGCGGAGCTCGGCGAGCGTCACGAGCTGCTTATCGACAACAAGTTTCATGTCTTTTCTCCCCGGCCGACCATAGGAAGCCTGAGGCCGTGCTCTTCCGCGCAGGCGACGGCCTCCGGGTAACCGGCATCGGCGTGCCGCATCACCCCGGTGCCCGGATCGTTCCACAGCACGCGCGCAATGCGGCGGTCCGCCGCCTCGCTGCCGTCACACACGATCACCAGGCCCGCATGCTGCGCGTAGCCCATGCCGACACCGCCGCCATGGTGGATCGACACCCAGGTTGCCCCGCTGGCGGTGTTCAGCAGCGCGTTCAGCAACGGCCAGTCGGACACCGCGTCGGATCCGTCGCGCATCGCTTCCGTCTCGCGGTTGGGGCTTGCCACCGAACCGCTGTCGAGGTGGTCGCGGCCGATCACGACCGGCGCCTTGAGTTCGCCCTTGCGCACCATCTCGTTGAAGGCGAGGCCGAGGCGGTCGCGCTCGCCGAGACCGACCCAGCAGATGCGCGCCGGCAGGCCCTGGAAGTGGATTTTCTCGGCGGCGGCGTCCAGCCACTGGTGCAGGTGCTCGTCGTCCGGGATCAGTTCCTTCACCTTCGCATCAGTGCGGTAGATGTCCTCGGGATCGCCCGACAATGCCGCCCAGCGGAACGGCCCGACGCCACGGCAGAACAGCGGTCGCACATAGGCGGGAACGAAGCCCGGGAAGTCGAAGGCATTGTCGACACCCTCGTCCAGCGCGACCTGGCGGATGTTGTTGCCGTAGTCGAAGGTCGGCACGCCGGCTGCGTGGAACGCCAGCATCGCGCGCACGTGCACGGCCATGGACTTCACGGCGGCCGCAACGACCGCGTCCGGATCCGCCTCGCGGCGCTCGAACCACTCTTGGACGGTCCAGCCAATCGGCAGGTAGCCGTTCGCCGGGTCGTGCGCCGACGTCTGGTCGGTTACCGCATCCGGGCGCACGCCGCGCTTGACCATCTCCGGCAATATTTCGGCCGCGTTACCCAGCAGCCCCACGGACAGTGGCTTCCTGTCGGCGACGGATTTCTCGATCATCGCGAGTGCCTCGCCGAGGTCGTCGGTCTTGGTATCGAGGTAACCTGTCTGCAGCCGCTTTTCGATGCGATCGGCCTGGCACTCGATCGCGAGCATCGACGCGCCGGCCATCGTCGCCGCGAGCGGCTGCGCGCCTCCCATGCCACCCAGCCCCGCGGTCAGTATCCAGCGCCCGGCCAGGTCGCCGCCGTAATGCTGACGCCCCATCTCGACGAAGGTCTCGTAAGTGCCCTGCACGATGCCCTGGCTGCCGATATAGATCCACGAGCCGGCCGT